>JBKBTA010000268.1:0-3031 GCA_046291035.1 Candidatus Brocadia sp.
GAAGAGGAACATAACGAACTCATTACCCTCCGCAAATTAAAATCATTGTTCGAAACCGTAGGTTTTGAAATTGCAACTGCCAAACAATTTATGATATCGCCTATTGGGATGCCATTTGAATTGACACTCGAAAAGATATTGAAATTCTTTAGATTAAACTTCTTATTGTTGAATCAAATAATTGTTGGAAGAAAATAGAAACAGATATTCATTACACATAGGTGTTCATGCGGCTTCATAGTTGATGAATATTTATGGCAATTTTCCATTTTTCATCTTCGATTAATATTTTGAGGGTCGTAAAAACTAAGATGGTCCGAAGGCACCACATCCTTTTTTCGTGAGGAAGAACTCCACAATAGCTTTACTGTTGCGTCAAAACCTATATCGTTATATTCGATTACGATTTTATGCCATCCTTTGTCTAAGTAAATTATAGCGCTGTCTTCTGTTGAACGATGCGAGGTCCAATTGTCAATAATGGTATATCCATCAATCATTAATCTAATACCATCATCACTGACAGTATAGAATTTATATTCTTCGCTTTCATCTATTTTTATGAATCCATCCCATCGTATAGAAAAATTGTCTGTGTTTACCCCAGGACATGGCGATCCGCGTTGCCAGTTAAAGTCTATCATCTTATCTATTCTGAAGAGTACAAATTTATCAAAATTCTTTCCATTAAAATAACTCCCCATCAAACCACCCACGACTTCTGGTTTGATATCTGAAGGGCTAAGGATATCTTCCTTTTTTTCTTTATACACCTTAATTTCATAACCAGCCCTGCCGTTCGGCATGAAGATCGTTTGAATCGTTGGGTATTGTGGATACTTGCCTGCTTCAACAATCAACGCTTGTCTTTTGTCTGCAAGTCTATCGATACTATCAAATCGGTATCTGTCAAAATGCCTGGTTTTTTGCCATCTTTCCGGGTCGTATTTCGTATAAAACAGGACAAATATATCCTGTCGTCCCATTCCCATAAAACTATAAGTATCTATCCCTTTAAAATTTTCAGCAGTCTGAATAATTTCTTTCCTGCCGTAACTCCATGCACCAAAAGATTTTTTGGGGTATTCCTTATAATACCTCACAAAATAATACCTTATGTTGTATACAGCGAATGCCAGGAAAAGAATTGACACAAAGGTTGTTAGATACTTGATACCTATTTTATACCCTGATTTATTTATTCTGACGTATTTTATATAATTGAAAGATGATACAACACCCAGTGCAGCAATTATCTGGAAGACCGGCAATCCACAGATTGACCTTACGGCATGAGGTATACTTTCGTAAGTGAGGCTGCTGGGAACTGGAAATATAAGAAACCACCATAAGAGTATAAAATGTTTTTTCCTCTTTCTTAAGACAAGGAAAATAATGCCAATAAGGAGGAGAATACCTTCAAATTGATAGAGCTGACCCATACCTCCGATGCAGTGCCTTGTATTTGAGTCTCCTCTAAAAAATAAGAAATTTGGTGACATATGGAGAAAATAATTCCTCAAAAAGGAGTACAAAATCAAAAAGAATTTATGGTCAGACAAACTTTTAAATAAAGAAGTAGACCAATATTTATCATTTAAAATATTATCCCTTGTTAGGCTTAAAGAGTGCTTTGTCAAAATAGATATTATGTTAAATCTTGACTGGCCTTGTCCATAAACGGTGAAGATTAAAAGAGGCACTAAAATAAGAAACGCTAATGCTAAAGATAAAAATAGCTCTCGCTTAAATTTAATGAGACGGTGATAGTTCAGGGCAAAAAAACCTGCCAGAAAAAGCGGCACGAAAACCTTGGCAGGGGCATATGTATAAAAGGTTACGGCCAATAGAATCGCGCTATAAAACAGATATTTACCCTTTTCCTGTCCCTTCACTAAAAAATAGAAGCCAACGGTGAAAAGGCATGGCAGTGAAACGGCCTCAAAAGCAATACGGCTGAACTGGAGATGCCAGGGAGATATAGCTAAAAACAAGGCAGCCAACAAGCCAACCCGTTTGTGAAACAACTCTTTGGCAAGAAAATACGTAAAGAGCACGGTCAACGTTCCATACAAAGCGGATGTCAACCGAACAGCAAATTCATTTAAACCAAATATCTTTATTAGCGGAATGGCTGAATAGATATAAACAGGATTTTTGTACTCACCAAATGCCTTGAAATACAAAGGGAAGAGCATGCCATGTTCATCTTTTCCTGTTTTTAGAATCGAATACGCATTGTAGCCAATAGATGCCTCGTCAGAATAAAAGCCGTTGGGAACTTCATTCAGGAGAACCACTCTTAAAATGATTGCCAAAAATATAATTACTTTCAGATAGAAATTATTTATTAACCACAACCGATTTATGCGGTACAGCTTTCCTTTAGCCAACATATACCTAGGATGCACATAGTCACGTATGTTTTCCTTGTATTTAATTATAGAGACAAACAAAACAGCAGTTAAAAGAAGTGTTGAAATTTTAAGCAAAGGGAACTCAGGAAAACTGCCGGTAATAATCTTGCCTAAATAGTATTTAAAAGCCCATATGTTTAGTGAGCAGTACATAGTACCCTGGGAAGCCCCAACAGCTGAAATAACGATAGAAATTGCACCTGTTATGATAATTATCGTGGTCAAATACCTAAGTGTCAAAATTTTGCTAAAATAATTTGTTGCAAATCCCATCCAGTACCCACATAAACCTAAACTTAAAAAAGGCAACGTAGGAATCAAATACCTAGGGCCATATTGGCAATGGCCGACGGTCGTCATCATAATTAAATAGAAAGATAGAAAAAGAAACTGAAGGAAAAGAAACAGTTTTTCTCTGAGATATTGTTTTGGAATAAACAGAATGCCCAAAAACGATAAAACAGTTATTGGAGAAAAGGCATAAATACTGGTATTTGACGAAAGGAAATAGAATCTTATTTTATTTATGGCATTTTCAAATGAAAGAATAGGATATGTATCATTAAAGTTACCAGCTATGTTTGCCGGCAGCAAAGGATTGCCGAATGCATAAT
>JBKBTA010000269.1:0-3015 GCA_046291035.1 Candidatus Brocadia sp.
AGTCCTCAACAACCCATAAATGATGTTTCCGAGCAATCTCAAATACCCGATCCAGGTTTGCAGGATGACCGTATAAATGAACGGGCATAATTCCTACGGTGCGCGGTGTAATAGCCCCTTCTAATTGATCTGTATCCAGGCAATAAGCCTCATCCACATCCACAAAAATCGGTTTTGCCCCGCAATGAATCATCGGTTCTATGCTAGCAAAGGCGGTATGTGATGGCACCACCACTTCATCGCCAGGTCGTAAATCCATCGCAAGATGCAACAAAAACATACCAGCCGTCAAAGATGAACTGAGTATTGCATGCTTCGTGCCCACATAAGTAGCCAACTCAGACTCAAAGGCTTCACATTCTTTGGCAAGAATATACCACCCTGACTCCAGTGCTTTCAGTACTGCCTGTTTGACTTCGCCATTTACAAAGCATTTCGAAAGCGGAATTTTTTGCATGATGTTCACTTGTTCCTTTATCAGTTTAATTCTATCGTTCGTCCGTCTTTGGCAGATTTCAAAGCCGCCTCAACTACACGTACTGCATCGTAACCTGATCTACCGTCTGCCAGAGGATGTTTTCGTGTTTGTACCGACTCAATAAATGCCCTCAATTCCATGAGCAATGGCTCCTCTGGTGGAAACTCAATCTGATGCATTGCCCCTTCCACGGCCTTGAACCCCCCATCGAATTTAACATGCTTGTTTTCGAATGTTTTAATCTTATACTGGGCTATGTTGTAATCACACACTGCGCTCAACTCTTCACCCACAACCACAACCTCACGGAATTTACCGGGGGGATAATAACCACTTTCCACCGTAGTCCATGTTGTTCCATCGACTCCGTCATAGTCCATCGCAACCAATGAGGCATCGTCCATACCGCGACCCATGAAATCCTTCGCGATAGCATTGACCCGTGTGGGAGGCCGGCCCATAAAATAATTAAACAAATCAATAAAGTGGATAGCATCGGCAAAGGTCACGCCGGTGTCATTGCGGGGGCGTTTAAAGCCGCTGAAATTTCCGCGCAAAATCTTGACCCGCCCGAATTTACCTTGCTGAATAGAGTCCTTTAACCATTGTGAGGCAGGATCATACCGAAAAATATGTCCGACCTGCAGGATACGTTTACGCCGCTCCGCAATTTCCACAAGCATACGAGCCTCTTCTGATCGCATCGTAATGGGTTTTTCAACAAATACGTCCTTGCCAGCCTCTAAAAATTTCCGACATAGTTCAAAATGTGTATTGGCCGGCGTCACCACCACCATTGCATCTACTGATGCCGAAATTTCATGGTAATTATGAAACAGGTGAGTATCGGAAATACCCAACGCGCGGGCTTGTGCAAGCCGTTCCGGTTGAAGCTCTGCGACAAAAAGCTCCACGGGCAACGAATGCAACAACCTCAAATGGTTTGCACCCCACCGCCCGACCCCTAACAAGAGAACCCGAATCTTCATATCTTCTCAGAAACTATTGTGAATTTATAAATCTTTCCACGCCTTTTTTGGCAGAAAGTTAAACTTAATATTAACTTGCAACGAAAGTGCCAAGCAGTTTTTAAAGAGAAATTAAATCGGGCGTGTACCGTAAGTATGTGAAATGTTATTGTTTAGGATTAAATACGTTTTTGTTTTTTGCAATAATACTGATTACTACGGTAAAAACATGTAATATTTACATTGAATAATTGTAATTATTACAAAAAGTATTTTACAGATTCGCACTGCCTGAGTATATTCTTCCGCCCTGTTTTTATTGCTAAATTATACCTTGCGACGCATGAACGGGAGATGAACGCAAAATTAATTTTTTGTTGCTAAAAAAACTTACAAAAAAAGGTAACAGTTTCGTTTTTTGAAAAATTCCGTAACTATTCAGCAAAAATATTTTAAAATTTGCTTGACAGGAAATGCAGTAATAATATGGTCATTATGCAATGTATGGGTTATTTACGAATTGCCACATAAGTATCTTTCAAAAATAGTTTTGACACATTTAGCAAAAATATTTAGTAGCGCAGGCATCCTGCCTGCTTTTGAATTCAACGATATGCAGGCGGGAAGCCTGCGCTGTCATCTCTTCCGGCTTGTTCGGGTTAGGGATTACCAATAAACAATCTGAACACGTTTGTTTTTCAACACTTGAAGATCAAGCGCTGCTGTCAGGGCTAAGGCCCAATTCAGATAAGGCCGTCACGAACCCATGGCAGGTCAGGCTCCTCGCCTGACCTTATGATGGCAAGCGGAGGCGCTTGTCTTGCCATAAGGCTGGGGCCCTTATCAGATAAGGCCATCCTGCGGCTGTCCGGGTATTAACCCCAGCCTTAAGGCTGGGGTTCGTGGATATACCTGCCATACCGGGGCTTTAGCCCTGATGGCACAGCAGCACGCAGTTGTTCATGCTGTTTATTGTCAACCCCATAAGCATTTTTAACTATTGATGTTTTTAAAAACTAAATTGTTGCCTAAATTCTGCAAACGATTTCCGCACAGCGAAAATCTATCTCATAGTGCGATTTCAGAAAATTGTAAAAATAAAGCTGCTATAACACATAAGACATTACGATAAAGGCAAACCCTGAGCGATCAGGGGACGCAAAGTAAAGGGTCTTATAAGCCGTTTAAGCCGTTTAAACCGTTTAAGCCGTTTAAACAGATTGAACGGTTTAAGCGGTTGAGTAAAAGATAGCCTTACTGCCGAAGATGTTTTGAACAAACATTTTTGCAGTAAGGCTTTTTTGTTTATACAAATATTTTAGAGGAAAATATTTGAAAGAAAGGAGGAAAAAAATGTGTAAATGCATTGCTGTTGTTTGTTTGATGTTATGCGTAATGTCCGGTTTACTTTTTGCCGGTGAACAGGCCGGAAAGCCATCGAAGGAAGAATTTGTGCAAAAGGTCCAAAAAATACAGATGCCGTTCATTGCCAATGAAGGGCAGGCGGACGAACGGGTGAAATACTACGCAAAGACCCTCGGCGGGACGGTGTACGTGACAGATGAAGGC
>JBKBTA010000270.1:0-2955 GCA_046291035.1 Candidatus Brocadia sp.
TAGCGACAAATATGGCCTTGTACGAATCAGCGGGTATTAATTTGTGTAAAAGGGGGATGTCAGTCTGTTCCAGTGCCTCATCTGCATCGATTTGCAGGATCCAATCACCTGTCGCATAGCTCAGGGAATGGTTCCGTGCCTCGCTAAAGCTGTTCTTCCAGGGATGATGGTATACCCTTGCGCCAAAGGATTTTGCAATTTCAACAGTCTTATCCGTTGAGCCTGTATCGACGATAATCACTTCATCCACGGCATCTTTAATGCTCTGCAGGCATTGAGGTAAAAATTTCTCTTCGTTTTTAACGATCATGCATGCAGAGAGGGTTGGCCTGTACTTATTTGATGCCGTCAAATGACCTGTAATTGACATTGTTTTGTGCCTCGCTAAGATATAATATTCTCATTATGTTTAGAATTTCAAACTTGCCGCAAAGTCACAAAGAAATGAAGTATTTTCTTTGCAACTTTGTGTCTTCATGACAAAAGGTACAAAGACTTAATTTATGACTTCTGGCCTTTGAAGACCATATCCTTTTCCCAGCGCACTTCTATAACCAACAAGTGCAGCCTCTAAATGACCTAAATGCTCGTACGATTGCGCAAGTTTTAGTAAGGTACTTTTATCTTCCGGGTGTTTTTTCAAATATTCTTCAAGATATGGTGTGGCTTTTTCGTAGACTCCTTGTTGTATATATAACTCTCCTAATTTTGATATCACATCATCATCTGCAATACCTTTGGAAACGGTTTTCAATAAAGTATTGATAGCTTCAACACGGTTATTCATCCTGGAATAGCATGACGCCAGGTTTTTATATGCTTCGAGGTATTTAGGGTTATACACAATAGCTTTTTGTAAATGCATTATGGCTGTTTCCCACTGTTCTAAGTTCCCGTAGCAGTAACCCATTCCATGATAAGCTGCGTAGTCGTATCCAAGCGTATCAATCATAAGAGGATTCGTATTTATATTTTCAAGGTACCATTCCCGTAAAGATAGGAACCAATTAAAGTAGTCAATTGCTTTGTGGTAACTCCCTTCTTTTAAATATATACAGGCGAGGGTAAATATAATGTCAATATTTTCCTGCGTCCTTCCCAATTCTTTTAATCTTGATAAAGCGGTATGGCACAATTCTTTTGCATTTGAGAAATCTTCATTGTGGAGGTAGCAATTTGCCGTTTCATAAATAATCATGGCATAATGGTGCAAATTAACGTTTGTTCCCGTGGGTTTTGTGGAGGGATCCGGTGTAATTATCGCAAGCGCCTGTTCTCCTGCATTGATGCCATCCTGAAATAACTCTTGTGTACGGTAATTCCGTATAAGATTAAACCATGCAAAGCTATCAAATTTGTTCTGTTCAATCTGTTTTTTGAGTAAGCGGGTAGTTCGATGCCATTTTTTTTGCATCTTTTTTTCATCGAGATTATATCCGTGATGATAAAGCCTTATTTCAGTTGGCAGCCGTTCACCTTCTGTAACGATTTGCTCGTGAATAATATCTTTGTAAAATCCCTTACCACGACGGAAAATCCGTGTGTTATAAAATTTGTGGGCGTTATCTTTTATTATGCTGTGGATGGCTACAATAATTGCATTATATTCTGGATTACTTATAGCATGCTGGAGTTTTGGGATATCCGCCTGCTCCAGCTCTTCGTCAGCATCTATCTGGAGTATCCAATCTCCCGAAGCGTAATTTATAGAATGATTTCTCGCCTCGCTAAAATTGTCATTCCACCGGTAGTGATAGACCTTTGCCCCATAATTTTTGGCGATGACTATAGTATTATCTGTTGATCCCGTATCAACAATAATAATTTCATCGACAGCATTTTTGATGCTATTTAGACAGTTAGGGAGAAGCGCCTCCTCATCTTTTACGATCATGCAGGCTGATATTCTTTGTTTACGAGACTTTTTCATTGAGTTTCGATTGGTGGATTCGTTGTATTAAATCCAACTATTATACAAGGAATTTCAATTTTCATGGGAGGAGTCAATCCCTGTTGGCGACTTATTGCGTTTGCAAGTCGTTGTGAATTACTGCTCGCCGTCAGGAGACGAGCCCTGCCTTTATGTTTTAGAAAAGTTGCTGAAGACTAAATATACTTGTTTTCTAATAAATAATAGGAAGTGACATGCAAATACTGTACCTCATTAAGTTGAGCTGTATTCAAGTGGGCAAATAGTCTATAATTTGTCCATTTGAATAATAACGTTGAGGGAAATGTGCTGATGGATGTAATAAGTTTATACAGTCGTGATGAATATTACTACATCGAATTGATCTATTTTGACTCAATACAGGTTATTTTGTGCGTTTTGAAAAAAAACTTCCCTAAATGAGGCTAATATCTGTAGTGGCTGTGGGTTACCTTGCCAATACAGAAAAAAGTGCCTCGAGCCTACGTAATACAGGGCATCTACGGATAGTCTTTTTAAAAACTAGATTGCTACTTGTTATTTTTTACCCTTTCCCAGACAGATTAATTTTGGATTCTATCGTGGCATATAGTTTGTTAAGTAATCTGGAGAAGTACTAATAGAAGAAATAGCCATAGCAAAATGGTTACTGGAATTTGGGGGATAGTATCAAGTAGGGGGTACGTCATAAAGACTGAAATATGTTATATCTAACTCGTTGAGGCGATATTGGTTATAGATTTCTGTTAATTTTATAAGGTTAATTTAATTCAAAAAATGCGAAGAATATCATTGCTTTAGCGCCACCTTTCCCAAGCGCAGTCTTGGGGAAGGCGTAGTATCTTCAAATATACATTTTGAGCATTTTTCTCTATTTTTGACAGGAGAGTCAAAGTGTCTGTAGTCATTATTACAGGCTCAGCCGGGCTTATTGGTTCCGAAGCGGCAAAATTTTTGGTAGCGTTGTCAAGTGGAGACCTGACAAAAGCCCTCCATTTATAGTATCTCATGTATCAAATCCGTTG
>JBKBTA010000271.1:0-2909 GCA_046291035.1 Candidatus Brocadia sp.
CACTTTTTGCCTACTGCCAACAGTGTTCTGCCTGCTTCATCTTTTTGGTTGCGGCGTAGCTGCGCTAGGGATGTATACTATGCCTTTGATGTTTGTTTTGAATCCGTATGACAGTTTTGAATTCTTATGAGGTTATCTAAAAAGTATTAAAAATAAAGCCTATATTTATATGCTTTAAATCTTGACAAAGAGGTGTGAAAATACTAAATTAATTGCATCGCGATAAAGGTAAACCCAGAGTGATCTGGGGGCGCAAAGGAAAGGGTCTTTAGGCGTACAGGAAGTACGTCGAGAAAAGCGAATTCATAGGACAATAAGGAAGTAGTCTGGTAAAGATAGCCTTACTACCGAAGATGTTTTAGATAAATATCTTTGTAGTAAGGTTTTTTTATTTTCAGGATATTTACAAAATACATTCGCGTTCTATCTGCCCGATGTTTTGCTTCTATAAATGATTATTAAACCTTGATGATAATTATTTACTGAAGAGATTAAAGTATTTTCTAAAACCGACATTTGATTTCCCTTTCAGGTAGGAGTGGAAGCTTTTGTGGCATTCAGTGTTCAGGAGATGAAAGTGTTGCGTTTCATATATATCGTACTGTTTTTGATGACCGTATTTCCAGCAAGAGCATTTTCTGCTCCGGCATGTGATCGTCTTTTTGAATTGCGGCAACCATCGGGAGTATCCTTCGAAGCAAGGCAGTTTGGGGATGAATGGTATAACTGGGTTGAAACAAAGGAAGGATATGGAATCTACAAAAACACGGAAACTGGTAACTGGGAGTATTATATGCCTTCCGCTGATACCAATAATAAAGTGCAAGCTCTATCGCCTGGTGTTCCTTCCCGTGTAATTGTTGGAGAGATAAACCCTGCTTTGCTTGGCATCCCAAAGTGTTTACGGCCACCGAGAAGTTCAGTTATCAAACCGAATTCGATCGATTCATACCCAGGTGGTCCTTCACAGAAAAATTTGCAATTAGAGTTAAAAGGCACATCCGTAAGTGGTTCAAAATATGTACTGATTATTGGTGTTGATTATGCAGATGCATCCGCAACTTATCCGGCAGGACAGATACAACCACGATTATTTGGAGCCAGTGATAGCGTTTCGGATTATTATAACAAGGTATCGTATTCGTCTGTGACAATTATCCCCGCAACAGAATCACATGGTACGTCAAATGATGGATTTATTGGATGGTTACGATTACCTGGCAATCATCCAAACACTGGTTCGTCCATTGATGAGAGAAACCAGCGGATTGCAAAAGAGGCAATTCTCGCCGCAGACCCTTATATTAACTATGCTTCATACGATTTTAACAATAATGGTTTTGTTGAATCAACAGAACTTTCCATCCTCATTATGGTGGCAGGTTATGAGGCATCGTACTCTATTCTTTCTCCTTCTGTGTGGGCACATCAGTGGTCTATGATTGGCGTTGGTTATCCATTCGTAGATGGCAAGACTATACGCAGGTATGCACAATTTGGTGAAAGACATGGAAATCATCTTGCTACTTTCGGTGTCATTGCACATGAACTGGGCCACCTGATGTTCTCGTTACCGGACCTGTATGACACGGATGCCAGCAATGGGGACTCAGAAGGAATAGGATATTTTGATCTCATGGGGTCTGGCAGCTGGGGAGCGGCATTTGGGGCAGATGCAGGTTCTTCCCCAACACTATTATCCGCATGGAGTAAGGAGTATCTTTCCTGGGGGACGGTAAGTAATCTTTCTATTAACCAGTTTGTCTCTTTTCCCAAAGCAGATGGCAATAGCACCTCTATTTTTCGTATTAATACATCAGATTCGAATCAATATTTCCTGTTAGAGAACAGACAGTTTACTGGGTACGACACTGGGTTTCAACGGCAAACTGGTTTATCAGGGCATGGAGGTCTGGTTATTTATCACATAGATAAGTTAAAAACCGACTTATTCGGAGTAAATAATGTTAATGCAGATGAAGATGACAAGGGAGTTGATGTAGAAGAGGCCAATGAAGGAAGTTTGGGGTATAGTATGTTGGACACGAATAGTTCCAGGGCTCATACGAACATGTTCTTTTTTTTGGGGGAATAATACCAGTTTTACCGATTCTACTGCGCCAAATTCTAAACTGAAAAACGGTGACCCTACGCACATTTCAGTTACCGGTGTTTCGGCCTATGGTGATATAATGACTGCACTAGTTATACTGCAGGAACTACCGCCGACAGTGGTGACGGGGATAGCGACCGATGTGACAGCAAATTCAGCAACATTAAATGGCACCGTCAATGCAAACGGGTTGTCTACGACAGCGGAGTACATATACAGAACCAGCGGGTCATACATCAGTTCCTGGCATACGTCCTCACAAGTTGTAAGCGGGTTGGGCGATACCGCAATAAGTATTGGTGTAAATGGATTATTACCGGGGACAACATACTATTACAGAATTCAAGCACAGAACAGCGCAGGAATATCATACGGAAACGAAATGGCTTTTACTACAGTCCCAGAGCCAACTCCATCAGCAATTCCAGTTACCACTCCTACACCCACGTCTATACCAGGCAGCCTGCAGGTTCACTATGCTTTTGATGAAGGAAGCGGTACGATTGCCATTGATTCCTCGGTCAATGGCAATGATGGTATTATCAACGAAGCTACATGGACAACCGGGAGAAACGGAAGTGGTTTGAGTTTCGATGGAATTAATAGTTATGTATCGGTTCCTCTTTTCAATAATGACGAGATTTCCATTTGTGCGTGGTTCAATAAAAATACTAATGATACAACGGCTAATGATGCCATATTCGGTGGATTCAGGGGCGATCCGAATCTGCAACTCCGGGAGGGTTTTGAACTGCGATTTCAACCAAGTGCACCTGATACCATCGAGTTTGTCCTC
>JBKBTA010000272.1:0-2884 GCA_046291035.1 Candidatus Brocadia sp.
GCATGGTCATGATTTCGATGTCCGGGATTATGGCGGTCGTGAGAACATAGTGAAAAAGGCAAGAAATAATTCAACCTTTATAGGTGATTGGAGTATATTTACCTGGGGAGGTGTGTCCGGCGGAGGAATTACAAAACCTGCGTACAATGCCCTGAAAGCAATTAGCATGGCTACCTGTGAAGATACATACGGACCGCAAAAGGTGATAGAAACAGAATCTTCTCCCACAGAAAACCTAACAGCAATTGCTACTCTTGCAGATAACCAAAGGAGGCTTTCTCTTCTCGTATCCAACTTTACTCCCAAAGATGAAAAGAGATTTAAGAAATTTATGTTTTATGCGGTAGACAGTCAAACAGGCTTTCTGGAAGAAGAAAAAAAACAAATAAGAAAATCTATTAAGGAAGGCGCTAGAAAAGAAATAGATGACGTTCTTTTATCATCCATAAACCAGGTAGCTTCTGCGCTAAATGACCCGAAAAAAATCGAAGCCCTTAATTTCATTGCAAGGGCTTTTGAAAGTCTAAATAATAAAAAGGGCATTAGCGCTATACGGAGCGCATCCAAAGAACTGAAGTATACAGAAAATAAAAAGATCGCAGACGCGATTCTGCACATCCTTGATGCCAGTGAAAATCCAACGGATGTACAGGTCCATTTCACCAACATCCCCTTTGAAGGGAAGGCGAAACTTACAATCTATACAATAGATAGCACCCATAGTAATGCCTGTAGCTTTAATAAGAGGACAGAACCCTCAAGGACTAATGCCCCGTGTGGTATTGGAGGCGCTATTGACCGTGCTGTGTGGGATGCCAGAGCAAAGGCCCAAAAAGCAGGTGTAAAGGTAGCAGAGGATTATCTCTTGTCCATAGGATATACTGATAAAGAGGTGCAGTTTTTAAAAGATAGTATAGAAAAGTGCAAGAAAAGCAGAAGCATAAAAGAATGCCTAAATAAATTACTCAAAGACAAGATTTTCAAATCTACTCATCCTACTAAAAAAGTAAAAGAGGATTTAAGAGAAACATTTAAGAGATATAACGAATCTTATCACGCTGTTTATTATACCGCAATTGATGAGATTAACAATTGGAAGGAAATCTCGCTGGAAGGGTCTGAAAAGGTCGATGTGATCACGATACTAAATAATAGTTACGACCTTAACATCAAGATGGAACCCAATTCGGTATTATTGGCGGTTATCAGCAAAGAAGAGAAATGAAAACTTTTGCTTTATCTAAACCTTCCTTCCCTTTCGCGACCCTGATTATAGGGTCTCTTTTGGGATTATTCGTAGTAGTGGATCCTTTCCTTACTACCGTTATTGCAAATAAAGTTGATTTAACGATAAAAGGGATTAATGTTTTCAAGTTATACCCCTATGAACTTTTTACCTTACTTTTTCTTTTCATTCCTTTATTATCCCTTACAAAAAGGCTGGCTGCACAGACCCTTCTTAATACCGAAAAGTCTTTTCTTATCCTCTATCTTATTGGTATACAGACTCTCGCCTTAACAAATATGGGCAAAATAGATTTCAGTGAAATTGTTGTTGTTGTTTTCTTGTTGGTGGTATTAGCAAAACATGCGGTTACACACGAAAAGCTTAATGTAACCACCCTTGATCTGTTAAATCTGCTCTTTATGATATCGGTATTTCTTCCAACGGTAAATAATGGTAACGTACTTTATTTCGTAAGTTCACTGATTACCGTAGCAAAGTTTCTCTTTATCGGCTTCTTGACGGTATTCTCTATTAAAAACAAGACCCTTTTAATTTTTTTCTTAAAATGGTTCGTAATCATGACAACCATCTCCTCGGTAATTGGTATCGGGCAAGAGATTATATATGTAACTTTAGGAATTCCTATTGTGGGTCTTGTAGACAAAGATGCCATAAGGCTTATGATTGAACCAACGTCTTTCGGAAATTTTCTCAGGGTTCCCGCTTTCTTTGGAAGTTATAAAGCTTTCACTTTCTTCGTAAATACAGCACTACTTATTGTTTTCAACTACTTTCTTTATAAAAGGCCCTTTGCCCTCAAAAAGAGGTGTATCCTTATCTCCTCTTTCTTATTACTGCTAACTGCCCTCTTCCTGACTTTTTCTAAAGATGCCTTTTTGTCTCTTTTTATTGGATTGACTTTATCTGTTCTCATCTGGCGTCCTTATTTAATTATTCATGGTTTCATTGGTACCTTGTTAACTGCCGTTGTTATCTACCTCTTTGGCTTTGTTGACGACATCCAAAATGCAATTTACACGGAACTTCATATTGGAGAGTATAGGATAAGATTACAATTGCTAAGGGATGGTATCATAGGCTTTTTTTACAACTATCCATGTCTTGGAGTTGGTGTAGCACGCGGGGATCGATATACAGAACATTTTTATGGCTGGTCAGTACACAATGCCATCGTTCAAGCCGCAGATGAGGTTGGTATTGTTGGGTTATTCTTTTACCTTATTTTACTATGTTACACTTTTTTAAACCTTCTTAGAGTCTACCTTGCAGCGAAAGACGTTTCTGACAAATGGATATCAGTAAGCCTCTTGACAGGTTTTGTTACCTTTTTAACGGCCATACAATTTCACCCGTTTTTTATAGAAAGATTCACCTGGCTATACATGGGTGTTGTCCAGGCTTGTGTTTTAATTATTTTAAAAGAAAAAGAATTAAGGTATTTTCTACGGTCTGAAAAAGAGGTGGCTTTGAAGTGAAAGAATAAAATAAAGCGTCGCAATTATTTGTCATATAAATTTTTTGAAAGGAGAAGAATATGAAATTCAAATATTTATTAACGGTTACATTGTCTTTGCCCTTGTTTGTCGCTACATCTTATGCCGAAGAACAAACAGCGACACCAGCACCTACGGCAGA
>JBKBTA010000273.1:0-2877 GCA_046291035.1 Candidatus Brocadia sp.
CGTACCGCCAACCTTATCTTTTTCGATGAGAGCAGTTTTTATTCCTAACTGGGCAGCTTTTATAGCCGCTACATACCCACCTGGTCCGCCACCAATGATTACAAGATCAAAGGTAGAGTTTCCTTCAGGCAATTATCCCTCCTTTTTCCATGTGAATAGAATAACGAATATAAGTGCAATGGCGACAACCATAATCGCTTTTGGACTAATATCCGGGATGACTGATTTTTCCATAGACAATGATAATAATTTGCCGATCATGATTTTTACCTCCTTTTAAACTATTAAGTTATGCACAAACACGGACAAACAAAGTTAGTCCGTGCCACCCAAAAATCCGCATAAATAAAATGAAAATTCATAGGTTTTTTTGTTATTGCGATACCAATTTCCCCAACCGCGACATAGCCCTTCGAACCAAGATGTTTCATCAGCACCTCTGAAAGCATACATTCAAGCTTTCCATGTCTAAACCCTACTGGTGTCACAGATACCATTTCTCCATCAATAATTTCGTAGTTACCTTCGGGCAGTGAGGTTATATCTTCATATGTAAACACTTTTTACTCTGGTAAAACCCTCATGTTTTCGGATTCCTAACTTCATCAATTAAATTGCTTTGTTGGCACCGATTGTTGTCAGAGATTTACGGATAAAGATCAATTACTTAAAAGATATTTATCAGAATGCGTCACCCTATGTAACTCCATAATATTTATTATCTTTATCTTCAGTTGATATTCCTCTTGTGGATATTCTCTTTCAACCTTTTCTAACTCAGGTGCATAACCATTCAAAACAGCAACTACTGTCTTTGCAACTGCTTTGCCGATAATTTGATAACCTGTATCAGACTTTGCATCATAAATGGCGATAGATACATTTGGATTTTTTTGAATATTTTCAATTGTTTTGTTGCAAAACCACGACTTGAAAGCCATATGCTCATTATCAGGCAGAAAAATCAAGTCATTTGCTACAGCAAGATGTACCTCTCCATTTTGATTAGAAGTCGCCACGTAAAAGAGTTCCACTCTTTTAACAAAATTTTTAATTCGGTCCAGAATATCTTCCACCAGATTCCACCGAATACAAACCGGTAATATAAAGGCACATCAATAGCGAAAAGTATTGATGTGCCTTCTATAAACTCATATCCAAGAATACGAATTACTTGTGTTATGTAGTGACAGCTTCCATAATGGGTTTTGAAACAGTTACTGTGCTTGATTTATAGCAATCTTTATAATAATCGCCAGAATCATACAATTCTTTCAAATTCTGCAAGACCTGTTCGAACACCTGTTTCCAGTCAGAACCAACCCTGAATGCAAACATGGAGTTTCTCGGATTTTTTGTCGTCTTAATAGAATTTCTGAAGCGTGTCCTTAAGTTATCACCCGCGTAGATATGATCATATACGTATTGCATACCTTCAATAAAGTCCTCTAATGTCATATCTACAAAGCGATGGACTACATGGGCCGTATCATAGTACTGCCAATCTTCTGGATAATTTTTCCTGAATATCCTCTTTTCTGAATCCAGTCTGGCATAGAGTTGTGTTTTGGGGAATGGACAGTTAATACCAAAGGTAAGGATATCGATATTATTCTCCAGGATGAAATCTGTCATCCTCTTAAAGGAGTCTTTATCATCTCCATCGGCACCAAACACTACCGATCCCCAAACGACTAAGCCGGCATTGTGTATCTTCTGGATACAATCAAAATAACTATCTGTGCCCAGCTTAAGATTTACCCGCTTATTCATCTTCTGCAAAACAGCCTCATTGGTAGATTCTATTCCGATAAGCATGCCAAAGCAGCCACTCTTTGCCATATAATCCAATGTCTCTGCATCCTGAGAAATATTTAAGGCGGTAAATCCTAACCAGTCTTTGTGGATACCACGTTCCACCATTCCCTTGAAAAGATTTCGTGCCCTCTCGTTTGACCTTTTCCCATGGCCGTAAAAGTTGTCCTCTGCCAGCATTAAACCCTTATAATCCGTTGCTGCCATCTCTGCGAGAACATCCTCATAAGGCCTTTCCCTGAATTTTCTACCCTGGAATGTCGGTACGCTGCAGAAATCACAATAATTCGGACATCCCTTCGTTGTGACGATAGAAGAAAATTTATAGCCATATTTTTTCTTCATGAGCTCCCGATTTGGGTATACCTTCTTCATCAGGCTGAGGGGTGGTAATCCTCCCTGGTAAATCTTTTTGAGCTTTCCCTCTTCAAAATCTTTTATCACCTGTGGCCACACTTCTTCCGCCTCACCCACGAAAACTGCATCAACGTAATTTATTGCTTCTTCAGGCATCACGGACGCATGTATACCACCCATAATTACTGTCATACCCTTTTTCCTACAGGCAGTTGCAATTTTATAAGCCCTGGGAGATTGATAGGTAACTGCTGTAATACACACAAGATCGACAGGTTTAAAGGTAATTTCACCGTTATCATCGATTGCTAATTCAAGATTTTCGTCAATAACATCAAATTCCCAATCGCCTGGTGTAAGGGCGGCAATATAAGCAAGATTCAAAGGCATCTGGACAATAACGGAAATACTCTCTTCACCATATCTTCCCGGCTTGTGTGGGTTAATCAACATCATTTTTCTTTTCATAAATTTACCTCCAATTCTCCTTCTCCATAATTAAATTAGCTACGCCCCATCCGGATGATACAACGGCACAAATTCCTGGACCGGGCCTTGTCCAATGACCAGCCAGATACAGATTAGCAATCGGTGTCTCATGGGGAAGACTGTTATCCCATATCTGATCCACACTGACTTCCCAGCCGTAAGCCGCTCCCTTCGTATTTAACGTGTACCGCTCCAGAGTTTTTGGGGTAGCTGCAT
>JBKBTA010000274.1:0-2842 GCA_046291035.1 Candidatus Brocadia sp.
ACTATCGGAGGATACGGATACCTGGTGTAACCTATTTCTTTACGGTTGTCACCTACAAACGGCGAAAAATCCTGACGACTCCGGAGAGCCGGCAAATTCTGCGTGCCATGATTAACGAGGCGCGACAACAACATCCATTCACGATTTATGGATGGGTGCTGCTGCCTGAGCATATCCATTGTATATGGACTCTTCCGGAAAATAACGGCGATTATTCTAAACGCTGGGGGTTGATTAAGGCAGGATTTTCAAAAAGGGCGAAAAACTTGTTTCGCCGTGACGAATGGATGACCGATTCAAAACGAAAGCAATCGTAGGGTGCGTCCCACGCATCAAACTATTGGGAGCATAAAAGGCAATGCCAGAATATTGAAGGGCAAAAATTATCTAAGGAATACAGAAATGCAGGAAAGATGAAACTTGAATTTGGAGATAAAAAGGAGTAATTTTTACTGCATACTATTCCTGATATTCCTGTTTTTCCTTAGCTGTTATCTTTACAGATTTACTCTAAGCAAGCGTAAGATGCATTTGATGTACCGTTCAATATAATCAATGGCATGAGAAGGAGGTAAAACAAATGAAATTCGTAAGGATCACGGTTAACCCAAACCAGATGGGTGGTGTGCCTTGTATCCGTGGATTGCGCATCCCGGTGGCAACCGTTGTGGGAATGGTTGCCGATGGTATGACAGAGGAAGAGATCATCAAGGCGTTTCCCGATCTGAAACGAGAAGACATACGCGAGGCTTTGCAATATGCGGCTGAGGCGGTGCGGGAACGTGAACTCCCACTGGTGCAGATCGCGTGAAATTTCTGGTGGACAATGCATTGTCATATTTGGTGGCGGAAGGTCTCGGGCAGGCTGGGCATGATGCGAGACACGTCCGAGAGTATGGGATGCAGGCAGCGGATGACAGTGCCATCTTTGAGCTTGCCGCCCGTGAAGGGCGAGTGGTTATTTCAGCGGATACCGATTTCGGCACTCTTCTCGCACTACGGCAGGAGACTAAACCATCCGTGATTCTTCTCCGAGGTGTGTCTCAGCGGCGTCCTGAAAAGCAGGTTGCTCTCTTGCTTGCCAACGTGCCAAATATAACTGACGCCTTGATGCAAGGCAGTATTGTCGTTTTTGAAGAAACGCGGCTTCGTATCCGTTCGTTACCTATCGGGGGCCGAGAAACAGCTAATCAAGCCAGGTAGGGTGGGCATTGCCCACCATCTATTCTATCAACACGGCGATGGGGGTAAATGTTGTATATACGAGTTGATTTTGCCGGATGGTTGGTTGTAATGGCGGGCAATGCCCGTCCTACAAAATATAATTGTACGAATGGGAAAAAGGGGACGGTTCTGTTTTTCTTAATTTGATGCGGTAATAAATGAGGAGGAAACCATGGCAAAAAAAACAAACAAAACGTTTCGTATCATCGGCCGTGTGATTGACCACACAACCCGGCAAGGCGTCTCAGGCCTTCGGGGGACTGTTGGTGTCAAACCTTGATTTGTGATTATCTATGGTTGGCGTCGGATTAAGTTAAATAATTTTTATGTCCTGGTGGATGGTGTTGGTATCAAACCTTGATTTGTGATTAAGGGTGGTTAGTGTAGTGGCGTAGAGTCAGGTCTTGCTTCATGAATTCTGCAACCTAAAGGGTAGAAGAAAACAATCTTTGATTTTTGAGTTTGACCGATGGCTGAGGCAAATAAACAATACATGCAAGAAGTTTTGAAAACTATAGAGGAGAATACATGATACCATCATTCACTACCATTCTCAACACTGCCAAAGACCTGGAAAGTCTTTTTGGCAAGGTAAAAGACAACTGCTCAATAATCCTACTGAAGCCTCCGCTAAACTGGCTGAGGTGTTGCGAGAGTTGAGTCTCATACTGGAGTTTGTTGAAAAGGAAACTGTTCGTTATCTGGAGATTATTTTTCTCCCGGATAAGAGCAATTTCATCCCATGCCGTTCCGCCCTCCTTTCTCTGGAAAGCGGCTATGTAACCATCAAAGGCTACGAAGCACGCGGACATTGCCATAAGATCATGAACATCTACGAAAAATATCTTGATCGCTGGTTCAGTAAGGTTTTGGATGCTCAAGAAGCGCAGGACATCAAATCACTCTTTGGACGTATGAACTCTACCGATGGCAGACATGATTGATGGCATCAAAGAAATCACCCGCTGGCTCAAAGATGAATCAGAAGCCATTCTCCAAATGGTGGATGCAGACCAATTGGATATGGCAAACCAACAAATTAAATCTGCAAGATTGGCTGCACAGCAAACCCGTAGGGATATTGTGGAGGCATTGGCGCAATTGAAATTGTTGCAAGCGAGTTTTATTGTATCATCACAAACGGTATAATGAATTAAACAATTCATTATACAGGAGGAATATCATGGCAAATAAAAAAGTAGAAGCCCAAAAATGAAACCTCGTCCTCGGACGGGTAACCGACAGGCTCAACCTTCCTTTAACAAATCTCATCGTGCAGGCATACGATAGGGATATACGCAGCGAGGAGCTATTGGGAGAAAGTTCTGACAATACGGTATTTGAAACCATAAAATATGGAAGGAGGACTAAAAAATGGAAATAATACTAAAACCAATTGTTAAGAACGAGAGGTCGTTCAATGTAACGCTTTTGCACAAGGCATTAGAGGCATTGGGATTGCCTGTAGATAAGAAGGAACTTGCCCAGGGAAAAGCTGGGCAGGATACGCTCAAAAAGGTGCGCACCTTGCAGGCGCGCTTGAATGTGCCAGTTGATGATTTTGTCCTGACTGATGTGGCAACCTCGCTGGCTATCGCAGAAGCCCTTAATAAAAGAG
>JBKBTA010000275.1:0-2777 GCA_046291035.1 Candidatus Brocadia sp.
TTCAACCACCTGTGATCAAAAATGGCATGAAAAAGGCCTTACACCGGGTAGCCTATTCTTAAAGTTAATGCCTCCTCAGATAAATCCATATATTTAATCCAGAGAGAATGATTGTTAAAGCAAGTATAAAATTCTGCGATAGCTCTATATAGACAATCTTTTCAACATAATGAATTATAAAAGAGCCTGGATAAGCAGTTGACGGGTCATGCATGGACCTGAGCCACACCTCAAGATAGGTGAGCGGACAATACCATCCCATAATCTGCAGAAAGATGGCAAAGATTAGACCTCCTATATGAAGGAATTTGAAAAGCCTAATCCTTACACCTGCAAAGGCACCCAATATAAGAAAGACAATCCAGAGAAAATGGATTAAGACAACAATATCTGCAAGGATTTTAAAAAGTATTTATGAATGAAAAAGACAGCGGACAGTATTTTCCGCCTCCCATTTAAATTACACCACTTCTTTATCCACCCTCAGCTCTCGTCCACTGTTTTTTTATTAGACGGCACAAAAAAAGATGAACATTCAGCTCCAAAAAAAACAAATTATTTTGCAATAAAAAGTAATTCTTTTTTTATCTTACGACTTAAAGCGTATCTATGTTCTTTCTCAAAAACCCTGATTTTTTTCTTATATTTCCTAATAATTTCTATAATCTCGTCTTTAGATGGTAAGCCTTCATCTCGATATGATAGAACTATAATATTGTTTTGAAAATTTTCGATTAGTTTCATAAAAGAGACATATATTTCTGTTTTCTTTGTGAAATTATGTATTTCCTTTGTGTCAGGCAGAGTTTTGGTCTTATACCGTGAGTGATTAATTTTATGATGCCAAGTCTTATAATCAGAAAGACCCTCTAAAAAGTGATAGAAGGCTAAATAATTAGTACCTTGTGTAGAATCGTAGGAGAAATAAGGGGGATCCATATAGACCAGATCAACATTATTTGGTGCTGAAATAGCATCAAACCCACCTATTACCTTATTCCCCCTGCCATTTGAAAATATTGCTTTGTTATATTCATTCACATATCTAACAAACAGTTCAGGAAAAGGACGCTCCCACGTTGTCTTATTTCCAAATGAACGTTTTACGGAGTTGGTTCTTATATAAAGATTAGCTCGATGGAATAGATTAAATGGTCTTTTTGCAAGACAGGCCTGAAATAAACCAGCCATTAAGATTGATCTTTTATATCGATCTTTTACTCGCGATATATTGGTTACAATTTTATCAAGCCAGGCATTCTCTTCATCAAGAAAAAAGATATCCTTAAATTCCCTTTTAATAAAATCTGGATAGTCGCCATTAAATGTTAATACCTTTTTTAAATCGTCTCCTGATACTTTAATTTTACTGTTTTCAATGAGAGCAATTCCAATAATTTGATTGAATTTCAATAAATCGTTATAAAAAACACGCTTTCCGTGAAGTTTGAATAGTAGACTTACACTTCCGGTTCCTCCAAAAACATCAAGCACTGATTCAAACTTCAAGTCTCTTACGTGAGACCATATCCAGTCAAGGAATTTCCTCTTACTTCCTGAATAACGAGTTGTGGGATATTGAAAAACCCGTCTTTCCATTAAAAGGGAGCTTTTTTCTCCTTCAATTTTTTGATAAATTCTGCCATGGTTCTCTGTGTAAAATTGGCTGCAAGCTCTTCACCCATTTTTTTGCTTAAATCATGAGCTACTAAAATGGGCATAGGAATTAATGTCTTAATAGGTTCTTCAAGTCCCCAGAGATGATCTTCGTCAACATCAAATGTCGCTAGTCTCAAAGCAGAAAGCATTTTATTGATATATATTTTTAAATC
Source organism: Candidatus Brocadia sp. (assembly GCA_046291035.1). Taxonomy (GTDB): domain Bacteria; phylum Planctomycetota; class Brocadiia; order Brocadiales; family Brocadiaceae; genus Brocadia. The sequence goes on from JBKBTA010000275.1 coordinate 1,833, forward strand.
GTCTGATGAATATTTACGTGGCATAACAAATTCGTAGCGAGGAATATAGAGTTCTTCACTCCTCGAATGACCAGCAAAAAACATTATAACACCAATTTTGAGGGCATCCTGAACAATATCCCTTGCTGTGATATCTCTACTATGATAGACTCTATTCAAGCTATCTAAATCGGTCTGAACCTGTTTGCGAGTGCGCCTGTTTAAATTGGAAGCTGTCTCAAAACGCCGTAATATAGGGCATGTCAAATAAACTTTATCAAAAGTAGAAGCAGAAAATTCACGTGAAAAGAGAATGTTTCTAATTATTTCGGAATCTGAAATTATCTGGTTTGTAGGATTCCACTTCGATTTACCCATGATCTTTGTGATATACCAGTTGATTAGCGCACTATATACCTTGAGCTGAACCTGTTTTGCAACGCCACAATAAAGTATCTTAAGTTCTTCCGCGGTGCGAACGGCAGTAACCATACGGTAAATAGCTTCTCTTGTGAGCTGTCCGTGTCGATTTTCAATTTTGCAATTCATTAAATGATCCTGTGGAAAAATCCTTCCATCTCTGAAATGCACATCGGGTTTTTGAGAAAGGCCGCCATGCTTAAAGATAAAAGTCTCCTCGACAAAAAACTCACCAACATCCATTGATGATTTTGCTGCCCACTCATAATCACCTTCATCCATCTCAGCATAATCGTCGGGACCAATGATTACCCAATTTTCATATTCCTTTGTATCTTTTGGAACTGCCACATGTTTCCATTTTGGCTTTTCACCAAAGCGCTCTTTGATTGTGCCCGCAGAGTTGTTAACTATTACAGGAGTCGCCCACGTTTTGTTAAAAGGGACTCTTAATTTACCCCTGTGCTGGCTAGCATCGCAGGCACTCATGCGCAAAGGGAATTCATTACCCCACAAAACGCTATCAGGGGGCACATTATACTCCTC
>JBKBTA010000276.1:0-2768 GCA_046291035.1 Candidatus Brocadia sp.
ATAATAAAGCAAACAGTCTGTATAATTTAGGGAAATACGAGGAGTCTATGAGGATGTACAATAAGGCCCTGGAGCTAGATCCCCTTTTGTATGCAGGGATTAAAAAATAGGAAGTTTTTACCATGGTAATACAATAGAAAAGTAAGAGGTTGGGGGTATTTTCAGGTGAGCATCTTAAGAAAAAGATTTCATGTGATGTCAGTTTACACCATACTAGGCTTTATATTCATGGCGAACCAGCAGCTATCAGCCCTGGCTGCATGGTCATTTCATTCGCTCGAAAATACGGCTATCTGTACGGCGCCTGGCCAGCAAAGTTCATTACAAATAATTAGTGACGGCGCCGGTGGTGCCATTATTACGTGGGAAGATGCACGTGACAGCCATTTTGATATCTATGCCCAAAGGATTGATGCCCATGGAAATGTTCTCTGGGCGAAGGATGGCATTCCTGTTTGTGTTGCAGCAGAAAACCAAAATCGGCCAAAGGTTATCAGCGATGGCGCGGGTGGCGCGATTATTACCTGGCAGGATATGCGAAACGGCATTGGCAACTATGATATTTATGCCCAACGCATCGATGCAAACGGAAGCCCCCAATGGACGACCAATGGTATTCCCATATGTAGTGAAGTTAATATTCAGACCAGTCCATGCATTGCAACTGATGGAACGGGAGGGGCGATTATTATTTGGCAGGATTTTCGTACTAACTACGCAGACCTCTATGCCCAGCGTATCAATCAAAATGGGGAAACGCTGTGGGCAAAAAATGGGGTGCTTGTTTGCGGGTTTTTGGGTGCACAAAGTGCACCGATAGCAGTAGATGATGGTACGGGGGGTGTTATTGTGGCGTGGCAGGATTTTCGGAAAAGTTATGCCGACATCTATGCGCAGCGGATCGATGGGAGTGGTAACGTGTTATGGGAAAAAAGCGGGGTAGCGGTATGTACAGCGCAAGGACACGAAAGTTTTCCGGTCATTGTTAGTAACGGTGCTGAGGGGGCAATTGTGGCCTGGGTTGACACCCGTAACGGCAATAACGATATCTTCGCACAGCAGGTAGATGGAAATGGCGTTGTGCACTGGCTGGATAGCGGCATTCCGGTATGTACCGCATCGGGCAACCAAAACTATCCAGCAATTATCAGCGACAAGGCGGGTGGTGCCATTCTTGCCTGGTGGGATATGCGGAGCGGAGAGTTCAATATCTATGCACAACGCATTGACCTTGCCGGTAATGCATTGTGGGGAAAAGACGGACTGGCCGTATGTATTGAATCGGGAATCCAAAATTATGTGTGCATTACGGGTGATGGAGCAGGTGGCGCGCTGATGGCATGGGATGATAACCGCGACGCTACATTTGATTTGTATGCCCAGCGAATTGATTCAAAGGGGGTTGCAAAGTGGAGCAACAATGGTGTTGCCGTTTGTACAGCGCCAGACACTCAATGTTTTCCTGTACTGGTGAATGATGGGTCAGGTGGGGCTATCATTGCCTGGCAGGACGGCCGTCACAAAGCTAAGAGTTATTGGGATGTGTACGCTCAAAAGATCAATGGCCAGGGATTATTGGGAGAATAATAAGAGGCTACTTTAGCAAAAGTATATGGTTAAACGGTTAGATGGCTGGATGATTGATATGGAAAAAAAGTTTTTGCCGTTTCATTAACTTTTGCTGGTTCAACCTTGTCCTCTATTGAACCGAAACATTGGGCATGATTTCGTTTCGCAGCACGAGTTCAAGCCCTAGGGTACTGTTCAAAATTGTAAATTTCTTGCATTAAGTTTTTCTGGTACCCGACCCTTTAATTGCGGAAGGCCGATGGCTGGACACTTGCGGTTAATTGATGCATCTGTCTGCTGTAACGGGTAAACATATCCTGGAGTTTCTGGAAGATTTCCTTGATAACGGTGGTATTGTTAAGGTAAATACCCCAGGGGAATTGTCCATCCTCAAGAGATTCTGCGAAGGTTGGAATTGCTTCATTTACCACACGATTTATCCGGTTATGCCGTAATATCAAAGTTGGCACGCGTTCTTCCACCCCGGCAACCATCTCTTCGGGGATAATCCCATTCCACTCCTTTGAGAAACCCTCCACGATATATGCCCTGCCTCGCTTATCAAACAGTTGATACCATACATGGGCAAAGGCAATGGATGCGTCCTTGTCTACTACCCAGCCCCATACCATATCTCCGTCAATATCCAGCTCGGAAAGCTGAGAAAAGAACAGAAACACAGAATCCTCACAATCGCCCTTTTTACTTTGACGTGTTTCTATTGGCGTCTGCCAGTAGTCTGTCTTTGGTGGTTCGGCCCGGTAGTCAATATCAAAGGCTATTTCCTTATACGCCTCGTAGATTTGTTCACCGTTGTCGAAGGTATTGATACACCATTCTTTATACAGTGGATTATCAGGTATGCTATTCCCATCAGGAGCGCAAGTCACCGATGGCTTTTCTAACCAGGCATTCCCAACCGGGTCATAACCCTTTCCTGACAGGAACAAATTGGCATAGGAAACATCAGCAAATGCTTTTGCACAGCATAAAGTTGCCAAAATTCCAGAGATTATGATTGCAAACAAAAATCTCATATTATTATCCTCCGTGTTTATAGAGTTAACTAAAATTAGTTTCTCTACAAAACCTGCTTTGGTTACGCAAAACATCCTTGTTTACACGCACATAGCCAAAGACGGTTTCGGATAACTACTGTTTAGTGTCTTACTATAAACACCAAACTATTTTACGAGATA
>JBKBTA010000277.1:0-2747 GCA_046291035.1 Candidatus Brocadia sp.
ATGAAACCATTACCCGCTGTTCACTGAATGCCTTAGCCACCAGCCCGCGCCACAGGTTTGGGCAATGGAAAATATCTGCATCGGTAAACAATAGCCATTCACCTGCCGAAGCCCTGACACCCTGTTCAAGCGCCCATAGTTTACCAGTCCACCCGGCTGGTGGAGGGGCGCCCTTGATGACCTTTACATTGCGACCTGCCTGCGCTGAAATATCTTTTGCACATTCTGCCGTACCATCGCTTGACTCATCGTCTATCAGGATGATTTCCGATCTTGGATAGTCCTGACCGAGCCACGAGGGTAATGTCAGTGGAAGGGATGCGCTTTCGTTTCGCGCAGGCACAATAACGGACAGACTTGGCCATTTAGTAATCGTTGCATGTAAACAATCGGAAGCTTCCCATCGTTCAGACATCCGCCAGCGAACAGGCATAAGCAACAGCACGAACCAAATAATTGCAGATGTAACACTGGCACAGAGCAGGGTGAGATCAAACATAATGCAGCTACCGGCAAGACTTTAAGGTTCTTCTAATAGTTGTACTATTTTATTTATATCATTTGTGGGGGCCTTGCAGGTAAAGTTCTCGCAGACATAGGCAGTAGCCTTGCCTTCGATGGGCCTTTGCTCCTTTACAAATTCTGCAATTTCCTCAAGAGATTTGTCTTTCGTGGAGTTCACCAGTAAAACCTTCCTGGGCAGGAAACATTTCCATATTTCTTCAAGGATCTGCCTGGTATCCTTTTGATTGGGTTCACCTGCAATGACGATCTCCTTTGTAGGACCCAGGGCAAAATCCAGTGCACACAGGAATTGTGTATATCCTGACGGATGCTGGTTTATCGTCTCTCCAAATGTCTTCATAAGTTGTTCCCCTATTTTCACCAAATCAAGATTCCCTGTCATACGTCCCAATCGTAAGATATTGAAAAAGGCAACCGAATTCCCCGAAGGAGTTGCCCCGTCGTAAATTTCCTTAGTTTGGGCAATAAGCCGTTCGTTTTTCCTGCCGCTAAAGAAAAATCCCCCTCCTTTTTCATCCCAGAAATTTTCAACCATTTGCTTGTTAAGTTCTAAAGCTATTTTAAGGTATTTTGTCTCAAAAGTAGCCTCGTAAAGATCGATCAAGCCCCAAACAAAATAGGCATAGTCATCCAGATAGCCAGGAATAGCAGATTCTCCCAAACGATGGCGTCTTAATAACGTCCCATCCTTCTGGCGTAACGCACTCAAAATAAAATCAGTCGCACACACTGCCGCATGTGCATATTCAGGTTCACGTAACGCCTGAGCACCTTTGGCAAGGGCGGCAATCATTAAACCATTCCAGGCAGTAAGTATCTTGTCGTCTTTGTGAGGATGGACGCGTTTCTCCCGTACCGCAAAGAGTTTTTCCCTGGCAGTGCGTAACAATTCCTGAAGTTCCTCCGGTTTTATACCTACCAGTCTGACAAAGGCATCCAATGGCTTATCCACATGTAGGATATTCTTTTCCTCAAAATTTCCTTCTCTGGAAACGTCGTAATAATCACAGAATATTTTACCGTCCTTTTCGCCTAAAATCTTTACGACCTCATCAGGCGTCCATACATAAAACTTACCCTCGACGCCTTCGCTATCGGCATCTTCGGCTGAATAAAAACCCCCTTCTGGAGAAGTCATATCCCTCAAAACATAAGTAAAGATACCTTTCACTATATCTGCATAATAGGGCTTTCTCGTGGCCTGATAGGCTTCTGCATATGCCATGGCGGTTAACGCCTGGTCATAGAGCATTTTTTCGAAGTGAGGAACGAGCCAATATTCATCTGTGGAATATCTGTGAAATCCGCCTCCCAATTGATCGTACATACCACCCCTTCCCATCCGTTCTAGTGTCTTTTCAACCATCTCCAAGGCCATAGGGTCATTACTCCGCTTCCACCATCGAAGGAGAAAGGTGTAGTTGTGTGGCGTGGGAAATTTGGGGGAGGAACCAAAACCACCATAGATCATGTCAAAATCATCCCTTAACTGTTCGTAGGCATATTTTAGCGTCTCTTGAGTCGGGATTTCTCCCGGTGTTGTAGCAGCCATAGATTGCAGGACCTTTGTTACCTGTTCACTCGACGCAACAACGCTCTCTTTATTTGTCTTCCACAAATTGGATATCTGTTTCAGAATAGCGATGAATCCGGGGTTCCCATACCGTTCTGTTTTCGGGAAATACGTGCCGGCAAAAAATGGCTTTTTTCCCGGAGTCAGGAAGAGGTTGAGAGGCCAGCCGCCGCTGCCGCTCAAGGCCTGACAGACGGACATGTAAATATTGTCTAAATCAGGACGTTCTTCCCTATCAACTTTTATGGAGACAAAATTTTCATTCAGTATTTTCGCGACCTCTTCATCCTCGAACGATTCATGTTCCATAACGTGGCACCAATGGCAGGTTGAATACCCAATGGAAAGAAAGATGGGCTTATTCTCTTCCATGGCCTTCTGAAATGCCTCTTCACCCCAGGGATACCAGTCGACAGGATTATATGCATGCTGTTGAAGATAAGGGCTTTTTTCATGAATCAAGCGGTTGGGTTTTTTCTTGCGAGAGGTTTTTGTTTCCTGTTGTGATGACAATGGGGTACTATTTTCGTTCGCATTCATATCGTTAAATACACATCCTTTCATAAAAATTGGGTAGCGTTGTCAAGTGGAGACCTGACAAAAGCCCTCCATTTCATAATAGATCATACATCAAATCCGTTGTAGTAAT
>JBKBTA010000027.1:0-22842 GCA_046291035.1 Candidatus Brocadia sp.
GTTGTTTGACTTACCACTACAGATTTTATTTTTGTTAACTCACCCTCGCTACATTGGGGTAACGTCTTGTAAAGATAGTCAGAAATGATCATGCCCAATATAGCGTCCCCCAAAAACTCCAAACGTTCATTAGAAAAATTATTTTCCAATTTGCAAGAGGTATGGGTCAGCGCCTTTTCAAGCACAACAGTATTGTTAAAGGAATATCCTATTGCCAGTTGACACTCACTGAGTTTTTCAGGGTCTATGTGACTATTCGTTTGAAGTATCATTTTTTTGAAACTTTTTTTCCTTAAACAGCATCGACTCTTCTATGGCGGTGTATTTTGTGGCAGCATTGATAAGCTCGATGGCGGTGCTTCGTCTGAACGAGACAACTTCTACCCGGCAGCCATGTGCCTTCAGCATTTCCACAAGTGGTGCAAAATCTCCGTCTCCGCTTACGAGTACCACTGTATCTAACTTTGGCGCAATTGCGATGGAATCGATGGCAATACCCATGTCCCAATCCCCTTTTGCCGTCCCGTCAGGCCTCAATCGGAGTTCCTTCGATTTAATTTCATATCCTAAACGGCTTAATGCATCGGTAAAACTGGATTGGTCTACATCGGGTTTTTGTACAACATATGCAATTGCTCGAATGAGATTTCTGTCTCCGACAATTTCTAATAAAAGTTTACTGTAATCGATTTTTGATTGGTGTAACGCCTTTGCCGAATAGAACATATTTTGGACATCAACGAATATCCCGATCCTTTGTTGTGATCCTTTGATTCGTCCACCTACCATGTATATCTTCCTTTCTAATAAAGACTTAATACGATGAAGATTACATAATAAATATAAATACCTAACTCAAAAAAATTTGAATATAAAAATACAATTAGAGAAAATTAGGTAGGTTAATTAAAAATACTATAATAAGTTCAAAGAACGTAAGGCAGCCATGACAAATTCGTCATAACATACCTTTTTACAAAATATTAGAGCAAAAAAAACACCTTTTTTAATTATTTTAACAACCTTTTATTGACTGTCAATTAAAAAATGAAATAACTTAATTTTATTGACTCTTACGGCGAATTCTGATAGATTTATCGATGAATACATAAATCTAAATGCTTTGTAGGCAATAACTAAACATAAAATTAATAGAGAGCAGGAATTATCTAAAACTCGTTATGGATATAGCCCTTTTAAGAAAGGAAATTGATAGGTTGGATTCTAAGATTGTAGAATTGTTGAATGAAAGGGCCAAAATAGTATTGAAGATTGGTGAAATTAAAAAACAAAATGGTGCGCAAGTCTATGCCCCTAACAGGGAGCAGGAAGTGTATTCGCGTATTACATCGCAAAATAAAGGTCCTTTGACTAACGATTGTTTAATGGCGATATACCGTGAATTGATGGCAGGTTCATTGGTATTAGAAAAAGCTATAAAAGTGTCATACCTTGGTCCTGAGGGGACTTTTAGTTACTTTGCCGCCAGACAAAAGTTTGGTTCATCCGTTGAGTACGTTCCGGTAAGGGGTATTGATGATGTTTTCCGGGATGTTGTAGCCGGTAGAAGCGATTATGGAATAGTACCGGTTGAAAATTCCACGGAGGGCGGGATCAGAGAGACATTAAACTTGTTTGTGGAGTTTGATGTCAAAGTATGTGCCGAAATTATTTTGCCAATTCACCATAATTTAATGGCGAACTGCACGAAAGAAGAGATTAAAAAGGTATATTCGAAACCACAGATTTTGTCTCAATGCAAAAATTGGCTTGCAAGTAATCTGTCGCATGCGGAATTAATCGAAGTCAGTAGCAGTGCCGAGGCTGCCCGCATTGTTGCAGAGGCTGTAAAATCCGGGAAAGAAGGGCAATATTGTGCAGTAATTGCCCATGCGGAGATAGCGCAGCAGTATGGATTGAATATCCTTTTTAAAAACATCGAAGACAATCCAAACAATGTAACGAGATTTTTTGTTTTAAGCAAAGAATACAGTGCGCCAAGCGAAAAGGACAGGACGGCGGTGATGTGCTACATAAAAAATCGTGCCGGTGCGTTATTGGAAATACTGGAACCTTTTAAAACTTACAATATTAATCTTACAAATATTGAGGCATTACCTACCAGAAAAAAGGCATGGGAGTATTGTTTTTACCTGGATTTTGAGGGACATGCGTCAAATGAAACGATAAAAAAGGCCCTCAATGAAGTGTCTAAAAGATGTTCTGATATGAAGATTTTGGGGTCGTTTCCAAAGTGTGATTAAGGAGACGTAATTCTCAAACAATGATAAAAAAGCCTTTTGTCGTGGGAAATTGGAAGATGAATCTCACACTTGGTGAAGGAGTAGAATTTGCAAAATCACTGAGAAACCGCTTGAACGGTAAAAGTGAGATAATTTGTGGAATTTGTCCCCCCTTTGTCTTCCTGAAAGATATTTGTAAGGTACTGGAAGGCAGTAGTATCTATGTAGCGGCACAGAATATTCATAGCGAAAGAAACGGTGCTTATACGGGTGAGGTCTCCGCCCTGATGGTAAAAGAAGTTGGTTGTACTCATGTACTTATAGGCCATTCCGAACGGCGGCATATCTTTAACGAGACTGATTCCTTTATCAATGCCAAGATAAAGGCGGCACTGTCCGTCGAGCTAAAACCAATTTTTTGTATTGGAGAAACATTAAATGAAAGGGAGGATGGAAGAACAAACTATGTGATTCAAAATCAATTAAAAGAGGGTTTGCAGGGAATTAGCGCCAATTGCATAAAAGACATTGTGATTGCTTACGAGCCTGTATGGGCTATCGGTACGGGAAAAACGGCTTTACCTGAGCAGGCCAATGAAGTTCATTCCTTTATCAGAAGGTTATTAACGGATGAGTATGGTGACGACATTGCAAAGAGCTTATATATTCAATACGGGGGAAGTGTAAAACCGGAGAATGCGAGGGAATTGATGGCACAACCAGAGATTGATGGGCTTCTGGTAGGTGGCGCAAGTATTCGATTGGAGTCCTTTTTGAAAATTATTGAGGTTGCATCAGTGCATTAATGTTTTTGATATTTTTTTATTGGGAGAGTTACATGGTAAAGGCTGAAAAGGCATTTAAATGGGGAATTGCGATCATTGTTATCTTTGGAATATTAAATGCGTTCTATTTTTTAAATTTAGTCATCGCGTTAAAGATTGCTTTACCGATAATATGCGTGTTTCTGATTGGGTCTATCTTATTACAATCGGGCAAAGGCGGAGGGTTGGCAGCTATCGGTGGGTTGGGAGACCAGGCTGCCTTTGGCACAAGGACAAGTACATTCTTAACGAAAGTTACGTACCTCGTAGGCGCTGCATTTATTGTTGCCACCGTCTTTTTGTTTAAGTTGTCCATCCCTACAAGGGCGATACATACGATGGTTACTCAGGAAGTTCCTGAAGCGCAGCATACGCACCAACACCTTGCCCATGAAGGGCATGGTGATGTTCCCCATACAGAAGGAAAGGCTGAAGATACCTCTGCGGTTGGCATGCGAAATGTAACAGAAGAAGCACCGGGCAAGTTGGCACAGGAAGGTCAGCATCATCAAAAGAAAATGAAGGGTGGGGCATCGGAAGGCCAATCAATGGGTGTGAAACCCGTTCAGGAGAAAGAACAACCATCAGTCGTTACTGAGAAGGCCGTGACCGAAGAGCAAAAAGAAACAGGTGGGGATTCAAATAAATAGCCGGCTAACGCAGGGGGTTTGGTGACATTAATGCTTAAAAGTATGACGGGGTTTGGCATAGCTGAATATAGAGATGATGAACGTACGGTACGGGTGGAATTGCGTTCGGTCAACAATCGATTCTTGAAGATAGATACGCGGCTTCCGGACATATTGCAGACCTTTGAAAGCGATATCGAACGTTTAATCAGGGAAAAAATCAATCGTGGTACAGTTCTTTTAAATGTGAATTATCAATCGCTTCGGCAAGAATCTGAGTACGTCTTGAATAGTGAGAGGTTAAAAGAATATTATCATTTATTGAACGATATTAAAAAAGAGATAGGTTCCAGGGAGAGAATATCCGTTAATTCTTTGATACTGCTTCCGGGTGTATTGCAGAAGGGGAAAAACCACGAGGAGGACGCAGATGCCCTGTTATCCATATGCATTTCTCTCGTTGACGAGGCCCTGAAAAAGATGCTTGAAATGAGGGCTGTTGAGGGGAGGCATCTTGGAAAAGATATTGAACAGAGAAAAGAACTTATCCTTTCGGTACTCGATAAAATCGAAACCAGGGCACCTGTTGTAGTCCAGGAATATAACAAGCGTTTACAGAACAGGCTTGCCTCACTGTTGACTGGGACTAATATAGAATTAACCGACAGCAACCTCTGTCGTGAAATTGCCATTTTCGCAGAACGATGTGATATTACCGAAGAAATCAGCCGCCTGAAAAGCCATTTATATCAATTACATGAAGCGATACATTCGGATGAACCCATAGGAAGGAAGCTTGATTTTATTGTTCAGGAGATGTTCCGTGAAACGAATACCATGTGCTCAAAGGCAAACGACAGTGTGATGTTGAAGGATTTGGTGGATATAAAAACCGAAATTGAGAAAATTCGGGAGCAGATATTTAATATCGAATAGAGTGCGTTAAGTCTCTTAAGTTTTTAACGCAGGAATGGGATGGGTAAGATCGTAATTATTTCAGGACCTTCAGGTTCAGGTAAAACAACGGTATGCAAACTGCTTGAAAAAGACCCCCATGTAAAAAAATCAGTATCTGTGACTACACGCCAGCCAAGGCAAAATGAGAAAAACGGCGAGGCCTACTATTTTGTATCGACAGCTAAATTCGAGGAAATGATCCGAAGGGGTGAACTGGCGGAATATGCAGAGTATTGCGGGTACTATTATGGAACCCCCCTGAATGCGTTGAAAGAAGCCCTTACGAAAGAGATTGTTTATTTACTTGAAATAGAGGTACAGGGTGCACTTCAAATCATGGAGAAATTTCCGGAAGCGATATCGATATTTCTCCTGCCGCCAGACAAAAAAACTCTGGGACAGCGGTTAAAACAAAGAAACGCAAATAAAGAGCAGGATATGGCGCTTCGCTTAAAAATTGCCGATAAAGAATTAGAATATAAGGACAGGTACAACTATTGCGTCGTGAACGACGATCTGGAAGTAACGGTAAATACCATACGTAAAATACTAAACCTAGCGTGATCATGTCCTATCATATTGTTTTGGGAGTTACCGGAAGCATCGCCGCATACAAGGCCGTTGAGGTTGTATCCAGTCTGATTAAACAGGGAAACCGTGTTACCGTAATCATGACGTCTACTGCCCAACGCTTCGTGAGTCCCGTGACATTTCAGTCGATTTCAAAAAATCGGGTTATAACCGACCTTTTTGTTGATAGTGAAAATTACGATCCCAATCATGTATCATTAGCTGAACATGCGGATTTGCTGGTGGTTGCGCCAGCTACGGCAAATTTCATTGGAAAGGTTGTATCTGGTATCGCTGATGATGCATTGACGTGCACCGTTATGGCATCACGATCCCCCGTCATTATTGCGCCGGCAATGAATGATAGCATGTATTTGAATCCCATTGTGCAGGAGAATATAAAGCGGTTAAAAAATCTTGGATACAGAATCATCGAACCTGAAGAGGGCCGGTTGTGTACGGGTCGTGTTGGAATAGGGAGATTAGCCTCCGTTGAGAAGATCGTTGATGTAATCAAAGAAGAACTCAACAAGAAGAGGAGCAAATAAATGAATAAGATAAAAGTAAAGGTGATGAAAAAACAGGGTTGTGAGGATATACCTTTACCTCAATATATGAGTGAAGCAGCCAGCGGTATGGATTTATATGCAGCAGTGAATGAATCTGTCCGGCTTGAGCGTAATGAAATCAGGTTAATTCCAACGGGTATCCACATTGAATTACCTCGAGGATACGAGGCACAAGTCAGACCGAGAAGCGGTTTGGCATTGAAATACGGGTTGACGCTCGTGAATACTCCGGGCACAATTGACAGCGATTATCGCGGAGAAATTGGAATTATTTTGTGCAATCTTGGGAAAGACAGGTTTACGGTAGAACGGGGGATGCGGATTGCACAACTGGTGATCCAGCCGGTAACCAAAGCGGAATTAATCGAGGTTGAGCGTTTGGAAGAATCCCAGCGCGGGGTAGGTGGTTTTGGTCATACGGGGCATTAATGCTGCCTTTTTACCAGATGAGATTTCTATGGATATACTCAACACACCTTATCCACTTCAAGATACCTGTGGGATGGAAAGGGTGACGGGAAGTGAATTCTTTTAAATTCTCAGAAGGAATGATATGGGGATTAAACGTTTTGTTCGTTGTATTATTGCGATTATCCTTATAGCCTTCGCATTGTTTACCTTCCTAAGTTTTATTAGCTATTCCTCCAACGATCCTCCTTTTGCAGATTATCCCATCAATAATCCTGTTAAAAATTTTTGTGGAATCGCTGGAGCACAAATTGCCGGATATGCCATAGAGGGTATGGGGAGAACTTCCTATCTGATCGTTATCTTAATAGGCTGGTTAGGGGTACAATACCTTTATAAGGAGACTATCGAATATCTCTGGGTAAGGGCGATAGGAGCAGTTTTATTGTTATTTTCGGTTGCCTCTTTGCTGACCTTTGGATGTTATCTGTTTAAAAAGGACTTTCTATCTGCCAATGTTGGTGGGATTTTTGGGATTGTGATTGTTTCAAGGCTCTACGAATATTTCAATTTAACAGGTACCTTTATTATTTTAGGATTAGGATTTGTTATATCGATCATGCTCTTGCTAAATGCCACTCCCATCTCACCATTTATAAAAGTACCGAAAGGGAAAGAAGACAGATCAACTCCGGTACGTGGTTCTAAAGCAAAAGTCGCCGATACCCCTCGTCACTTAGAAGTAAATGCGCTTGATAATTCAGACATTTTGGTTGATAACCTTACAGGAAACCATTCAGATGCGTATCCTGCGAATGACACCATGGAAATAGAAGATGAACTATGCGAATCCGGTAGCAAGGTTAAAAAAGCCCGGAAAGAGCATAATTGTGAACAATATTTGGAAAAGGAAGAGACCGGGGAAGAAATAGGTATTTATGATACTCAGCCTGTCGGAAAAAAAGAATATGCTTATAAACTACCGCCATTGGATTTACTGGAAAAGCCTGTCTTCAAGGAGTATGCGGATGATTGGGATCAGATTACACAACGTGCCCAGGTTTTGAAAAATACCCTTGAACAGTTTAACGTAAAATCAGAGGTCGTGGAAATCGAACGGGGACCTGTCATTACCATGTACGAATTAGAGTTGGCGCCGGGGACAAAGGTCGGCAAGGTAGTGGGCCTTTCGGACGATCTGGCCATTGCGTTGAAGGCGCCCAGTGTAAGGGTTGTTGCCCCATTGATGGGCAAGTCGTCAATTGGTATTGAAGTTCCCAATATTCAAAGGAAAATGGTAATGTTGAGGGAGTTGCTGGAGGCTTCTGAAGAAGTGCGGAAAAAGATGGCCATTCCCCTCTTAATTGGTAAAGATGTGGCAGGAAATCCCGTAATATCGGATTTGGCGGCTATGCCCCACCTGCTCATTGCGGGGACAACAGGCTCTGGAAAATCGGTTTGCCTGAATTCGGTCATATTGAGTATCCTTTTTTTGCGGCATCCCAGTGACGTTCAGCTCTTGTTAGTAGATCCCAAAATGGTTGAATTTTCCTTGTTCCGGGAAATTCCTCACCTGATAAGCCCTGTGGTAACCGATATGAAAAAGGCGTCAGCCGTGCTAGAGTGGGCGGTAAACAAGATGGAAGAGCGATACGCCTTGCTGGCCAGCGTGGGTGTAAAACACATCAACGGCTATAACAGGCTGGGAATGCCGGAAATTAAAAGACGTCTGAATCCGGACGGGGATGCCAACCTTGAAGATGTACCCTTTTATCTCCCCCATATTGTTATTGTAGTGGATGAATTGGCCGACCTGATGATGGTGGCATCCAAAGAGGTTGAAGCGTCGGTAATCCGTCTTTCACAAAAATCACGTGCCGTGGGTATTCACCTCATACTGGCAACACAGCGACCCTCAGTCGACGTGATTACGGGGTTGATTAAATCAAACTTACCTTCAAGGATATCATTTTACGTTGCTTCAAAAGTGGATTCGAGGACGATCCTGGATCAAAATGGGGCAGAGAAACTCCTGGGGAGCGGGGATATGTTGTTCTTACCACCGGGGACCTCAAAGTTGGTGCGTGTTCAGGGGGCTTATGTAAGCGATGAAGAGGTAAAGAACGTGGTTGAGTATCTCAAAAAATGCGCTGCGCCGAAATTTAATCCGGAATTAAAGTGCTGGAAAGGCGCGTCGGATAGGGAGAATGGCGCCAAGGACAATCTTTACAATGAGGCGGTGAGGATTGTGCTCGAAACGCAAAGGGGGTCTGTTTCGCTTTTACAGAGACGATTGGAGATTGGATATTCGCGCGCTGCTAAATTGATTGACTTGATGGCAGAGGATGGAATTGTGGGAGAATATAAGGGCAGCCAGGCAAGGGAAGTGTTCTTAACACTGGAAGAATGGGATGCTCAAATGGCACGAATGAATCAGGCAGAAATGGATAATGCGTAGTATGAAATCAAAAAAAGTTGCTTTAATCAATTTGGGATGTCCCAAAAACCTGGTAGATGCAGAAGAGATCCTTGGCAGGGTGGCAGACAGTGGGAGTACAATTTGTCAATATCCTGAGGATGCAGAGGTATTGATTGTAAATACCTGTGGTTTTATCGATGATTCCAAGAAGGAGTCAATTGATACGATCTTCAAAATGGCAAAACTGAAAGAAGACGCAAGATGCAAAAAACTCATTGTGACAGGCTGTCTGGCCCAACGGTATCCCAAAGAATTACAGAAGGAAATCCCCGAAATCGACCATGTAGTAGGATTAAAGGATTTTGATAAACTGACCGATCTGTCAGGCTCTGATCGTAAAAGGAAAAAATCCACCTCCATACAGTGCAGTGACGATTGGCGTAATCGCATCAGATTAACCCCGAGTCATTATGCCTATCTCAGGATTTCTGATGGATGTGATAACCGCTGCAGCTATTGTGCTATTCCAGGCATACGGGGCAGGTTCTACAGCCGGACGATAGGGAATATCCTTGAAGAGGCGCATCAGATGGCCCGTGAGGGTGTAAAGGAAATTAATATTATTTCACAGGATACAACTTCTTACGGTATAGACTTGTATGGCAAACGACAGTTGCATGTATTATTAGAAAAACTTTCAAGCATAGAAGGCATTGAATGGATACGGATCCTCTATACCCATCCACGGCATTTTTATCCTGAACTTGTCCATACAATAGGTCAGTGTGATAAAATCTGCAAATATATCGATATGCCTGTTCAACACATTAACGATTTTATTTTAGAGAAGATGGGACGTGGTGTAACGCACGCCTATGTAGAGAGTCTGATCGATGATTTGCGGACTCACATCCCGAAACTGTTTTTAAGAACCTCTGTTATTGTGGGATTTCCTGGAGAAACAGAGGAACATTTTGCAGAGCTTTTAGAATTTGTAAAAAGTACCAAATTTGAAAGATTGGGGGTGTTTACGTACTCCAGAGAAGAAGGTACGCCTGCCGCATCCTTCAAAAAACAGATACCCGGTGAGGTAAAGGAACAGCGATTAAAGGAAGTCATGCTCGCTCAACAAAAAATTATTTTGAAAAAACACAAAAATCTGGTGGGAAATACAATCTCAGTTATTGTCGATGAGAAAGGCGAAACGAGTGGGGAATGGTTTGGCAGAACATATGGGGATGCGCCTGACGTGGATAGTAAGGTGATTATCCATGAAAATCATTTGAAAGTTGGCGATATTAAAAATATGATGATTACTGGTACCGCAGGGTATGACCTGATAGGAAAACCTGCTGATTTACCACAAAGGCACGGAGGCAACGACTCGAAAATAAGACTATCAAAAATGGCGTAGCTATCAGTGTAACACATGATACGGCTAAAAGCACAATTTCCATTGTTTTAGGGTGTTGTGCGCAACATTAGGATTAAATCAGTAGGCAGTGAATCATCCAGCGTGTTGCTAGCGCAACATGATGACTGTTTCAAAATTCAAAAACAAAAAAGAGGACTAAATGGGATCGTTCGAGTTTTCAAAATGTACGGCATTCAATCTGCCTAACCGGTTAACATTATTGAGGCTCTTGCTGGCCATTGTATTTTTCATATTCTTGTCGTACCGGCATTATAATATTGCCCTGGCTGCATTTTTGTTAGCATGGCTAACCGACTGGTTGGATGGTTATCTGGCGCGCAAAAAAGGGCTTCTGACGGATTTTGGGCGTATTGCAGACCCCTTTGTGGATAAGATCATTGTCTGTGGCGGATTTATATTACTCATCCAGCATGCCCATGATATCATACCACCATGGATGGTGGTAGTAATTGTGGCGAGGGAATTTCTGGTTAACAGTCTCCGAAGCTATTCGGAATCAAAGGGGATTGAATTCGGGGCAACCATATGGGGAAAGGCAAAGATGTTTGTTCAATCACTCACCATTAGCCTCATTTTGCTGTTCTTTGCATATCTCAAACATTTTATAGCCATCAAGCAGGGAATTATTATTATGCTCTGGCTTACCGTAATTATTACCTTAGTTTCAGGGATTAAATACATGGTGAAAGCAGGCCCCGCAATCCTGGCAAAGTAACAGTTTGAATTCTGTCATATAGAATCCAGCCAGTAATGAAGTTCGTGGGTAATTTGGTCAGGATTACCAATATTATAGCCAAGCAGGTTTCTCAGATGAGTCATTGTGTCTATATCTGCGTCTAAAAATTTAAATCCCAGATTCTTTTCATGAAGATGAACAAGCTCAGTATTAAATGTCAAGGTAACATTAGTGGCAGGAAGATAGATTCTCAATATACAACCAGTCCCAATGGTTAGAGGAATATGAATTCTGGAATGCAACAAAGCACCGCGTAAAGATATATCTAACAATTCTAATTTGTGAATTGTATTATTCAGTTGAATTTGAGCCTGAGCTGTAAATTTGATACGACTAAAATAACGGTTACCACACATTGCTCCCTCGCAATTGAACGGTGTTTATGGATATTTCATGGATAATTTTATAAGCCTGTTCTTACGATGGGGTCAAGCGCCTCAAAAGCGTTCCATAAGATAACCATTGACCGTTTCCAACTCTCCATACAGTTTTTCAATGCCCTTCAAATTCCAGTCAGGATCAGATTTGCCTTCACGATGAATCAGATACTGCTTGATGAGATAAGTGCCCACGATTGACTTATAGGGCTGCTTTCATTAAATTCTTTGCCGATATAATAGCACCTGTTGTTATTCACGTCAATTCATTTCTATCATTGAAACAGCGCTTATATCAAAACCTTTTTACCTCAGCGTCTGGGCGAGAAACTATCTTCCAGCCCCACAGTAAAAAGACATAAAAAAGCTTAGAAACAACCAGGAATTAACTATTTGACATTAAGATACTACTTTGATAGATTGAGTTTTTAAATATTTATGACGTAGAGTTTTCCATAACAGAATAGAACACTTTAAAATCAACGCTTATCTCCATCTATTATTTTGATTCCAAAAATATCGTGAGTATAAAAAAACAATTCTGGATATATCTCTTACTGGCTACTCTTCCCATAGCATGCAAAACCCCGTATTATGCCAAGGTGGAAAAAAAACCGAGAAGAGGGTATCTCAATTCGATTACTGACAAGATTACTGGTGCAACCACACCAGAGCAGCACAAGACCCTGGGTATTTCCTACTTCAAAAAAGGAATGATTGAAGAGGCCCTGGAGGAATTGAAGCTGGCTGCTGAAGGAATAAGGGAAGATGGTGAATTGCGTCATTATTTGGGAAAGGCTTACTATGAAAGTGATAAATTGGACGAGGCCGTTGCCGAGTTGCTTGCGGCCATATCTTACTATAAACCTGATCAAACAACAGAAAGGGCAGATGCTTACAACGATCTTGGTCTTGCCTACAAAAAGAAGAATGCGCTTACGGAATCAATCTCAGCATTTAAGGAGAGTATTGAACTGAATCCTTCTGTAGCAGATACGAACTATAATCTGGCGCTTCTCTATTATGGAGAAGATATGCTGAACGAATGTATCACGTATCTCAAGAGGGTAATCAAGCTTGATCCAAAAGAAGCCGATGCCCATTTCATGCTGGGGTTGGCCTATTATAAAAAGAACTCAATTGATAAGGCTATGAATGAGTTTCAGCAAACAATTGATTTAAATCCCAGGGACGCAAGTGCGCATAATTATCTTGGTATAGTGTATTATAAATTGGGCGATCTTGAAAAGTCAATCATCGAGCACAAATCTGCCATTCAGTTGGAGAAAAATTATGCCGCGGCTTTTAATAACCTGGGGATTGCGCTCTATGCAAAGGGCGATCTCCGCGAGGCTGCGGATGCTTTTAGAAAGGTATTGGAATTAGAGCCAAAATTTGCAGAAGCGCACTATAACCTTGGGCTAATATACAGTGAAGAAGGTAAATCCGAAGATGCTGTATCCTCGCTGGAAAAGGCAATCAGGCTTAATCCAAAAATTGCTGAGGCATACTTTACACTTGGTGAGGTTTACACGGAAATGGACATGCTTGAAGAGGCTCTGGCCGAGTACAAGAAGGCCATTGATACCAAACCCAATTATGCAGAGGCATATTATAATTGTGGTGAACTCTATGCTGCTACAGGGAAACATGACAAATCAATTACTGCCTGGAGGAAAACCATAGAACTCAATCCCAAAAATACGGATGCCTATTTTAACCTTGGTGTGGCATATTATAACCAGAACAGGCTGGATAAGGCCATTTCTATGTGGAACAAAGTTCTTGAGATAAATCCAACCGATTACGATGCGCTGTCCAGTCTTGCGGATGTATACGATATGCAGGGTTTAATAGACAAGGCCATACATACATGGGAAAAGATCGTTGAAATTTATCCCCATAATGCGGAGGTATATTACAAGTTAGGGAATGCCTACTCGAAAAAAAATATGCACGCTACTGCTATTCCTTGCTGGGAAAAAGCGGTAGAAATCAATCCAAATCTTGTGAATGCCTATTACAATCTTGGGCTTGTTTATCAAAAGATCGGCAAGCAGGACGAAGCCATTGAGGCCTATAAAAAAGTTTTGGATATCGATGCGGATGACATTGATGCGCATAAGAATTTGGGTTTACTTTACCAGGAGAAGGGCATGCATGTCGAGGCTGAGTCAGAATTTGCCATTTGTAGTAAATTACAATCCGCTCAAGAGATTGAATGATTTTTTCTGGTATTTATTCAAATCCTAACCTGAACAAGTCGGAAGAGTTTTTTGATGGGAGATGCTGAAATAAATTCGGCATGACACATTGCGCTTTTGTCATTCCGAACTTGTTTCAGAATCCCATAACAAAAATATTTTTGCTAAAAATGTCAAAATTATCTTTGAAAGCCTAATAGAACCCGTGAAGCTTTCAAAAAATCTATTCACTGAAATTTCTCATGTTGTAAATCTCATCTTTTTGCACGTTCAACAATGGGCCTTTTCCCCCTCTTTTTCTTTTTAAAACTATTCAGGATTAATTCAGCTTCTTCAAAAGGAACCGTTATAAAAGAGAATTTATCGAATATCTGAATATCTTTTATTTTTTCGCTATGAACTTCGGTTTGCTGTTTAATGAAAGTTACTAATTTCTTTGGTGTCATACCATCGATTTTTCCCAACGACACAAAGAGCCTTGTAGTTCCTTTCTTATCTATAGAAATGTCTCTGATTTCGCTATAGCTGCTTTCATCCAGTTCATCCTGAAAGGAATACTTTAAAAGGGCTGCCAGAACTTTTTCAGCCTCATTTCCTGTGAGCATTTCCTGCGCAAGTCTCAGGTACCCATTGGTATCTTCCGATTTCATAATATGAGCAATTTCTGCCTTTATCCTGGATTTTTTTTTGATTTATCACATCTGCTATTTTTGGCAGTTTTTCTTTCCGGATATCAGTTTTTGCGATCTTTTTTATAAAAACCAGCCTTCTATATTCGTCGGGTGTCACAAAAGTTATGGCAGTCCCTTCCTTCCCAGCCCTTCCCGTTCTTCCTATCCGGTGTACATAGTATTCAGGGTCCTGCGGCAAGGAGTAATTTATTACATGTGTTAAGTTATGAATATCAATGCCTCTGGCCGCAACATCCGTAGCTACCAGGATATTGATCCTTTGTTTTCTAAATTTGTTTAATATGAATTCCCTCTGGTTTTGAGATATATCTCCGTGCAATGCCTCTGCGTCATACCCTCTTTCTATAAGCTTGTTTGCAATAGTATCCACATCAACCTTCGTTCTGCAAAATATCAGGCCGTAAAATTCGTGCTCGATATCTATGATCCTGCATAAGGCATCAAATTTATCTGAAGGTGCTACTTCAAAATAGATCTGATCTGTCAAATGTGTTGTAAGCTGCTCCTTTTTTATCCCTACCATCTCATATTTTTTCATATACTTTTCTGCTATGTTTATGATTTTTTGAGGCATGGTAGCGGAAAAGAGCAGCATTCTTTTCTGTGAACCGGTATTTTTTATAATTTCTTCCACATCGTCAATAAATCCCATATTCATCATTTCGTCAGCTTCGTCCAGGACTAAATACGATATATTTCCCAGATTCAAACTTTTTCTCCTAAGATGATCTAATATCCTCCCCGGAGTTCCAACTGCCACATCAACCCCTTTTTTCAACCTTCTCAGTTGTTCTTCTATCGACTGGCCTCCGTAGATAGGTACTATTTGCAGCTTTTTTTCTCCTTTAAAAGAGTTTAATTCTTCCGAGACCTGGATAGCCAACTCTCGTGTTGGAACAAGAACAAGCGCCTGAATGGCTTTTGCCTTTTCTTTTATTCTCTCAAGTATGGGAAGTCCGAATGCGGCCGTCTTTCCCGTTCCTGTTTGAGCCTGTCCGATAATATCTACTTCTCCTTGCATGAGGATGGGGATAGTCTTTTGCTGGATTGGGGTGGGCTCTTCAAAGCCCTTTTTCTCTAATGCCTTTAATATGTTTTCTGATAAACCCAGTATTCTAAATTTTTCTAATTTCTCCATGGTATCTTCCAAAAATAATTTTGACAGTTTTAGCAAAAACAATTTAGCACGACCCTTGTGTATGGGCGGGGTAATCCCGCCCCTACGTTTTGCAGGACAGCGGCATAAATGTCGCCTTACATGTTCCGACTCGTTCAGGTTAGGGAATACTTCGAGATTTCTCTTTGGTTGGTCTTTGCAATCCGGGGATCCTAATAGGGAGGTAAACTATGTTTCGCAAGAATTTTTGCGAATTACTGCATTGATAATACTCATATTTTAAAACTGATAGGTCCAATACAAAATAATTGTAGCTGAAATTCCAGGTTATTGTCAAGGATTTAACTTGAGAAGATTTCATGAATGGCTTATATTTATGGGGTAAATTTTTTTATACAAGAATAAAGGGATACATTTTACCTATGGCAGCACAACACGATGAAGTATAAACTTTTTATGACCAGAATCATTGTGGTACTCCAGATTTGTTTTTCTGTGCTTTATGTATCCATAACCGATGCGTTTGCATATCGGGATACACTTGAAAAGATAAAGAGTTCCGGGGTGATAACCTGGGGATTTGATGCCGAGGGAGGCGCTCCGTATGTTTTTCACGATCCTGCACATCCTTCAAAACTCATTGGCTTTGAGGTGGAGCTTGTTGATGCCATTGCCAGGGAATTGGGAGTGAAGGTGCAGTATTTTCAGAATGCATGGGACAGCATCCTGCTTTCCCTCCAGCGCGGGGATTTTGATATTGCGCTCAATGGTATCGAGATTACACCCGACAGGGCACAAGCCGTGTTGTTTAGTCGCCCATACTATGCGTACGCAGAGCAGATTGTTGTCCGTGCATCGGAATTTCGTATTAATCGGCTGGATGATCTTCGTGGAAAGAAAGTTGGTACTTTGTATAACACGGTAGCCAAACGGTGGCTGGATGGAATGGGAGATGTACAGGTAAGTGGCTATAGCGGGCAGGTGGAACCTTTCAAAGAGCTCTTATCAGGACGTATTGACGCCGTCTTTGTTGATTTTCCCATTGCTTCGTACTACGCCATGCCTAATCCACAATTGCGACTTGTGGGTGAACCTGCCGGCGAAGGATACTATGGTATCGCCGTTCGGAAAGAAGATACTGCATTGGTTGAGGAACTAAATAGGATTATTGGAAAACTTTTGAGATCGGGCGAATTAAAAAAGATTTACAAATACTGGGGATTATGGAATGCTTCACAAGAAAAACTCTTATCCCGCGAAGAACCTTTACCAACGTTTGAGGAGGGTCCTCCTTCCGTTTCTGAAAAGGCACCCGTGGTGGTAACTAAATTTCTGCCTACCTTGCTGAAAGGTGCGCTGGTCACCATAGGTATTTCCATTTTGTCCATGATGCTGGCCATTATTCTGGGACTTATCCTGGCAGTTATGAGATTATATGGTAATAAATGGCTGCAGATAATCTCCACGGCTTATATCGAGATTTACCGTGGTACGCCACTTCTTATCCAGTTATATATTTTATATTACGGTTTGCCGAACATCGGTATCGCCATGAGTGCCTTTGCCGCAGCCATTCTTGGGTTAGGTATGAACTATGCCGCTTATGAGGCGGAGATTTATCGGGCAGGTATCCAGGCCATTCCCAGGGGTCAAACTGAGGCGGCACTATCACTCGGCATGTCGAGGCGGTTAACCTTAAAGCGGATCATCCTGCCCCAGGCACTGCGCATTACCATACCACCCATGACCAATGATTTCATTGCCTTGTTTAAAGATTCGTCTCTGGTCTCTGTTATTGCTATCACGGAACTCACGAAGAGTTATGGTATATTGGCAGCTGCCTCAATGAATTTCTTCAAGCTGGGAATTATTACCGCGCTTCTCTATTTTGGTATGAGTTATCCCCTTTCTCTGTATGCCAGAAAATGGGAAAAAAAGTTAAAATCTTATGATAGAAATTTATAAGCTATTCAAGGAATACGATCATCAACCTTTATTCAAGGGACTTCATCTTGTAGTAGAAAAGGGGAGCGTTGTTACCGTTATTGGGCCATCCGGTAGTGGAAAGAGCACACTCTTACGATGTATTAACGGATTGGAGGCATTTCAAAAAGGGTATATCTCCGTTGATGGTCAAAAACTCTACGGAGTCCACGAACAAGGTTACCATAGGGAACAGGAAACCATTACGGTAAAAAATATCCGCAGGAAGGTGGGGATGGTCTTTCAGCAATTTAACCTGTTTCCACATATGACAGTACTTCATAACATAACCTCTGCACCGATTCTTGTATTGGGTACTGATCCAGCCGAGGCAGAGTCAAATGCCATTGCTTTACTCAGGAAGGTACATCTGGAGGAAAAGGCCCGGAAATATCCTGGACACCTGTCAGGTGGTGAACAGCAGCGGGTGGCTATTGCCCGCGCCCTGGCAATGAAGCCTGAAGCGATGCTCTTTGATGAACCGACGTCTTCTCTTGATCCTGAGATGATTGAAGAGGTACTCCAGGTTATCAGGGACCTGGTATCAGAGGGAATGACGACCCTCATTGCGACCCACGAAATGGGCTTCGCACGGGATGTTTCAACCCGGGTGATCTTTTTAGAGAAGGGTGAAATTATGGAGCAGGGGAGTCCTGAGGAGATATTTTTCAACCCGAAAAGTAACAGGACGAAGGCGTTTCTCTGCCGTTTCATGAAGTAAAACGTGCCGTTTTTGCACTTGAGAAATTGACGATATTTTACAAAAACGGCATCATGGAAAGATTATCCGAACTTTGGAGGTAATTATGAATGTAAGGCGGTTGAAATATTGTCTGAAATTGGTATTCCAGCCTCTTTTCAGGCAGGAATGGAAGTTTCTGTGATACTTCGTGTTTCAGGAGATGGGTGGGGACAAACCTTATTCTTCGTGGAGGTAATTGAAAGTGGAACAAAGAATTAATTATGCATTACTTTGGCGTTGTATGGTATTGCTTCTTTTACCTATTGCTATTTTCCCATTAAAATCATATGCCGTTCCTGCATATGACGGTCTTTTTGAGCTGAACCAGCCTTCTGGTTTTCCCTTTGAAGCAAGGCAGCGTGGGGATGAATGGTACAACTGGGTTGAAACAAGTGATGGATACGGGATATACAAGAATATGGCAACAGGCAATTGGGAGTATTATCTTCCTTCATCTCAAGGAGGTGAGAACGCGCTTTCCGGACGAATACAAGATTCTCCCTTACGGGCAATTGTCGGGGAGGTAGACCCCTCTTCCCTTGGGATCCCCATAGGTTTGCAACCTGGCAGGACTTCACCTGATCCAAGATTAGAAATTTTTACGCAAAAAAATGTAAGAACAAGGTTAAAAGAAGTACTAAAGACGAAGTCAGTAAGTGGTACAATATCCCTCCTTGTTATCGGAGTTGATTATACTCTTACAACTGCTACGTATGCAGCAGGACAGGTCCAGCCACTATTATTTGGATCTGGTGATAGCGTTTCAGACTATTTTAGAAAGACGTCTTATTCATCGGTGACAATCACCCCAGCAACGGAATCATCCGGAACGGCAAATGACGGATTTGTTGGATGGTTACGATTAAAGGGCAGCCACCCAAACACTGGCTCATCCATTGATGCGAGAAATCAGCAGATCGCAAAAGACGCAATTCTCGCTGCTGGCCCTTATATTAACTACTCTTCGTATGACGATAACGGTAACGGTATTATAGAACCAACTGAACTTTCCATCCTCATCATTGTGTCTGGATACGAGGCTGCTTATAGTAGTGCTTCACCGGCTGTGTGGGCGCATCAGTGGTATATGTATAGTGTGGGTTATCCAATTGTGGATGGCAAAACCATACAGCAGTATGCACAATTTGGTGAAAAGCACGGAGACCATCTGGCCACTTTTGGTGTCATGGCTCATGAATTGGGGCACCTCATGTTTACCTTGCCTGATCTGTATGACACGGATACGAGCAATGGGGATTCTTTTGGAATTGGGTATTTTGATCTGATGGGTGCAGGTAGCTGGGGTGCAGCGTTTGGTGCGAATCCTGGATCTTCTCCGACCCAGTTATCTGCATGAAGCAAAGAGTATCTTTCCTGGGGGGAAGTAAACACTGTCTCTTCCACCCAAATGGTCTCTTTTCCAAAGGCGGATGGTAATAGTGCCTCCATTTTCCGGATTAATACGTTGGATTCTCATGAATATTTTCTGATAGAAAACAGACAGTTTACCGGTTATGATGCCGGGTTTCAGCGACAAACTGGTGCATCGGGGCATGGTGGACTGGTTATTTATCACGTTGATAAATTGGAAACAGGTCTGTGGCCCAATTTTAATACCGTTAACGCTGATGAAAATGACAAAGGCGTGGATGTAGAAGAGGCCAACGAAGGGAGTTTGGGCTATAGCATGCTGGATACCAGAACATACGCCACCCATACGGACATGTTCTTTTTTTTAGGAAACAATACACTATTTTTCAGAAATAGACTTCACCTTTTCTTTTGCTATTTCAATATTGAATTTTGCCTCAAGATTCTCAGGATCAATTACAAGAACTTCCTCCCATTTGCTTATCGCTTCTTTATAATTCCCATCCCGGTAAAGAGTCAGGGCTTCATCCAACAACTTCTGTAATGCCTCTTTTTCATGGCTTGCGGCTATTGCTTCGATTTTTTTGTCTTCTTCTGATTTTCTTTCTGTCGTTGCCTCTTTAATCATCTCTCGCCCCTGCTCAACCATCTCTTTTGCCTCTTCTTTCATGGCCTCAGCTTGTTGATCAATCTTCGAACCAATAAGACGGGATCTCTGAGTCTGGAGACTCAAGAGCTGGTTTTGTAAATCGGTTTTTGCCTTTTCAATTTCTGTTAGCTTCTTTTCAAGAGCGCCTATGTTTTTTTGCATTTCAGCAAGAATAGTTTCATAAGAGCTATCCTTTAGCTCAACCCTGGAACTTAACCCATCCAGAGTGCTCTGAAGCTTCAAGTAATTTGTATCCGTATCTGCAGCTCTTTGTGAAAGTTCTTCAACACGTTTTGCAAGATTTTGGGCTAAGGTGTCTAGATTCGATAACCCTTGCTCAAACTTCTGTATCCTTTGATCAATCGATGCCAAACGTTCCTCCTGGGCCTTTGATGCTTTTGTGGAAAGTCCGGCACATCCCACGGATAATGAAGCTATACCAGAACTTATAAAAAGTAATAGAATACCTTTCTTCATAAATTATCCTTTTGATTTTATTTTTGGAAAGCGAGTTTAAAAGATTCCTATTTCATCTTTGAAAGGTTAAAGTCATATAAGGTCTCTTCACCGCCAGGAGCGACAACTACCAGGGTAATAACCGAATTTAAATCAACACCTTTTGTTGGAAATTTAAAGACCAGGCGGGCTGAATGGCATGGGGAATTGGGCCAAAATTCGCTGGCGTCCGCTAATTCCGGTATAAACTCAAACTCGGGTTGTATTACATCATCTTTATAATAGAGCTTAGCGGAATAATACTTTGAAAAATTATAATCATCACCATAGACTGTCACTGAAAAGGTAAACGTATCCCCAATTTCTATTGCCTGCTGAATATCCTTAGCGGTAAATTCTCTACGTTCCACAGCAGCTTTTCTGGCCTTATAGGCAACATTGTGGAAAGGTGTAAACAAAGTCGCAGTCCCCTTACCTTTGTCCAAAGAAATAGTCCATGGCTTTGAAAAGGTTGCAATGCTTATATTTTTGTTGTTCCGTCCATATTCGATGGCTTCCTGTACTTGCTCCATCGTCAGCGGTAAAAAGATGGCATGAACTGATTCCAAAACAAATAAACACAAAGCCAGAAAAGAAATGCACGTTAGCTGAACTATTTTTGTCATCACGGATTTTTCACCATTAAACATTAAACGGGACCAATAACTATAAATATATCAAAAATTTCTCCACTATAAAAATTACCTTCCGGGTCGTTCGGGTCGGGATTTCAACAGGATTGGTTTTTTGTGGCTATTCAGCACTGTGTTCGGTTGTTGCAGCCTCTTCAGTTGTAGTCGACTCTGATGTCTCTTCAACGGCTTTTTTCTCTTCAGCGGATGGCTTTACCACATAATTCCTGCCGGTCTTCATGAGACTTGCACCGCATACAATAAACATTATACCAAATACAACTGCGCCAACAAAACAGAGTACACCCCCTACATTGTTCACAAATCCCTCTACTTTTTGATTGGACATAATCTTTTCAGACTTTTCTGTAATCATTTGATTCAATTTATCAATCATTTCGTACTTCCTCCCTATTTATTTTCATTTAATTAAGCGGTTTGTAGAGCGAAGAGGCTTTTCGCTTTACATTGAAAAGTAGCTGAAGGCCTAATTTAAAACAGATAATATCCTGCGTTTCAACGAGTTCATATTTTCAATGTTTCACTAAATCGTTAAATTTGGACAATTCCTTATCAGCATCTTCTTTCATTCCTTTTTCACGATAAAGAGACTCAAGGTTTTTATATGCCTTTGCATACTTTGGATTAATAGCAATTGCCTTTTTATATTCGCTGACTTGTTTCTCATACATCTTTTTTTCCCCGTACACAATCCCCAGATTAAAGTGTGCCTCAGCACTGTTGGGATTCAAGTCCAGTACTTTCTTATATTGCAGGATTTCATCATCTAACAAACCTTTTTTACCATATGAAACGCCCAGATTGAAATATGCATCAATATAATTTGGGTCAATTTCGATTACCCTTTTATATGCAGCGATGGACTCATCATACATTTCCTTTTCACGATAGGCATGTCCAAGGTTATAAAATGCCTCGAAATTCTCAGAATCGAGTTCAATGACTTTTTGATATGTCATGATCTCGTCGTCCACCATTCCTTTTGCACCGTACGCAATTCCCAGATTAAAGTAAGCGTCTTTATAATTTCGGTCCAGATCAATCGCCTTTTTATATGCAGAAATCTCTTCGTCAAATAACTTCTTCTTGCTGTAAGCAACCCCTAAATTATTATAAGCCTTTGCAGAATAACTATTTATTTCGATGGCCTTTTTATATTCTACGATCGCATCATCAATCATGCCGCGCTTATTATACTCGTTTCCCAGCTGATAATGCACATCAAAGTCTCCGAAACTATCTGCACTGTAGCTATTAACAGTGTACAGAAAATTTAAAAAAATAATAAAAAAAATCTTTTTCATAAAAATCTCTTTTAAAATCAAATGTGATAAAACCAATACATCTTTTCGGTTTCTGTGCAAATCTCATTTGCGATGTTATAAAATTCTTTCTCAGAAAGGTCATCCAGTTTTTTACCATATTTCTTTATGACCTGATTAAATTCCAATATTTTCTCAACGAGATTTTCGTGGGTTTCTGCAGAACCTCCCAGAATGTAAAAATTCTCCCCGGTGGTGATTCTTTTATGATTGTCCGTGTTGTCAAAGGCAAAACCACACAGGAAGGATTTTTCTCTGGACACATTTTCCTGACTATTCAAACGTTGCTCCTTTCGATTGAATATCGCGTAACCTTATGTATTGATAAAATCGTCTAAAGGATACCATTCCACCAAAAAAATGTCAAGCTAATATACCCAGTCTCAGGGTAACGTCAAAGTCCAGCGATACCAAAAAGAGGGAGTAAGAAGGCAAGGAAAAGAAGGA
>JBKBTA010000278.1:0-2721 GCA_046291035.1 Candidatus Brocadia sp.
TGGGTAAGATTTTTCAAATCATTTGCTGGGTATTAGACTCAAATATTCTGAGACTAAGAGGGCATTTCTGAAGCATTTATTCTGGGACTTAGCAGAATATTGCGACAAATACCTTAAACGGATTTCAGGAACTACCAAAGAAAATACCTATTTAATAATTCATTGCTTACAACTATTCCATCCAAGACAGGACGGCAAGAGGCAATCCCAATATCGGGTTACCTATTGTCCGCATTGCGTGAATACAGGACAACGGCTTCGGGAAATTGTTTGTTTCATGAAGGCAAGATAACCCATGAAATTCGGGTGAAATACACAAACCATTTCAAGTATCTGTTTCAGAAATTGGGGCTTAAAGGAACAGGTTTCCATACGCTTAGGCATTCAACGGCGACATTACTTGATGCAATAGGCAACGACCTTACCGTAACATCAAAAATACTTGGTCATAGCAATGTCCATATTACGGCAGGGTTTTATATCCACAGGGATTTAGACTCAAAGCGTGATGCGATTGGAAAATTAGAAAAGCATATCCTAAATGGCAAAGAGGCTATTTCTCAGCCTGTTATTTCTCAGGCGATTTAACCAGGTACGACTACGGTACGACTTGCATATACACGCATGGTTTATAACAAATTACAAACTAATAACTTACAGGAATTTTTATACATTAAATCTGAAATGCATAACATCTCCATCCTTTACAACGTATTCCTTCCCCTCAAGTCTTAAAAGTCCTTTTTCTTTGACCTTGTGTTCTGAGCCCATTGCAATGAGATCATTATAGTTGTATGTCTCAGCGCAGATAAATCCTCGTTCAAAATCAGAATGAATCACCCCTGCTGCTTGCGGCGCCTTTGTTCCTTGTTTGATAGTCCAGGCCTTTACTTCCTTTGGGCCCGCCGTGAAATAGGTAATCAGGCCCAATAAACTGTACGTTTCCCGGATCAATTTTTCCAGCCCAGACTCCTCTATTCCCATCTCTTGATAGTAGGTCTTTCTTTCGCAGGGTTCCATCTGTGCAATCTCTGATTCAATATCCCCCGAAATGACCACACACTTTGAATTTTCTTGCTTTGCATAATTGGTAACTGCTTCGATGTGTTGTCTATCTTTTTCAAAATCAAAGACGTTAATGACGTATAATACCGGTTTTGCTGTCATTAGATGCAGGTCTTCGATGAGCTTTCTTTCATCATCCGATAAAGGTAATAGCCTGGCAGGTTTATTGCCATTGAGGCCGTCCCGGACCTTTTTTAGCACACCAACGGCAGCAATAATATTTTTATCCCCGGTTTTCAAAAGTTTCTCGTTCTTTAATAGTCTTTTTTCAACGGTATCCATATCCGCAAGGATCAGTTCCGTATTGATAATCTCGATATCACGAATCGGATGTATTCCACCTTCCACGTGGATGATATCGCTTTTCTCAAAACAACGCACCACGTGTAAGATGGCATTGACATTCTTAATATGACCCAAAAATTGATTTCCCAAACCTTCCCCCTGGCTGGCGCCCTTCACCAGACCGGCGATATCGACAAATTCAACAGTAGTAGGGACAATTTTTTCCGTAGTAATTATTTCCGCTATCTTATCCAGACGCCGATCCGGCACGGCAACTACACCCACATTGGGATCAATGGTACAAAAGGGATAATTTGCCGAGGCGGCCTTGGCTGACGTCAATGCATTAAAGATTGTGGATTTCCCGACGTTTGGTAATCCAACGATACCACAATTTAAACCCATGCGTAAACCCTTCTCCTGTGTTTAATAAAGTATAAAAAATAAACCTAAATCCCCATATATAAATGGAAATTTAGGAATTATTATAATCAAAAATGTTCCTTAGATAAACCAATAATTACTAAAACAAATAATAACGAGTTACACCTCAATAAGCAATAATTTCTCAACCGAACTTTTTAAAAAGCTTACCTGTAGTTTTAGCTGTCTATTTTTTGGGGCAACATCTTCGCCATTGAAATAATGCCCCGTTCAAGTTGGTCTCTTAAGACCTTTAGTGAAAGCTCTTTTCGGGTCGCAAGTGCTTCGAGAAACTCTTTGTCAGCATCGTCAGTTCCGATGGTCATTATTTCGACTCCCTGCGTTCTTATTTCATTCGCCGCTTCAAGGGTGGCTTTTTTATCGTCTGGCATCCCATCTGTCACGATACAGATTACTTTCTCACCAGCCTTATCGAAAAGATTATTTCGTGCTATCTTGATAGCTGCAGCCATGTTCGTTGAGCCATTGGCTGACAATCTTTCCATGTTAGTATTAAGGTTTGTAAGTTCATTCTGCGGTTCAAGTACGTGTTCAGCATGTGACGCAAATTGAATGAGCCCTACGGAGTATTCCTTCCTTTGAGCTTCTTCAGCAAAGCCGATTGCGCCCTTTTTCGCCTGCATCATTTTATTACCCTCTGCCATGCTTCCCGAGCAGTCCACGAGAAGATACACAATCTTGCCCGACCTGCGTGGCAATACCGGTTTTCCTGAAACCGCCTCAAGTTTCTTAACCCAATTTTTTTGTTGAAATCTCGCAAGAGTACTATCTTTATTCGTTGAATCGATTATAGATTTTTCATTATCCATTTGTGCTATTCCTTAACAGAGATTTCGAATTCCTTTCAAGAAATTGTATGCCCAATTAATCTCCTTAAACCGCTCTTCCGCCAACTTTTTGGTAGAGTAGAAAACAAGAGACCTAAAT
>JBKBTA010000279.1:0-2699 GCA_046291035.1 Candidatus Brocadia sp.
CCCACGTGGACATCTTGTGTAGGGTGCGTCCTACGCACCATCCATACGTTAAATTGTTTTGGTGCGTAGGACGCACCCTACAGGATTTGTAACATTTTAGTTTTTTGAAAAATTGCGACAATATAGTATAAATCCTGCTTGCCCGTTTAACCCTGACGGGTTTACGAAATAGCTGAGAAATCATGTTTTTTTCAAAAAACTAAAGTGTTACCAGGATTTTAATTCCTGAACATTCAATTAGTGAAGTTGCAGGAGTTATCGTTTGCCAGAAAAGAACACCATTCGTTATAATTGATAACCTCGTTTTGTTATTATATAGTTACGATATTGAAAGGTAGTGGAATTCCCGATGATAATAATGGTCGTCATGTCAATAGGGTAAGAGGTCATTTTGTCAAGTGTCGTAATAATAACTGATTCATCCTCCCGGCATACATCCTTTACGATACCCACAAGGGTAGATGGTGACTTATGCTGGAGTACGATATTTGCAGTTTTCTCAATCTGCCAGTCCCTTTGGGAACTTTTGGGATTGTATAGCACGATGACAAAATCTGCCTCGGCGGCGCACTTCACACGCCTTTCTATGATTTCCCACGGTGTGAGCAAGTCGCTAAGGCTAATGACAGCATAATCGTGCATGAGCGGTGCGCCAAGCACAGCAGCAGCGGCATTAGCCGCTGGAATACCTGAAATGATTTCTAAAGGCAAATCTATATTTTCCTTAGAAATCATCTCCAAAACAAGCCCGGCCATGCCATAAACGCCCGGATCACCACTGCTGATGATAGACACAACCTTTCCCGCCAGTGCTTCCTGAATTGCCAGTTCAACGCGCTCAATTTCTCTACGCATGGCGGTAGTAATAATCTGTTTGTCTTTTATAATATCCTTTACCAGGTCAACATACAGCTTGTAGCCAACGATCGTTTCAGAATTTTTCAATGCATCCAACGCCCTCTGGCTAATCTCGCTCCTCGCTCCGGGACCGATGCCTACCACATAAAGTTTTCCCTGGCAATGGCCACTGTTACCCCTGGATATTTCTGTTTTTTGAGCAGTAATTGGGTCTTCCTCCCTGAAAGAAGCGCAGCAGGTTCACACACGCCCCACACGCCTATTTTTTCTTTTACAAAATCTGACTTACTATAGCCTTTTGCACATGCCGCAATTTCCTGGCTGGAAACGATCCTTAACGGGATACCCAATTCCTCTGACGCCTGCAATAAACCCGGCTCTCCAGACTTGATCTCAATGGTGGAAAGTAGTCTGACACGTTCCACTGTAAGATTTACCCTTTGAAGGGCGTCAAGAATGGATTGCTTTACTGCCTCTGAGCTAACCCCCTTCTTACAACCGATACCAACGATAATGTCCTTCTGTGCCTCGGTACCAGTAGTAATCACTGCATCCGTACGCAAGATACCGGCAATCCGATGGGCCAAAAGATTGGCGCCACCCTCATGACCCGAGAGTACACTGATAACAAAGCGCCCCACATCATCAACCACAACCACCGCCGGGTCTGTATACTTATCCAGGATATTTTGGGCAATCACTCTTACCACGATCCCTATGGCCATGACAAAAACGAGGCCATCGTAACGACTGAAGATTCGATTAACCAGCTGTTGCAACGGTTCAGAAAAAGGAGTAATGTGTGAGGGCATCTTGTCTTCAGTGCTACAATTATTTCCCTCTACTCTCGTTTTTTTAAATATATACAGAGAAGGAAGCGGATCAAAACCTGTTCCAATCCTTTGAGCGGTTTTTAATCCCTCTTCCGTTAAGGTAATAATAGCTATATTCAAGTTAGAAAGTCCCCTTTTGGGATCCAGGTGTGGGTAAGTAGGCAATTCGTAAAATATTCATTGATTTCACACCCAAGTGATCCACCCTAACCCCTTCCAAGAGAAGAATAATTTGTGCCATTGTAAAATATGCGGATTTAGTTAAAAGGGACAGTCGAACTTCGTCAGTGTCTCCCCAAAAAGCGTATAAATAACAAATAACAATGAAATATCCATGAGTCAACAACTCACAAAGGGACATGAAAATGTTTATTTTTTAACAGCCGACTTCATTTTCAGGTGAAATCTCTATACAATTGTGTTTCATATATTACGCTCGTTACCAGCTTTATTCAATAAAAAAAGAAGTCCCCTTACTATCACAGAAACTTACCAGGATATTTCCCACCGCAGCAAGGCTGCAAACAAACTGAACAAAAGGGCTACGCTGGATGAAACCCGAGGCGACCCACTCAACATTGATACCAAAGGCAACTCGCCTTAATATTTTGCCCATGAAAAACATGTTCGCGATGTTATGATATCAACCATGTAAGAATTTCAAACAGATAATTTCCCCTCTAGAAAGAGGGAATCAAGGGGTGTGTTAACATGCCTCTCACACACCCCCCCAGCCCCCCTCTTTTTATAAAAGCTGCTGCCTTTGGCAGCCTAACTTGAATTTCCATGTCCAAAGTATCTGGCGACGAGTGAGGGTTTGAGGCTTTCGCCGCCAACTTACCAGCTAGGCATCAGGTATTCATCGTTTTCAACGAGAAAGTTTTTGAATCGTCCTTGAAAAGGCATCCATTTCGCTTGTGTTTTATATTATGCCGGCATATACACGTGGTTCCAAACCATTGCATGCCTTTAGAAATATTGGACTATTGGTTTTGCGGAGCAAATGAT
>JBKBTA010000280.1:0-2646 GCA_046291035.1 Candidatus Brocadia sp.
CGACGAGGGATTTCAAAGTTGTGATTGTAGAGCGAAGAGCCTCTTCGCTCTACATTATAAAAGCCACCGAAGGCCTGATTTACGTTAGCATTATGGAATCTCAATACTAAATTCCACTTAATCTGAGAATTTTTGGGTCAATTATTGTGGGTCTTGGCAGTTAACACCTCACACACATCAAATTGACAATTAAATTCCATTGTGATACCATTTGTGCATGGGGTTTGTTCCCATATCGCACACCTTTTCCTTATGATTTTGTTTTTTTCAAAACTATTTTTACCACAAACGGAGGGCTTTTAATATTTAGGTCTCTCGTTTTCTACTCTACAAAATTATTGGGAATATCCAGCAGAAAGATTGAATAC
Organism: Candidatus Brocadia sp.; assembly: GCA_046291035.1. Taxonomy (GTDB): domain Bacteria; phylum Planctomycetota; class Brocadiia; order Brocadiales; family Brocadiaceae; genus Brocadia. Next base: position 369 of record JBKBTA010000280.1, read on the forward strand.
AAAGTAAAAGAACGGGATTAACGTGAAAATTTTTTCTTGCTGCGGTATTTTTTTAACGGTTCTTTTTTTGTAATTAACGAATTGCAGGTAAATCTAATCCTCTGGCAATATCAGTTTTATACTCTAATTCATTTTTGAAATTGTTAGACATTACAATTATTGAGGATATATTATGAGAAAAAAAATATTAATCATAGAGGATGAAGAAGAGTTCTTTTTCTTTTACGAAACAATGCTGGAGGATAGAGACTATATCATCCTGCATGCAACTGACGGAGCGCAGGCTTTTGAGCTGCTAAAAAAAGAAAAACCGGATATTGTTATCTTGGATTTATTGCTCGATCAAATGTCGGGTGATGAATTCCTCAAGCAATTGAAATCAAACCCTATGTATGCGAACATCCCTGTCATTATTGCAAGCAATTTTTCACCACGTTCATATAAAACAATATTCGAGATAGACCCAAATCTGATTTTCCTTGAAAAACCTTTTACACAGGAAAGATTGATTGCCGAAATCAAAGCCAAGCTGAGGTAATGCGTGATTTATTTTCAATCATAAATATTTTTTTTAATCACTGGGGAATAGGCTGATTACCAATTCTTTCCCATGCAATTTTATTTTAACGCTTTTACTGTCAAAAAAATTAATGTCTTCAATTTCTTCCGCCCTTATTCCTCCTAATTTACTTTGAATGGTATCTTTAATGTGCGTTTCCACTTCCCCTAATCTTACCTTTTCATTCGGCGCTAAATTTTGAGAGAGAATAATTTCTTCAAGAATTAATCTATCAAAATCTCTCCCTTTTTTTGCCATTTTTACAAATTCTAATTCTCTTTCGCCCAACTGTAATGGTAACCGTTTTAAGAGATTTTTGACTTCATCAATTACAGTTTCAACTGTACTAATAAATTGAATGTCTCCAAAAATATCCTTAATTGTAGCCTTTAAATAATCGTAGTGTGTACAGGCCAAACAGATATGTGATATTCTATTGTATTTAATAAATTCTTCCAGATTTGCCCGAATTATCTCCCTGGCAGTTCTATAAAACGCTACTTGCATTTTTTCCGTGTCAAAACTCTTTTTATACAACATTTCAGATAATACGGCCAACAAAGGGGTAGGCTTAACAAAAACGCTATACCCGGCTTCCCTTATATGTTTTTCATAAATACCACTCTTTATTGTTCCCGCGGTCCCAATAACGCCTATCTTTGCTTCCATAGGCAATTTTTTAATTTTTGCTATGGTATTTTGTACAGGGCCTACAAATTGTATATGCGGAAACCTCTTTTTCAACCTCCGATGATCGACCAAAGTATCCACCGTATTACAGGCAAAGCAGACGATGACGTCTCTAGAAACTATCCCTAGCTTCATTAGCAAGCATTTCATTAGATACGGTGTTTTATCAAACACCTTGTCGAAAAATAGATTTGATTTTTTTATGTTTCTGCATCGTTCATTTATTTCGTAAATAGCCCGTAGTGTTATTTTATTTATTTCATCTTGCGTTTTTTGACCAAATGGAAAATTTGCTTTGTCCGTAAGGAGCAAAAGTTTTATATTACCTTCGGAAAGCATTTTGTTTAATTTCTCTGCCACAATGACGCCACCTAGACCTGAATCAAAAATTCCAATAATGATAGGTTTTTTTGGGGTTTTTTTTACCTTTCGCAAATATTTCATTTCCATTGTGCTGATAATCCTTTTTATGGCTACCACATCTCCGGCTAGAGACATGTCTATACCATGCTTTTCCACCTGATTCTTAATAACGTTATTTTTTAGTACATTCTCTATCCGCGCCATAATATCTTCAAAAACATACTTCTTTTCCCATTTATCATTTTGAGAATTTTGAATTTTTTCCAGGTACGAGGCAATGATTCCGCCAGATTTCACAATGGAATCGCTTCCAACAATCTTTCTATTTTTTCTTAGCAAGTGATACCCTTCTTGAGTAATACCTCCATTAACAGCTGAAACAACATATTTAGCTTGAATATTTAAGGCATTGTAAACCGTAATTTGGTTTTCTATAGCTGCAAGAAAAAGGATATCTGCTTTTTCGCCTAACAATTGGCAAGGATCTTCATATATTTTTGCTACTTCAAACATACAAATACTGCCACGTTTTTCTTTACATTCGACTAATGCAGGTATGTTTAATCCCTGAATATTGTATATAGCTACTATTTTCTTTTGTTTTTGGTCATATTCACTTACTGCTATAACTTTTGCACCCATTAAGGAAAAGTACTTAGCTGCATT
>JBKBTA010000281.1:0-2621 GCA_046291035.1 Candidatus Brocadia sp.
GTATACAAGAACGGTTCTGAAAAAGCCAGTTTATTTTCTTTCTTTTTTACCTGATACTATTTGCATTTATGTTTGACGTAGCCCTGACTGATTGGAAAACCGTATGTTTCTTGTGATTTAAAACCGGGAGATAATTAAGGTAATATTTTGAATATTTTTATTGACATTTATTTTCGTGTTTGATGCTTTACTAAGGTAAGACTTATTCGCAATCGCAAAGGATTAACGGCAGACCGGCTAATTTGTACAGATGTTAAATCCATAGGGACGAGGGCAGGGAAGGAGAATTCCTCTTTTTGTTGGTGTAGAAAAATGCAGATGGGATTGTCAGCAGACCGGCAGATAGTATAGCTGACAGTCTCAGGGACAGGGTGAGGAGGGAATATGCACCCTCCTTTGCCAGGCTTTTTGTGTTTTATCAGGCGTTACCGCAAAGGTGTGTCTGATGCATTGGAAAAAGGAGGTGATATGAAAGGGGAGAAAGACAGAAGATGAAGGTGCTATTTTGTTAATTCAATGGTGAGTTTCTGTCGGTCCCGCCAGCATTTAAGGAGGGGCAAACCTCTTCGTTTGACCTTAAAAGGGAGGTGATAACTGACATTTGAACCTGAGAGATGCATAAAGATTCTTTGGAAAACATGAATTGATTAAACACGATAATTTTAAAAGGAGGTCATTATGAGATTAATGACAAAAATGAGATCTCGGTCATGGATTTTCTTTTGGGCTGCAATCTTTAGTATCTACACATTTTGTCCGCACAAGGCAATGGCCGAGAGTCATTCAAAGATTGGGGTTTTGATTGTTGGGCACGGCTATTTCAGCGAGAATCCCAAATTTTTCTCGCTTGCAGATGAGGTGCAGAGCCGCCTGCCGGACTATCATGTGGCAAGCGCCCTGCATATGGTTATGGATATGACAACATTTTTGATGTGGCAGACAGAAGACGAAGCCATACGAAAGCTTGAAGCTGAGGGGGTAGAAAAGGTTATTGTGGTGCCTCTCTATTTGAGTACGAATTCCAGCACGGTTCAGGTTATTAAGTGGACCATAGGTTGTAAAGTTGAGGGGGAGCCCGATAAGTCTGACTATCTGGGTGAAATTGTTGATTGCCCTGGTGAGTATGACTCGCAGAATGATTTATGCAAGCACATGGGCGCTATACATCGGCGGTTTCAAAGGTTTAGTAACATGTGTTTTGTAGCCACTGATGCGCTTGATTACCATTCTGATGTCTCTACAGTTCTTTTGGAACGGGCGCAGGAATTCAGCACAGACCCGGCCAATGAAGTGGTACTCCTGGTTAGCCACGGGTATGGAGACGATACCGTAGATCAGGATTATCGTGACAATGTGCTGGCAAAGTATGCCAGCGATGTTAAGAACGGCGGCAGTTTTTTTGACGTACAGTATGGCACTGTCCGTGAGGACTGGTGCGATAAAAGGGTGGCTGCCGTCCAGGAACTCAGAGATAAAATTACCACAGCGGTGAACGATGGCCATAAAGTGATATGGGTTCCAGTTCGTATTGCCAGTTGGAGTAATATCCATGAGCAAGAATGGGATCCACCCGATTGCACGAAACTGGGAATCAAGGATTTACTGGATGCCGGCAAGTATATTAGGGCAAATTATATGCTCTACAAGCCTGAATCACTTGCTGACTGGGTTGTGTCAATGGTTAATGAAGCCGTAGATAATAATCAATACACACATTGTCATGAACACTGAATAATTCATTGAGAAAGGAGAAAGTGCACATGGTGAAAAATAAAAAGATGCTCATTACGTTTGCCGGTTCTTTGATTTTCATACTATCGGTTTTTGTGTACGGAGCAAGAGGAGAAGAAATGCCCGATACGGGTTCTGCTCCCACTCCGTATCCAAAAGCTGCTGCCTTCAATCACCAGTATGAATTTCTGGGGGAAAATGCACACACGGATGACGGCATCAGTTTCAAGCCAAAACCCGCAAACTGGAAGAAGGGAAAAAAGGTTAAAGTTTTCTGGAATCTTACAACAACCGAAGATCAGAGGTTTTATCCTCATGGTGTGTATTTTCGGTTGTATGTCGACTGGAATCATGACGGTGATTGGGATGATCCAGGAGAAATGGTTATAGATTCCCATAGGGATAATATCAAAAACAATGGCGTGTACAAATTTAAGGAAAAATTTATAGTACCTGACCATACTTATGAAGATCCATTCTGGGCAAGGGCATGGGTTTCGTATGGATATCCATCACCTGTCTATGGTGACGTTTCTACTTCCTTTGGTGAAATTGAAGATTACAATCTGCTTTCCTACAAAAAGGGGAAGTAAAACGAGTATCGATTTGTCAATCTGACTTATTCCTTGAAATAGAAAATATGTCTAATGAATTTTAGATGATGTTTGATACTCGGGTATATTTGAAGGTGGTTTTTTAATGTGTAATCCAAACAGATAAGGAGAAATAAAATGGAAAATGGGAAATTGCCGGAGTACGAAGCGCCAAAGGTCGTTACATACATCGATGAGGAATTGCTTGAAGAATTGGGTCCTGCACAGACGGGCTTTGTCAGAGGCGACTCTGCGTTTTAAAGCGACCGTGGAGACTTTTGAAGTGTGATAAACATC
>JBKBTA010000282.1:0-2607 GCA_046291035.1 Candidatus Brocadia sp.
TAAAAGTTGGCAATCTTAATTTTATTGAGATTTTTCAAAAAACTAAATTGTTACGGCAATATTATTGTATTTGAGGAAATGGAGCAAAAGGCTAACTTTGCATGAATGGTCTTCGAGCTACAATTACTTCAAGTTTTTCATTAATGTTGATGAAGGAGCGCCAAAAAACTTTTGATAATTACTTAAAACATGGAGGAAGATCATGAAAAAATCTTTAGGTGCAAAAACCATAGTATACCCAACACCGGTCTTTATTATAGGAACCTATGATAAGGCTGGAAAGCCGAACGTGATGAACGTGGCGTGGGGAGGGCTGTGTTGTTCCAGCCCGCCAAGTATTGCGATTTCTCTCAGGAAGGCCACGTATACGTACGGGAATATTGTGGAGCGAAAGGCTTTTACGGTAAATATTCCTTCTCAACATTATGTAAAGGAGGCCGATTACTTCGGGATTGTAACCGGGGGCAAAGAGGATAAATTCTCCGCCACAGGACTTACTCCTGTTAAAAGTGAGCTTGTGGATGCCCCTTATATCAAGGAATTCCCTCTCATTTTAGAATGCAAACTGACACACACCGTTGAAATAGGATTACACACCCAGTTTATTGGTGAGATTCTGGATGTCAAGGCAGATGAGTCTGTCCTTGGAGAAAAGGGGGTGATTGATATAGAAAAAGTCCATCCGATTTTATACGCGCCAGAAATCCGTGCGTATTATGGAATTGGCGAGTGTCTTGGCAAGGCGTTTTCCATAGGCAAACAGATGAAAAGTCATTGATGCACACTAATTTTTGGTAGCGTTGACAAGTGGAGACCTGACAATCTAGTATTGAATAGCAGCTTGACAAGGATAACCCTGAACCTGAGATAAAGCAAAGATTAAAAATCAAAATGCAAAATGACAGATCAAAATAAATTCAAGTGTCACGAAGATAACGTATCGGTAGGAGCCGTCCCCTGACGGCGACCGGTAATCCACAACGGCATGCATGTCCCGGTCGCCAACGGGAGTTGGCTCCTACCATGCCATGACAGTGGGTATTTTCGCCCCATTTGTTCAAAGTATAATTACCTTGAAAGGCAAGAGATAATTTTAACATTTTGATATGCATTTTGACTTTTTATTTTTGATTTTTTAATGGGGACTTTTTCTATTCATGTCCCTTATTTTCTACTGTATAAAAATATAGATGTTTTGGCTGGTCCTCTCACCAAAACATCACATCGACGCTTAAGAAAGAAATTTCTAATCGAATAAAACATTATTATATCAGGAAGGAGGTTCCTATGCCAGTGAAGAGATTAAAAGAATTTTTGGATAGTCATAATATAAAGTATGTTACTATCAGCCACTCCCGTGCCTTTACAGCCCAGGAAACTGCGACATCTGCCCATATTCCGGGGAAGGAATTGGCAAAAACGGTTATGGTAAAAATCGATGGGAAAATGGCTATGGCCGTTCTTCCGGCTTCCGATAAAGTGGATTTTGACCTTTTGAGAAAGGCGACAAGGTCGGATAAGGTTGAAATCGCCAATGAGAAGGAATTTAAAGGCCTGTTTCCAGAGTGCGAAGTTGGGGCCATGCCGCCTTTTGGCAATCTTTACGGAATGGACGTTTTTGTGGCAAGAAGTTTGACAGAAGACGAGGAGATCGCGTTCAATGCGGGGTCACACAGGGAACTGGTCCGGATGGCATACAGGGATTTCGAAAAGCTGGTGAAACCCAAGGTAATGGAATTTTCCATTGAAACTTGAAAGCCGTACACCACTGAGGTTTTTTTATTATGATAATGAACGATATCAAAAGCATTTTAGAAAGGGCAATTTCAGAAGAAGTAAAGGCGAGCCGTCTTTACTCCAATTTTGCACTCCAGATGGAAGACAGGGGAGCGCGTCTAAAATTTGAGGTCATGGCTGCCATTGAGCTGAGACACTATGAGTATCTTCTGTCTTATTATCAGGAGAAATTTCAGCAAACACCCGTCGTGCAGGAATCAGTGGAAAGCAAGATTGTCCGGCCTGAAACGCCGCCAAGGACAGCCTCATTTGGTGAAGCCATTAAGATTATTATTGACACAGAATGGAGGGCGTATGAATTTTACAAAAAGGCCTTGGAAATCTCAATCGATGAAAATGATCGAAAGGTCTTTAAAACGCTCGCAGACATGGAATTATCCCATTATGAACAGTTCAGGACAGAATATAATTATCTGACAGAAAGCACAATCCGTTTTGCCAGCGAAGATATCCCATGGATGATGGAAGTATATTAACCAAAATCCCTTCGATAATAATTTGGTAGAACAGTTATAAAATTAGAACCTTACAAATATCTAGCAACTGGTACAAGGATAAGGGTTAAATCCTGTCCCCTGGTGGGGATAGAAGGCATTCTCCTGGAGAAAAAGGCAAACTACCGGGTTGTTGTCTCGATAGACATTTTGCAAAGGTCCGCATCGGCGGAAGTTTGCACACCTTATAACCCTCATAACAGTTCACACCATGGCGTGAACTGTTACCTTTTTCCTTATAGTATCTAATAAAAAATATTTTTACATTTTTAGCAAAAATAATTTATTAATTTTGAACAGCAAGTTGAGGGATAAT
>JBKBTA010000283.1:0-2523 GCA_046291035.1 Candidatus Brocadia sp.
AGAGAATATCGTAATGCGTGTGCAAAGGCATGATAATTAACTTTTCTCTGATTGAGAGCAACGTTACGGGGTCGCTATAACTACGAGAAATACGTATGGTTTAAAAGGATACTTTGTTACGTTGTCCAAAGTATCTGGCGACGAGGGGGTTGGAGGCGTTTCGCCTCCTTCCTGCCAGCTATAGTAAACGGAGAAAACAACACTTAATATAAAAACGATTACATTAGGTTACCTTCGACAACAGCATATTACGCACAAACCACGCGAAAAGAAACGAATGATATTTAGTCACTTTCATGTTTTCCGTGGGCAAATTGAAATTTCTTTGCGTTACTATCATTTCCTGCACGCCGTGAGATAGGAATCGCTGTATACGTGCTGATTCATGATGATCTCTGCGGTTATCGCGGCGTCCATTAAATCCTTGTCAAGTACGTCCATTACTGCGGCATCCAATCCATAGGAAATCCCCATGGTAAGGAATGTCCTTGCCAGAAGCCTTTTTTCCTTCGTTCCCTGAGAAAAATTGCTCAGCCCGACATTTCGGTGTGGTGGCGGATCGGAGATCATTTTAATCTGGTTGAAGATGTCAAACATGAGTGCGGGTTGCTTCTGGTCAACATTAATCGGAAAGAGTACAGGGTCAATATAAATCTTTGACAGGTCAAACTCATGCTCGACGGCCTTTTCTACAATCTTCATGGCAATCTCCATGCGCCGTTCGACATCCTGGGGAATACCGCACTTGTCCATGGTAAGACATATCAATGATGCATTGTAATCCTTAGCCAGTGACATGTACCTGTCTAATTCTTCAGGATCACCCTTTGAAGAATTAATCAGGACCTCGTTTTTGATTACCGACAAACCTGCCTTCACTACATCAAATTTCTGGCTATCGATAGCAATCGGTGTCTTTACCGTGTCTTGAATAACTTCAATCAACCATTTCATTGCCTCAACAGGATCAGCCGCAGCCGTACCTACATTTACATCCAGGAAACACGCCCCGGCCTCCGTCTGTTTTATCGCAAGCTCTTTAACGACCTTTGGATCCTTATTCTTTATCGCTTCCCGTACATCTTTAAACATACCATTAATACGTTCGCCTATAGAGATCATTGTATGTTTATCCTTTCTCTTTAAAAATCAGGAACAATCCAGTTCGCCACAAAGAGCATAAAGTTTTAGTTCTTCCTTTGGGTCATTCGTGTCTTTGTGGTGGATATTACGCTTTTTAATATAAACGATCAATACACTTTTTTACAGCTACTACCGCTTTAGGATGATTCATACGGATAATATCGACACCCGATTGCAAAAGACAGACAGCCGTGATGGCCTCCCAGATTGGACCTCTTTCTTCCCTTGGACCCCATTGAGGAACTTCGCTATCGTCTGATTTGGCCTCTTTGGTTCGCCATGCCTCATGCCCCACATCACAGATTACCGGCATGGACATCATCTTATCGCCGGTAAGTGCCGCTAATCGTTCACGTTCCTGGATAGAATAGGTATACTCCATTCCATAACCCAGGGCACCGGTTGACTGGAACATTACGATTCGATTAAGCGGAAAGTCCATTTCTGAAACAAGGATATTGACCTGTTTTGCAATATTAATATCTACAGGTGCCAGGGTAATAAGACTGTGCCCATCTGCAAGGCACGTGGCTGTAAGAGTCTTATAATTATCCTGCGTAACAACCCCCATTAAACAATTTTCCCCTCTCGCTGCCTGGCTTACCTTAGGCATTACCTCATTGTCTTTCTCATCATGTTCGCATCCCCAGATAATTAAGGGCACACCCACCGCAGCGAGTATAGATTTTACCACCTTCACCGCATGTTCTGCGCTTTTATTACCTTTATCGGGGTGAATTCCTTCCAGCTTCAGGCAAATCAAATCCGCCCCGTATTGTTCAACGCATTTTTTTGCCCATTGTGCCGGGTCATTGAGAACATTTGCAAAAGGTTTGGCCAGGGTCTCAGGCCAGTCCTCCGGTGGTGTATCATAAACATCCATTGCAACTACCGGTTTATGGCCGGGGTTCCCTTCAAAATCCATAAAAGGAACGCTTTTTGCGCCACCAATTGTAATTGTCTTTAGACGGCTCCCACCATTGTCCTTTGTGGCGCCGATGGTAATCTCATTGACACCACCCGTCCACTTGTCTGCTACATTTGGTATTTCCATTCATTTATCTCCTACTATCCATCAAAAACTTAACCACAGTCATCATGCCGCTCGTGAGGCACCTTGAAACGATGAAAATATTTTAGATATTTCGGTGAGTCCTCTCACCGAAATAAAATTACATGGAAAGATACATACGTTTCGGTGGGGAGACGCACCGAAACGTCACAGCGTCGCTTAATAAGAAATTTTCGCGCCAGAGTTCACAGAAAAAAACTTCAGGATTCCATTTCAAGCAAAACCCGAGAACATGTTTCTTTTTATAAAGAAGTAGCAGGGTGGATTAAGTTGATGTCTTTTGAGCCGAATCCACCTTCCACGTTTTT
>JBKBTA010000284.1:0-2452 GCA_046291035.1 Candidatus Brocadia sp.
GAAAAATACGAGGCGGTATTATACCATGCGTAAGGAGGAATTTAAAGAACAAAATAGCTGAAATAAGGCTATTTGCAAGGCTTGGAAAGCCTTGCAAAAGACACTCCTTTTTGATATAAGTGGCTAATTTTTCTCATCCTCTACGACTAATATTCTCATACCTGTAGTAATTGTTTTGTAAATTTGAAATTTGCCACTGTTTCCTTGTTTAAGATCCTAGCGAATCGGTGAAGTTCAAATTTGGATAACAACGTGACACGATACCCAAAAAATACTTGGATTACATTCCAAGGTTCGTTAAAATTAGATTTTTAAGTTATCGGCACCAGCCTTTTACAGTCAGACAGATGCAAGTTGCTGACAACTGATAGCAGAACGCTTACAAAATTTGGTTTGCCTTTAAAACTGGACTCAAATATGAAATGCATTTATTATTTGTATAGACCAGTATCATGATTGATTCTTTTAATTTTACTCATAAAGACCGGCGATACAAGGCCGTTTTTTTTGAAACCTTCGGTTGCCAGATGAATAAGCTCGATGCCGAACTTTCGTTAGGGCTATTGCAGGAAGAAGGCTATAGAATTGTTGACACGGTTGACGAAGCCGATGTTATCTTGTTCAATACCTGCAGTGTGCGTCAGCATGCCGAAGATAAGGTATATTCTCATCTCGGGGCATTAAAAACGTTGAAGAAAAGACACCCTGAAGTCATTGTGGGCGTCCTTGGATGCATGGCGCAAAAGGACGGTGAGGCGATATTTAAACGTATGCCCCATGTAGACCTGGTCTGCGGGACACGTATGTTCTCGCGGTTGCCGGAGCTGCTTTTAAATATTAGAAATCATGGTTCGCATGTCCTTGCCATAGATGAGAACCAAATCGTCAATGTAAAAAGGGCAGTTAGTTACAGGCCAAATACGTATCAGGCATTCGTCACAGTTATGCGGGGCTGTGATAACTTTTGTTCCTATTGTATCGTGCCTTACGTACGTGGCCGTGAGATCAGCCGGACGATCGCCGATGTAAAAGAAGAGGTGCAAGCCCTTGTGTCAAACGGCTGCAAGGAGGTTACGCTACTTGGCCAAAATATAAATTCTTACGGGAAAGGTTTGAGCGGAAATGTTACGCTCGGAGATTTGCTTTCTGAGTTAAATGACATAGACGGACTCGAAAGAATACGGTTTGTGACCTCCCATCCGGCAGACATGTCCCGAGATCTCATTCATACCATGAGCCGTTTGAGCAAGGTCTGTGAACATTTACACATGCCCGCCCAGTCGGGTTCTGACCAGATTCTCCAAAGCATGCGGCGCGGCTACACAGCGAGTTATTACCGTGATTTGGTCTCTTATGCAAGGGAATTAATTCCTCATATTGCGGTAGCCAGCGACTTTATTGTGGGTTTTCCAGGAGAAACAGACGAGGATTTTCAGGAAACCGTGCGATTGATGGAAGACATCCGTTTCCAAAACTGTTTTATATTTAAGTATTCACCCCGTACAGGGACGAAGGCAGCCGAATTAAAAGACGACGTGCCTGACGAGGTTAAAAGGGCAAGAAACATAAAGTTGTTGGAATTGCAAAAATGCATCGGCCTTGAAGAAAACAAGAAAATGATAGGCAAGAAAGTGCAAGTACTTGTCGAAGGCGCCAGCAAGTCCGATTTGAATAAGTTATCAGGCCGTACACGGCAAAACCACATTGTCGTTTTCAATGGTTCTACGGATCTGGTAGGAAGACTAGTAAATGTTATGATACATGAAGTAACAGACCTTACTTTATACGGTAAGATCGAGAATCATTCCTGACCTGAACGAGCGAACATGTAGTGCCAGATTTAATGATAAGGAATTTCAAAGCTGCGGTTGTAGAGCGAAGAGGCTCTTCGCTCTACATTGAGAAAGTAGCCGAAGGCCTAATTTATGTCGCCGTCCTGCGAACTGAAGTTCGCGCTATACATCCTTCCTGTAATCAAAATTTATCTCTCCTCATTCTTTCCGTTCACGAATTTTAATCTCCCCTTTAATCAAAAAAATACGTGGATTTATTTTGAAAATACACCACGAAAGGCTTATATTTACACAGACAAGAATATAGTATCGCCTACAAAAACTTCTTTTTTGTGTAATTTTTTAATAACTATCCCATTTGTTTGCTTATGTTGGCAGTAAGCAGTTGGCAATACAAATTTGATGTGTCTACTATTATAATGAACGGCATAAATAAGTATACATAATGGTAATAACATGTCATTCCCTGATCAAAACACACAGGGACAAGTTTTAACAAAAATTCAATGAAAAAAGGCAGGGGGCGGGGCAACCTCGCCCCTACTTTTCCATCTTACACTTCCGACTTGTTCGGGTTAGTCATCATGTTGCGCTAACAACACGCAAGATGCCAACTGCCTACTGTCAACTGATTTAGTCATCATGCCGTTTCAGCAACA
>JBKBTA010000285.1:0-2312 GCA_046291035.1 Candidatus Brocadia sp.
CTTACCTGTTTTAGGCACTAGAAATCCGATTTTAATAGATGCAGGTGTTTTGCTGGAATCAGTCCCATTTACTCGACCGTTGGTAGCGCTTTCATTTCCGGAATTAGTTGAACATCCAGCTAACAATGAACTAATAAGCGCCGCGCTCAAAAACAATTTAGTTGTTCCACGTAACTTTTTCAATGAAAGCCCCCCTTGTATAGTAAGAGCAGCTACCGATTTGGTTTACATAACCATGATGTAGTTGCTCTTTTAAATTGTTCTTTGAAAATCATATAGAACCGTTTCGATAATGCTGGACGTAGCCGCGGGAGCATTATCTCAGCGATCTTTTAACGTAATTGAATACCAGGTACAGGTGTTTACGATCTTGGGCTGTCTTTGGGAAAATTGCCGTAGGTGTCTACCAAGGGAATGTTCCAACTCCCCCCGTTGCCCCTTGCATTCAAGGGTGTCTTCCCAAAATAGAGTGTTCCCCTGGCCCTCATGGTATCGACCTACACGCTGACTGTTTCCCGGACAACCCTCCCTTCCGCAAGCAGAGGAAGGCTCGTGCACCGATGGTCTCCGGTGTATTCCTATAGCTCGCAAGGCTGTCATTCATGAGGTTTCCCAGGGACATCCCAGGATCGTAGGCACCTTGAGTCTCGAACAAAGGAGGTGATCTTTATGCCTACCACCCTGTTTGTCGGGATTGATGTAAGCAGCAAAGAGAACGTGGTATGCTGTCTCACCCGGGACGAAGAGAAGAGACCCTTGAGTCGCTTCACGGTGTCCAACAACCGCCCCGGTATTCTGGAATTCAGAGAGCGTATCATCTCACTGGTCCGTAAACACGGGTTTGACCAGATCTTGTTCGGCTTGGAGCATACCGGTTGTTACTCCATGCACGTGGCGATGTATCTGCAGCGTCACTTGGATTTCGACTGCAAACACGTCAACGTGTATGTGTTTAACCCAAGCCTGATCAAGCAGTTCAAGAAAGCCCATTACTTGGATGCACCCAAGAATGACCGGGTAGATGCCTGGTTTATCGCATCCAAGCTTCGATCCGGCCATCTCCCGCATCCCTTCACTTGGAGTGAGCCGCTCATGGCGTTGCAGCGCCTGACACGGGCTCGGTTCCATTTGATGGAGGATTTGACGCGGGAGAGCAATTTCCTCATGACCAACCTCTATCTGAAGTTTAGCGACTACACTCTTGGACCCTTTACCAACAAGTTGGGCGTAGCTTCATTGGCCGTCATGGAGGAATTCAAATCCGTCGAGGAACTGGTCGAGATGCCGATCGATCGGCTCGTGGACTTTCTGGTCAAACACGGCAAAAATCGGTTCGATGATCCTGAAGCCGTTGCCCGTGCGTTGCAAAAAGCCGCGCGCTCCTCATACCGTTTGCCGCAGTCCATGGCCGATTCGATCAATCTGGCTATGGCTTCGAGCATTCGCGTCATCCGCACGGTGCAGGAACAGCTGAAATCGCTGAAAAAGGCGATTGAAGACCATTTGGAAACGATTCCGCAAACCTTGGATTCCGTGCCGGGTATCGGTCCCATCTTCGCCTCGGGCATCCTGGCCGAAGTCGGCGATATTCGCCAGTTCAGCAGTCATAAGCAATTGGCGAAGTATGCCGGGCTTGCATGGACCGAAAACCAATCCGGCGACTTTAAAGCTTCTGAAACTCGGCTGATCCGTTCCGGCAACCGCTATCTGAAGTATTATCTGACTGAAGCGGCGAACAGTGTCAGGGTGCACGACCCTGTTTTTGCCCAGTACTATGCTCAGAAAAAAGCGGAACCGAAACAATATGCCGAGAAACGTGCCCTTGCGCTTACAGCTCGTAAATTGGTGCGGTTGGTCGATTACCTGCTGCGAACCAACCGACTTTACGACCCCAAAGGAGGGATCCGACAAAACACATAGATATACCAGAAATCCGCAGGGCCACCAGTTCCTTGAATAAAACGGTAATAACTGGAATTCAAGGTAGGGTGGGCTTAGTTTGGTATTGCCTTCTTTCGGTCCACCTCCCAAAAAGACATGGGTACGACAAATATTATGTTAAGTTGGGATCTTGACATCGTACCGCTGCTCTTTTTAGTACGTGAAAACAACTTGGTTAACTATTTAAATTTATGCTTGAACAAACGAAACCTTTCGCTCTGTCCAAGTAGTCTCTGCATACGCTTGGGCTATACCAACAGCTTTAATTTTCGCTTTGGCAACCGCTTTAGTGAGGACGACAACTTCAACTTCTTTCTCGAATGGAAAGGAGGAAAGACATACCCTTTTTTCATCAAGCCAACGTGGGATAA
>JBKBTA010000286.1:0-2304 GCA_046291035.1 Candidatus Brocadia sp.
AGGACGCGGATAACATAATTTTAGATTTACGATTTTGGATTTCTGATTTTTTTATCGTTTGACTGGGCGATCCCGACAAAGTCTCAAATCGTAATTCGTAAATCTTAAACTTGTATACTATGAAATTAGAAAAAGCCCTTTTATTTAACCCCCCCGTAGGTCTTTACCAGCGGGGAGAGGATCGTTGTCAGGCTGAGGTTGATGGGGGAAGCGCTACGTCACTGCGTCCACCCAATGACCTAGGGTATATTGCCTCCATGTTAAGGCAGATAGGGGTAAAACCAGTTATTGCAGATTATCCTGCCGAGGGAAAGACGTGGTGTCACTTCGAAGAAGATTTAAAAACATTACAACCGGACTTTTTGATAATGAGTATCACTACCCCCACCATTAAAGATGATATGAAGGCATTTTCCATTGCAAAGGCAATGAACCCGGAGATCTTCACTATTGCAAAAGGAGCCCACTTTTCTACGTGTAATAAAGAAGAACTTAAAGATGCAGTTTACCGTTTCATGGATGTTGCTATTGCTGGTGAGGCCGAAACAATTATAAACAACCTGATCCTTGCCAAGAGGAACGTATCTGACTTATCAAGGGTTAAGGGAATTTTATTCAGAGACCATCTTAGTAGGATCATCAAAACCGATCCGGAACCATTCTGGACAGAACTTGATAAAATACCATTTCCAGCCAGAGACCTGATAAAAAATCACCTTTATGTTCGTCCCGATACAGGAGAACCACAGGCCACGATCCAGACATCCCGTGGCTGTCCTTCCCAGTGCATTTTTTGTCTGTCGCCCCTTATTTCTGGGGTGAAATTGCGGGAGCGTTCGGCAGGAAATATTATTGCAGAACTTGAAGAGTGTGTACATAGATACAATATCCGAAACTTTTTTTTCCGTGCCGACACCTTTACCTTGAACAAAAAATCGGTTATTGAATTGTGTAAAGAGATTATTAACAGGAAACTTGGCATTAAATGGGTAGCTAACAGTCGTGTCAATACCCTCGATGAAGAACGCCTGGCATGGATGAAAAGGGCGGGGTGCTGGCTGGTGGCATTTGGAATTGAGTCAGGGAATGACGAAATCCAAAAAAAGATCAAAAAAGGGACCACCCGCGCACAGGCTCGGGATGCCGTAAAACTTTGTAAAAAACTTGGGATAAAAACCTATGGTTTCTATTTAATTGGATTCCCCTGGGAAACTAAGGAAATGATTATGGATACCTTGCAGCTTGCAAAAGAGCTACGATGCGATTTTTCGGAGATCCATATTGCGGCTCCTTATGAGGGGACAGAATTTTACAAGATCGTCCAGGATTTAGGGATATTAACGGAAACAGCCGTAGGACACAATTATTTCTCCAATCCCGCCATTGGTACCTTGCATGTATCCAAAGACGAACTTATTACATTGCGTAAAAAGGCTTTAAGGTCATTATATCTGAGCCCACACTATATTGGTCACACCCTCATTCACATGAAAAGCTTACGGGAAGTAAAAAACTATGCCAGGTACGGGCTACGTTTACTTATTCAAAACTACCTGAAAGGTTAAACAGGGCCGAAAAGGCAGAGAAATATGACCGTCTCTGCGATAAACCGGGCACAACTACCCCTTCCGGTATGACACCCCCTTATCTCAAGCCCACAAGCAAAAGGAAAATGCGGCCTCGTGGCAGGAAACGCGGGCATAAGGGGATTTCCCGGAAACGGCCGGAAAAAATAACTGCCTATCAAACGCATACCCTGGAGAGCTGTCCTGACTGTCACCAGCCATTGCAAAAGACGGTAAGAACGTATAAGCGATATGTCGAAGATATCCCACGGGTTGACCCTGTCGTGACGGAACAAACGGTTTATGGTTACTGGTGTTCTTGTTGCAAAAAGATTGTTCAACCCATGGTTACAGACGCCTTGCCAAACGCCCGACTCGGATTGCGCCTCGTTGTCTTTACTGCATGGCTTCATTACACCCACAACCGTTCTGCCTCATGGAAAGGTTTCAGGGAAAAACTCTCCGGGCTGTTCAGGGATGCTATCCGGTTATCAGAGAAAAAGTTGCCATGTCACAGAAGTGTGTCATTATTAGTACACCAAAATGACACACTAGGAAATAATTTACATTTTATTTTTTTAAAGAGGTATAGAAATGAGGGATCATAAAAATGGATTGCACAAAGTGCATCATCTATGTAAAAGGCAGATGAAGAATAATGTATATGTTTTACCTATTATCGGGCTTATTCTGTGGTTCTTTTTCTGGTTACTTCAAAAGCCGACTAGAATGGCATATC
>JBKBTA010000287.1:0-2289 GCA_046291035.1 Candidatus Brocadia sp.
ATCGCAGGTGAGGATTTTTTTTCTGCCAGAAGCCGTCGGGATTCTTTGAGTAATGTGCGTGCTTCCGCATTATCAGGTTCCAGCAGGATGGCCAATTCAAGTGAGTCAACGGCCTTCGCGTAATCCTCCAGTCCAACATACATTTTGGCGGTCTTAAGGTAATAATTATTCGGAGGAAGAGATCCCGTTTCTGAAGTATCTTTGCCTTGAGCACGGAATTGATTCGGCACAAGGGATGATAAACACATATTCAAGATAATGACCAGGATGAGGGTAAAGATGCTTTTCATGCAAGCCCCTTTTTTAAAAAGTCATTGTTAGTTGGTCGAAGAGGTATTTACTGATGAGTAAACGGTTACCGTTTCTGTCCCCAAATTTACTAATTCTCCTATCCACAAATCATAGGACTCCCCCTTTTTGTCTTCAAACACGATCTTTGAAGTTGAAATCATGTGTTTTTCTTCCGCAAGAGAGGTACCTATAAATTCACCCTTTTCATTCTGAAGAAGTGTAGATTTTTTTATGATAAGTGGTTTTTGTGCAAGAGGAATAATTCTTATCAACCTACAGTGCGTATTGAAATCTACCGGTTCTCTGTTTATTACTTTTTTTTCGCCAATTTGTTTTCCATTTTCCACGGTAAAACTTTCTGTTAACCATTTATCTTTATGCAACTTCCTTACCTGAATCAGCGCCAGATCTGCAGTTCCTCCCTTCAAGGTGAATTCTATACTTCCTGGAGTAGCGCCTTCTGAATGTGTAAGGGTTGGTGATTCTGGTTTTTTTAATAAATCTTTGGTTGTAATACCTGAAATTGTTTCCCCTTTTGCGAATTTACCGAAGAGATGGGCTCGCTTTATATGGGTAGCAGAGGGTGGAGTCGTAAAACGTGATTCCAACTGTGCTGCATCTTTTAGTTCGTTGTCCAGGGCCGGTGGCATACTTGTTTTGAGTTTTCTGTCAATTACGTTTGATAGTGAAAGCAATTTTGTATCAAATTCATGTGTCCCCAAATTTAAGGTATAAATCATTGTATAAATAAGGTAACCTATGGCAATGACAAGGGCAAACTTTTCTACGTGTTTGAAGGTAAAGTTTTTAATATCCATTTTTACAATTATGCCTTGTAATCAATAACATATGCATCAATGGTGACATCAATAATCGGGTTGGATACCTGGTTATCCGTATCCTCCTTACTCGAAGCATCTTCATTTTTCGTCAATGCGCCAGGATTCAAAACTTCGTCAGTACTCAAAATCGTGACACCCTCAATAACAAATGGGATATCTGATGCTAAAATATCATGCAGGAAAAATTGGATACGGTCTGCCTGCAATTCAAACCTGATGGTGATGGGTATAGCAGTATAAAGCTGTGCAAAAGAAGGATCGTATGTATGGGAAGATTCCCGGAATGTAATTTTCTCGAGTTTTGTAATTCCGATATCGCTCAGGGCAATATTGACAATTGCCTCCAGAATCCAGAACCTTTTTTGTGCAGGCAGGATAGTATCCCACGTTGGAATGTCCGGTCCCCAATTTTGGAATGGCAAGGCACCTTCACTTACGGTAATATTATTTGTCTCCAGTTTTGTTAATAATGCAGAAACCCTTTTTATATATTCGTTCTTCCAGAGTGCTTCATCTTCGATTTTGATCAGACCTTTTTCAGTGTCTTCCCTTGAAAAAATTGCCTCCAGCCGATTGTCTCTTTCTTTCAGAAACGATCTGCATTTTTCAAGCTCTTTATCATAAAGCTCTGATTTCTGTTTTACCGATGCAATCCATACATCATTATAAAGGTCTTTTTTTACCGCGTATTTCTCCAGTGCCGTTGACAAATCTTCGATGTCTTTGTGTGCCCTGGCATACTGGTTTGACAGCGGAAATATAAGTACAAATACGAGGATCAACAAAATGAAAAATACTATACCGATGGATATCCAAAAACCCAGCACTCCCGCGAAAAGGCCTGGAAAGATTTTTCTGAGTTGCAAGAAGCTTATATTTCTACCGATATTCATATCTTATACACCTGCATTCCCATTCATGATCTTTTGAGCGGTGTCGAAGTTCCGTTGTACAATACTGAATTTTCCTCAAATTGAATTTCATCTTTAGGTTTTACAATCCATCGGATCTCAAAACTGATATAACTACCTCCGCCGTCTTTATGGTCTATTTGACGGGACGAACCCGGAACAATTTCTGCATTTTTGAATGCTGGGACTTTGTGGTCAAAAAGGGTTATATTTTGAATAGGCTTCAGGATATGTTCTTCTATAAA
>JBKBTA010000028.1:0-21893 GCA_046291035.1 Candidatus Brocadia sp.
CTACAAGATGTATTCAGCCTTGTTTCTTCCACATGCGCAGAGGGAGCAAAGGAAAAAAAGATACTGTATTGGACATGCCCCATGCATCCCACCGTTAAGATGGATAAGCCTGGTAAATGTCCTATTTGTGGTATGCCTTTGGTTCCTGTATATGAAAAGGGGACAGGCATAAAAGAAGAAACAGTTCCTCCAAAGGAGGAAGCAAAAGAGGCAAAAGAGGTAAAAGAAAAGAAGATACTCTACTGGACCTGTGGCATGCATCCTTCCGTTAGGATGGACAAACCTGGTAAATGTCCTATTTGTGCCATGGACCTTGTTCCCGTATATGAAAAAGGCGCAGGTGTAGAGGAAGAAGGCGCATTAGCCACCATAGAACTGAGTGAGCGCGCCCGGAAACTAGCACGTGTCAAAACGGATGTTGTTGGTTATCGATCATTGACTAAAGATATCTATACAGTGGGCATCATTGAATATGACGAAAGACTCAAGGCCTTTGTCTCGGCATGGATCCCGGGCAGAATTGACAAACTCTTTATTGATTTTACCGGAACGCAGGTCGTTAAAGGCGAATCTATGGTTTGGATTTATAGCCCCGAGCTTGTGTCCACACAGGAAGAATATCTCTTGGCACTGGAAACTTTTGAAAAGGTTAAAGAAAGCCCTCTGGATGAAGTAAAAAATGGTGCAAAATCACTCATTGATGCATCCAAAAGGAGATTACTATGGTGGGGCATCACTGAAAGACAGATTGAAGACCTAACGAAGGATAAGAAGGTAAAACAGCATATGATTATATATGCCCCTATCAGCGGCATTGTCATAGAGAAAAAGGCGCTGGAAGGCCAATACGTTATGCAAGGCGAGATGATATACACGGTTGCCGACCTCTCGAACGTATGGATGAAGGCCAATATTTATGAATATGAAATGGCATGGGTCAAGGTTGGACAGGAAGTAGAAGTCACGACCCCTGCATATCCAGGGGAGGCATTTATCGGGAGAGTAGCCTTTATAGAACCGTTCCTTGACGATAAGACACGCTCGGTAAAGATTCGCTGTGATATCCCTAATCAACAACTCAAACTCAAACCCTTCATGTATGTCAATGCCCGCATACGGATACCGGTTGAAGAACTTGAAAAAGAGGGTGGGCGTTACGTGAGTGGACTGGATTACTTCTGCCCCAATCACCCGGAAATAAAATCCAGCAGACCGGGTATATGCCCTGAGGATAATATCCCCTTTATAAAGAAACCCCCTACTCAAATTGAGCTGGTTGCTGCAAGCAGTATGACTCCACAGCAAGAAAAAAATGAATATGAATACCTTTGCCCCATGAAATGTTACTCTTCCAAAGAACCAGGTGATTGCCCTGTATGTGGGATGAAACTGGAAAAAGTCCCTGTCTCTAAAAAGACAGAGATGGCAGTCAAGACAGAAACTGTATATGTGTGCCCCATGGAATGCCATACTTCAAAAGTAGATGGCGATTGCCCGGTGTGTGGTATGCGGCTCGAAAAAAAGGAGATTCCTGTTGAAGTTTCTGGTGAAAAATTGACGTGTATTTGCCCCCAGGAGTGGGATCTGGCTACAGCACCCAGGGCTTGTCCCATGTGTGGTATGTTGTTACAACAGAATGTAACGATAACCTTACCTAGCGGTGAAGAAAAACAAAGATTCGTATATATGTGTCCTATGGCCTGCATAACCTCAGACAAACCGGGCAAATGTCCCGATTGTAAAAGGCAGATGGGCAGATGGGAGGTCAAGGAAGGGCTAGGGATAAAGGTGCGAAAATTAGAACCCAAAAGGCGCAGCGTTTATGCCTGCCCCATGCATCCAGAGGTTGTTTCTGATAAACCAGGAAATTGCAACGAATGTGGAATGAATCTTGAAAAAACTACACAGGTACTCGCGATTCCAGCCACGGCAGTACTTGATACCGGCATACGAAAGATCGTTTATATCGATAAAGGAAACGGGCAATATGTGGGAAAAGAGGTCGTTCTCGGACCAAAGGCAGGTGATTATTATCCTGTCCTGGAAGGACTTGAAGAAGGAGATAAAGTGGTTACATCCGCAAACTTCCTTATAGATTCCCAGAGCCAGCTTACCGGTGGGGCAAGCGCCTTGTATGGTGGCGCGATGGAATTTAAGGAAGAAAAATAACATTTAAAACCACAGATTTCACAGGTAAAAATCTGAGAAACAGTTTTATGGAGGGCGGGCTTTGCCCGCCGTAATTCAGCGTTATTGCCAATCACCGTTGAGAGACGGCTCCTATCTTTGTGTTTAGAAAGAGTTGCCGAATGTCTAATTTAACGTCAAGGGATTTCAATATACTAAAAGGTGGCACGGACAAACTTGTTTGTTCGTGCCTAATTTATCTGCATGGCACAATTTTCTCCCTGTGCGTGTCCGCACGCTGTCAGGTTGGTAGGCGTGCACCTGCCCTACATGGCTAAAGTCTGTTAATAAATACATGGATAGATTACAAAATTTGAAGACAAAATACTAAACCTGTGAAATCTGTGGTTTCTATTACGTAAATAAAAATATGATCAATAAACTCATTGAACTCTGCCTCAGAAACCGATTCCTCGTCATCTGCTTTTACCTACTGGTGATATTCGGCGGCGTCTTCGGACTAAAGAATATCAACATGGATGTCATTCCGGATATCGGGGAGAACCAGTGCATCGTCTTTACCGATTGGCCGGGACGCAGCCCCCAGGATGTGGAAGATCAGGTCACTTACCCCCTAACGGTTAATCTACTCGGCGTACCCGGCGTAAAGGTCATACGCTCCCAATCGGGCTTTGGCTTTTCCATGATCTTTATTATCTTCCAGGAAAAGATCGACTTTTACTGGGCGCGTTCCCGCGTGCTGGAGAGATTAAATTTTGTCCAGGCCCTACTCCCAAAAGATGTCATACCAAGGCTGGGTCCCGATGCCACAGGACTCGGCCAGATTTTCTGGTACACCGTAGAGGGTGAAGGATATGACCTGGGGCAACTGCGCTCCATACAAGATTGGTTTGTCCGCTATCAACTCAATGCCGTGGAAGGCGTCTCCGAGGTCGCGGGCGTAGGTGGTTTTGTCAGACAGTATCAGGTCGATGTCGACCCCAACAAACTGTTAGCATATAACTTAACGGTAGGAAACGTGTATGAAGCTGTACGGAAGAGTAACATCGATGTGGGCGCTAAGGTAGTGGAAAATAACAATATGGAGTTTATCATCCGTGGCCTTGGATTTATAAAGAATATCACTGATATTGAAAACATCACGGTGGGCAGTTACAACGGCGTGCCCATATTTGTCAAAAATATAGGCACGGTCCAGGTCGGGGGAGATTTCAGACGTGGGGCGCTGGATAAGGAGGGCGCCGAGGTTGCCGGTGGCATTGTCATCATGCGGCAGGGACAAAATCCTTTGGAGGTGATTAAAAGGATAAAAAAGAAAATTAAAGAGATAGAGCCGGGGTTGCCACCCGGCGTAAAGATCGTGCCCTTTTACGACAGGGAAGGACTTATCTATCGGGTTATCGATACCCTTAAAGAGGCGCTGATAGAAGAAATTATCATCACTTCCATCGTGGTCGTAATATTCCTGCTCCATGTTCGAAGTATCATTATCTGCTGTCTCGGATTTCCCGTATCCATACTTGTTTCATTCCTGGGCATGTATTTTATGGGTATCGATTCGAACATCATGTCGCTCACGGGCATTGCTATTGCCATTGGTGAGGTGAGCGATATGGCCATCGTTATGACAGAAAATATCTTCAGAAACCTCATAGAACAAAAGGATAAAAAACCCAGGGCACAGATCATCCTTGATGCCTCTAAAGAGGTCGGTAGTTCTATATTCTTTGCAGCATTAACCACCATTTTTATGTTTTTCCCGGTATTTGGACTCACGGGGCAGGAAGGAAAGCTCTTTAAACCTCTGGCGTGGACAAAGACCTTTGCCATTAGTGCATCGGTCATTATGGCAATTACCCTGGTACCCATACTTTGCGCCTTTCTGATAAAGGGTAAACTAAGACCAATGGAAGAGAATTTTACCTCAAGGAAACTCTTGAATGGTTACCAACCTGTACTCAGATGGGTGTTAAATCATAAGAAGACATTTCTGGCTATTCCACTTGCTATAGTCATTTCGTCCGTCTTTGCCGCAAAGAAGTTGGGAAGGGAATTTATGCCTCCCCTCGACGAAGGTTCTATACTCTTCATGCCTGTGATGTTACCCAGCGTGGCCTTAACGGACGCATTCAAGGTCATGCAGAAACAGGATATGATTATAAAATCCTTTCCGGAAGTGGATATGGTTGTGGGAAAATTAGGTAGGGCTGAAACCCCCACAGACCCAGCGCCTGTCGAGATGTTTGAGACCGTTGTAACCCTAAAACCAAAGGAAGAATGGCGTAAAATAAAGATCGAATACAAATTTTTAAACTATGTACCCTCCTTCCTCCACCCTGTCTTCCATTTATTTTTGCCCGATGAACGGACGATTACCAAACAGGAACTCATCAAGGAGATGGACGAAGCAATGAGGATACCAGGCGTGGCAAATATTTGGACACAACCCATTGTGAACCGAATTGACATGCTGGCAACGGGTATTCGCACATCGGTTGGCGTCAAGATATTTGGAACAGATCTAAACGTATTACAACAATTAGCCATTGACGTTGAAAAGGCATTACGTGATGTACCCGGTGTTGCGGATCTTTATGCGGAGAGGATTACCGGAAAACCCTATCTGGAATATAAGATTAAACGAGAGGAAATCGCCCGCTACGGCGTCAATATACGGGATGTGCAGGATATTATTGAGACTGCTATCGGCGGCGAAAATATCACTACAACAGTAGAAGGTCGAGAACGCTACCCCGTGCGGGTCAGATATGTTCGGGAACTCAGGGACAATTTTGATGGGCTTAAACGGATTTATGTCCCCAGTTCTACAGGTCAACTCATCCCTATTACGCAAGTAGCTGATATCCGCTACGTGATGGGCCCAGCCATGATCAGCAGCGAAAATGCCCTCCTGAGGGCATACGTCCTGATGAACGTACGCGGCAAAGACCCGATGAGCTTTGTAGAAGAGGCCTCCAAGATCGTAGCACAAAAAGTTATGTTGCCCCATGGATACTTTATTCAGTGGAGCGGTCAGTTTGAAAACCAGATCAGGGCGAGGAAGAGACTGCAAATTCTAGTACCCTTATCAATGTTTGTTGGTTTTATCTTGATTTTCATGGCATTCAAATCTTTCCCTCAAACCATGTTTATCCTGTTTGCAGGGGTACCAACGGCCATTGCAGGTGGTGTCTGGCTTCAATACCTTTTTGGCTATAACTTCAGTGTCGCTGTCTGGGTAGGCTTTATCTCCATCTTTGGTATTGTGGACGACGATTCTGTTCTTATTACCACTTATATTAACGATCTGTTCGGCGAAAGGAAGATGAAAAGTATCCAGGATATTCGCGATACCATATTAATGGCAGGCACCAGAAGAATACGGCCTTGTATGATGACGGCTGCCACCACATTTATCGGGCTTATGCCTATCCTGTGGGAAACAGGCGCCGGCGCCGAGGTGGCCAAACCTATGGCTATTCCCTCCATTGGAGGTATGGCCATGGCGCTGGTCAGTGTCTTCATAATCCCTTGCCTAAACGCCTGGCACAAGGAACACAAGTTTAAAAAGGCGTTAAAAAAAGATCCAAGTATTGCTGAAACAGGAATTATTGTATAATATTAATATCACCTAAATTCTGCAATTGATTTTCGCGTAGCGAAAATCGGCCTTCTATGCCCCTGCCGGGCAAAAACTATAATAAAGTTCAACTTTTATCGGTTTGCCGGAGTTCGCAGATGCCCTTTAAAACTAAAAGAACCGGAAAATTGTCCAGACGAAGCCACGATGAAAACGTACCATCCTCCTTCGCAGTATGCTAAGTCCCAGAATAAATGCTCCAGAATTGCCCTCTTAGTCTCAGAATATTTGAGTCTAATACCCAGCAAATGATTTGAAAAATCTTACCCAGCTACACCGCCATCCCCGTTCCCTTTTTCACGAGGACAAGCTTTTTATCCTGCAGAAGTATTTCACTTGATTTTTTGTTCAGACATCGGTTGTTTTATGTTATTACCGACTCCCTTGTGCATACGATAAAATCTTTCCTAGGACGGTGGAAATGCCCCTTGTGCAGGAAGACGTTTACTTCCTATCCTGAGTATGCGCTCCCTTACAAGCGGTACGTAAAGGATCATTGCCTCTCCTTCAGTGAGGCTTATGTCAAAAATGATACAGAAACCTACTGGAGTGTCTCCTCTGCCATCGTATGGTAGGAGCCAACTCCCGTTGGCGACCGGAAAGGGTGTGCGCCGCTGTGGATTGCCAATCGCCGTCGGGAGACGGCTCCTACCTAAGCAAAGCAGACCCATCGGATAATAACTCATCCACAGACCTCAGGCGACCCGGCCCCAGGAGGTCTGGTCGAGCGATTCTTCGGCACCAGCCAAACCCAGTTAGAATCAGAAGTCCGCTCCGGCGACATTATCACCCTTGACGCCATTAACCAGGCATTCTCCGCCTACCTTGCCGTTGTCTATCACACAAGAATCCACTCCGAAACCCATCAATCTCCAAAACAACGCTATGACGAGGGGCTTACCCTCATCCGTCATGTCGATATGGACGCTGCCATGCAGTTCTTCATGAAACGCATTACCAGGACCGTTGACAAAGCCTTTTACCGACGAGGGATTTCAAAGTTGTGATTGTAGAGCGAAGAGGCTCTTCGCTCTACGTTATAAAAGCCACCGAAGGTCTGATTTACGTTAACATTAAGGAATCCCAATACTAAAGGGTGGCACGGACAAACTCTGTTTGTCCGTGCCTAATTTATGAATTTCATACCGCTATCAATCCCAAAACCAACCTCGCCAGGTGCTTCCGTTGTAAAAACTTTAACACCATCGACATCGTCATGGTCTATTCCCACCCCTCTTTCCCCGATGCCGTCTATTTCCTCAAGTCTGTTTTACCTCATTATCTTAATTCCACTTAATCTGAGAATTTTTGGGTCATTTATTGTGGGCCTTAGCAACTAAATCATATCTACCCCTGCCCGATTCCCTGTTTCCCCAGTTCAGTAAAGGTGTAGATAAAATAGGGCAAGTAATCAATGGCTTGGCCAATGAGGATTAAATGAAAGAAGAATGGTTCACCAGGTGCGAAGAACTGTTTTGTAGTATCTCGGGTGGCTCAATGACAAAGAAATGGGGCACTTTTGGGTAGAGGCAAAGCATCTCGGTATCCTGTGGCTGCGGGGTTTCGAAGATGTATGAGTAGATGCATTTCTGCTTCAGGAGGCAGTCGTCACATTCCTTGTCCTTGATTACGCAGACGACTCGTTTGAATGAATAACTGAAACCACCACGAAAGGAAGAGCCTTTATAGGTAGGAAAGCGTACGGGCTCTTTGGTACAAATGGTGAATCTGAATTTTGCCAGCCGAAATGTTTCAAGCATAGAAAACCTGTTAAATGTTGGCTTACTGCCATCGAAATGGACTTCTTAAAGAGCAATCTATCGTAATAATGGGAAAACAATAATAACATACGAAAAGACTATCTTTTCCCGTATCACTTTAGTTCTTTGAAAATAGCATAATTTCTCAGCTATTTCGTAACCCTGACAGGTTTCTGAACCCTGTCAAGGTTAAACTGGCAAGCAGGATTTACGCTATATTGTCACAATTTTTCAAAAACCTAAAGTGTTATCTTTTCCCAAATTACTTACTTAATGAATCTAAATGAGATAAGAAAAGTGTAACGTTACACAAGTGTGTCGTGGCACCTTAATGATGTGAGAAATAAATGGTAGGGTTACTAATAAAAAGCTTATGAATTCCAATAACAACGCAAAAAACGCATCAAGAAGCCCCGTATTTTTCATAATAAACAATCTTTTCAATATCGAATCTGGGTCTTTGTGGTGGGTCTTCGGCAGGATAGCCTATGGGGAGCAGTGCAATAATCTCTATGTTTTTTGGAATTTCGAGTATTGCTTTGACCTTATTATCATCAAACCATCTTACCCAGCACGTCCCTAGCCCAAGCTCTACGGCCTGAAGGACCATATGTTCTATGGCAATATCCGTATTCCCCGTAGCAGCAATGAGCAGATGCCACTTTATATCGGCGCTCATTTCACCCTTTTTTAATGACGGCACAAAGACCTCGCGGGTCTTCGCCGGCAGTGCGCCGACAGCAATAAGTTCTTCAATCCGCTCCGGAAACTCACCAAAGGCCTTGATATCCGCACAACAGGCAATGATTACGGGGGCTTGTCCAACGTGGCGTTGATTATACGAGGCTGCCTGTAATTTTTGCCTTCTTTCTGCATCTTTTACTACAATAAATCTCCACGGCTGTGTGTTAGAACCTGACGGAGCAAGCCGCGCACTCTCCAAAAGTTGTAATATTAATTCATCGGGTACGGGGTCTGGCTTGAATCTTCTGATACTACGCCTTTTACTAATAGCATCTCTGACGTTCATGATCCTTAACTATCCGGTCGCAAAAATATAAGAGCCCAGTTTGTCTCATATCATTTTCTTAGACAATTTGCAAATTTCAGTTTCTCTAATATTACAGTATCACAGTTATAAAGTTTTTAGTCTTTTGTACCACCGTGTCTTTATGACTAATTTTTGGATAATAAATCCGCCAAATTATTTCACAAGGTTTTTAGAATTGCAAGGATTTTATCTTGACAATCACGTCTAAACAAGTTATCAAAATAAAATCCCACCGTGTTATGAAGCGTACAAAATTGCACAGATGGACCAATTCATTGGATTGGTAAAGATTCTTCACAAAATTTTATAAGGGTCTCATGGTTTTTTATTCCAAAAGATTCAAGCTTTTGTGTTTGGTAATACTGATTGTCTGTATTTCTACCGGGGGGAAAGCGACCGACTACTATGTCAATCCCGAAGGAGACAACACAAACACCGGTACGTCGCCCTCAACTGCCTGGAGGACTATTTCAAGAGTAAACGCCCACACATTCAAACCAGGAGATAATATTTATTTTGAAGGTGGTTATCGGTTCCACGGCAGTCTATACTTTGATTCTTCGGACAGTGGCACTGCCACGAACCCAGTTACTATTGGTTCTTATGGCACAGGACGCGCTACAATTGATGCCGGTACAGAAAACGGTCTATTTGCTTACAATTGTGCTGGTTTTGATATTCGGAATATTGATTTCGTAGGCTCTGGACCAACCACAAACACGGGAACCGGTATTTTCTTTTATATGGATTTGGAAGGCGCGGTTAAACTAAGACGCATCTATATTCACCAGGTAAACGTCTCAGGCTTTGGGGAGGAGGGCATTTCCATTGGTTCCTGGCATGGAAGCAGGAGCGGTTTCCGAGACGTGCGAATAACCCAGACACAAGTCTTCAACAATCGTTTAAATGGTCTTAACATCTGGGGATACAATCCCTCTACTGATACTACGAAATAGCCCCATCAGAACGTTTTTGTAAGCAATTGTAAGTTTTTTGATAATTCCGGAAATCCAAACAAAAGAGATGCGCATTCCGGAAGCGGTGCCATGATTGGAAATACAGACGGTGTACGAATTCAATATTGTGAAGCCTATAACAATGGCTGGCTCTGCAATTTTACCGGTGGAGGACCTGTTGGAATTTGGGTATGGGATTCAAACAAGGCGGTTATCCAGTTCAATGAATCTCACCATAATTTCACGGGTAGTACTTCAGTCGATGGCGGTGGCTTCGACCTCGACGGCGGAGTCCGTAATTCGGTAATGCAATACAACTATTCACACGATAATGATGGCGCAGGATTTCTCGCTGCACAATATCCCGGAGCCACACCCTATTCCAATAACATAATCCGGTACAACATCAGTCAAAATGACGGGAGAGAACACGGTCACAGTGGGATACAAATCTGGAATGGCGGAAGCGGCATAAACAATCTTCAAATTCATAACAATACCATTTACACAAGCCCCTCCCTGACTGGTTCACCAGCGGCAGTAAGAATCATGAGTAACGCTAACAATGTAACCTTCTATAATAATATTTTCGTAACCAGAGGTGGAATCCGTCTCATAAACGCATTGAAAACAAACGGCTACTCATTCAGAGGGAACAATTATTACGCAGAAGATGGCCGATTCAGGATAACCTGGGGGACTGCAACCTACACCTCTTTCTCCAGTTGGCGTGACAGCACAGGACAAGAAACTTTGTCCGGAATTCCAGTCGGCAGTAACATCAATCCTCTTCTTGTGAATGCCGGAGGGGGGAAACGATTAGAAACCCGTTCCGATTAAATACTCTCTCCGCTTATCAACTGCAACCATCCTCTCCGCTTATTAATGAGGGGCTCGATCTTCTATCTCTGTTTGGAATCAACCCAGGAAGCCGTGATTTTTACGGAAATACCATTCCTCAAGGTGGGAGTTTTGACGTCGGGGTGCATGAATTTACTCCCTGAACCCGTGATCTCAAATCCTTCGAAGGGTAGGTAAAAGGGAGAAGTAAGGAAACGGCTTTTGGCACAGCTGTTTCTGTCCTTTTCGCTTGACAGCACTTCACATGCCTAATCCGGTTTTTCACCGAGAATTTAGACATAGCAATCAATAAAAGCCCAATTTGTGCTTGACAATTACCGTTAAACAGGTTATCTAAGGAAAATACATTCGTTTTTATTCAATTTTTTCGAAAATGTTCTGAATAATGTCCGTAACGGCTTGATCACAATGGAGACGATTGAGGTTATCTTTTGGAATAAATTACGATGGAAATTAACATTAACAAATCAGTTCTAGAACTTGTTGAAGGAGATATTACGGAACAGGAGACAGATGCCATTGTCAATGCGGCAAATACAAGCCTTCTGGGCGGTGGCGGGGTGGATGGCGCAATCCACAGGGCGGGTGGCCCAAAAATACTGGAGGAATGTAAAAATTTGGGAGGATGCCCAACGGGTGAGGCGCGCATTACCACGGGCGGAAATCTAAAGGCGAGGTACGTAATCCATACTGTAGGACCCGTTTACCACGATGGCAAACGACATGAGGAGGAATTGCTGGCAAATGCTTATAAAAATAGCCTTATCCTTGCATCACAGTATAAACTCAAAAGTGTGGCATTCCCTTCTATTAGCACAGGTGCTTATGGTTACCCGATGAATGAAGCAGCCATGATAGCCCTGAAAACCGTAATAGATTATCTAAAAACCCATACTGATATCCGACTGGTGCGCTTTGTCCTGTTCAGTTCAAAGGCATATCAGGTTTACGAAAAGGCCTTACAAGAACTCACAAAATAGAACACCGTGTTTATCAACAAAAAAGAGATCATCCTTAACATTAACAGAATTATCTTCTCGAGCCTGGATATTCGCGATGTTTACCAGACAATGAGTCAGGAACTTTCAAAAGTAATTGATTTTGACCGGCTGAGCGTTACTCTCATTACGGAAGATAATAATTTATACGAGAACTTTGTGTTATCAAAGGATTACGAATATACAGCCCTCAAAGAAGGCGTCCTATACCCCATGGAAGGAAGCCTGATGAAACGGGTTGTACAATTTCGCGAGCCCGTAATCGTTGATGACACATCGAAAGGTAGATTTCTTACCGATACTGTATTGTTTAAGGAAGGAATTCGTTCAAGGCTTGGGTACCCCCTTGAGTATAAAGGTAACGTAATAGGCAGCGTAAATTTTGGCAGCAAACGAAGGGACTATTATTCAAAGAAACATATCAATTTTTTTTCACAAATTGCCCCACAACTGGCTATGGCAATCGAGAATACGCGGCTATTTAATAAAATCAAAGAAGCAGAGGAAAAATACAGAACAGTTATCGAGAGTTCTCCGGACATTATCTTTGAGTGCACAAGGGATGGAGCGTTTTCCCTGATGAGTCCCTCCGTGGAAAAGATCACCGGATACCCCGTAGATCAGTTTTATAACAACAGAGGCTACGGGATCTCCTTATGTCATGCGGAAGATCAGGATAGGGTGCAACATGAAATTCTTCAGATATTACACGGATTGAAAAATAGTTTGATGGATCTTGAGTTTCGGGTCATTCATAAACAAGGCCAGGTTCTCTGGTTGTCTATCGAAGTGCTTCCCATTAAGGAAGGCAATAGCGTCATTGGTATTGAAGGTTTTTGCCGTGACATCACGGAAAGGAAAAAATTGGAGGAATTGAAGGATAATCTGATTCGCGATGTCACGCATGAGCTAAAGACACCTGTGGCTAAAATTGAAATGGCTATTGATATGTTTGAACGTTCTATGAAGACAGGAAATGAAAGTATGCACACAAGGGGGTTTCAAATCCAGGAGATCCTCAGAAACAATGTTAACCGTTTGAAAAACAGCATCAAAAATATCCTCGATATATCCAAATTGGAATCAGGAATGGAACCGTTAAAATTATCCGATGTTTCACTCGTTGACCTGGTGAGACAAATTGTTAACGAAATGGCGGATACTGCCGATAAAAAAGGGAATATTCTCGCTCACCAGTTACCTTCCGGTATCCCTGTTATTAAAGCCGACCGCGACAAGATATTTCACCTGTTAACCCACCTGGTGGATAACGCTATAAAGTTCACGGAACGTGGAAGAATTACCATATCAGTAAGAATACTCTCTGATGCTGTAGAATTAACGGTGGAAGACACAGGCAGGGGGTTGGATAACGAAACAAAAAAACGGGTATTTGAAAAGTTTTATAAGGAAATACCTTCGGCGTATGGATCAGGAATCGGTCTTGCTATCTGTAAAAACATTGTACAGATGCACAAGGGCAGGATCTGGGTAGAGTCTGAAGGAAAGGGAAAAGGATCGCGGTTCATATTTACCTTACCAATGACGGTGAAACACAAATCAGGTTCTGCGAATTTGTCTGGAATAACCGTACAATGAGCAATATCGAAATGCGGCCAAAAAGTATGAATATTGAAGTCCGGCATCGAGTCTTTTCTGTTTGCGGATAAAAATATTATAGAAAAGTCGTTTTTACCATACCCGTATTACAATCTTTTCAAAGGAGTTGAAAAGGAATGAAAGAGTTGTTAATCATAGAAGATGACCTGGAAATGCAGGAATTTTATAAGGATATGTTGCAAGGAGAGCAATTTACCGTTACTCTTGCCTCAAATGCTGACGAGGGACTTAAAAAAACAAAAGAAAAGAAATATGATCTGGTGATCCTGGACATCCTGATGGAAGGGGTTACCGGTGATAGGGTTTTTGCTATGCTGAGAAAGGACCGCCGATATAAGGAGGTACCCATTATTATGGCCTCTGTACTCGACGAAAAGACTTACCGATGTTTCCAGGCATTAGGAAATGTCTCATTCCTGGAAAAACCGTTTAATAAAGAAAAACTTTTAGGTGAGATAGCAAAAAGACTCGGAAATCGGAAATAACTCTTAATTCAAAAATGAATCAAGAACTCCAGTATCTCATTATCTGGCAAATGAGGCATACGGGGAAGGCTTATTTTGCCTTTTTGGAACCACCTTGTTTGGTCGGCTGGGTTGGACTCGGAGGATGGGCCATGTTGCAGTCGCCGCTATTTTCCGGATTTCTTGGTCAATTAGGCCTCGTTGTGGGAGGTTTGTGGATACTGCGTATCATTTACAAAGTACTGTCCCACCCACCAGCAATCCTATCCGCTCTTATTTTAATTGTCTTCACTTCCTGGGTCTTTTTGACTGGATGGCGATTGTTGCAACTAAGCAAAACACAAATTTAGAAAGGAGAAGATTATGAATATGAAGAGGATTGGACATTGGAGCAAGAACCCAAAAGGAATATTTTTTGATGAAAGTCATACGCTGAAAACTTACTGGGATGAGGAAAAATATTGTTTCCGGTGTGGAAATTGTCATACAGAGGTCAAAGAGGGCGTCGTTTGTAAATGTGCAAAAAAATGAGGCACATATCATTTTCTGTAGTTATTTAGCCAGGTAAAGTTCGGTTGTCATTTCCTTCGCCTCATGGCCATTCTGAGGCAAAGCCGAAGAATCTTAAGGCTCAGGACGGCGTCTGAGCTGAGCGAAGAATCTTTTCGCTGTAACAACGTGAGATCCTTCGTTCCACCCGGGTGACAAAGGTAAAGGCTTTTTTCTTCGGCTTATCCACAACCGAGCTTCACCTGGCCAAATAGTTATCGCTTTTTGTAGAGACGTATTGCAATACGTCTCTACTTCATTCCGTCTCTTTTTTAAGTCTTTCGACCGCTTCCTTAATGACTTTGCCTGCTACTTCAATTTCATCCTTATAAGGTGCGGTTTCTCTTGCCTCTAAAGTCCACAGAACCTTGCCATTTTTTGTATCGATACATTCAGCCGTAAAAGACACGTCACCCCGTTCGTAGACCGGCATTCTTGATAAGTCAAAGGCATGTATCTTGCCAATGACCACTGCATCCACCTTCAATATCTTTCCCAGGGCATTGTAATGTCTCTGCATGACGAATTCCTCCTCCTCGATGCCTGCAGACCTTAACTTGTCCTTAACCTCTGAACGGGGTAAAATTTCATATTTATCCAATATTGACAACTCATGAGTCATCATATCAGCAAGCATCTCCCCCGCATCCGGATTACTCATTGTTTTTATAAAAAAACCCGTCACTGCTTTGTCCCGGATAAATTTGTCGTCAAAGCGCATCACAGCCAGGGACTTTATATCACGGGAAGGAATATCTATGTCTATACTTATCACGCTTGTGGAAATCGTCTTACATCCGAAGCATATCATGCATACCAAGAAAATGGAAAATCCAGCCAATCTATTCATACAACCCTCCTTAAAAGCTCGTTATTCTTTTTCCCAACAATTCTATTTCTTCTGCTTAATTCAGCGTATAGTAGATTTATCTTGTGCTTATTTTACAAAAGTCTTATATTTACGTTATAAGATATTTTACAAGAACATCGGGGATATTCCTATGGGAAGTTTTTTTTCATTTCTACTGGCATTATTTATATCTTTTTCCGTAAGCTACGGCCAAGCACAAGAAACTACCGAAATATTTCAATATAAGGCACCGCAATTTTTATATGAAGAAAAATGTTCAAAATGCCATACCCTGGAGCGGATATTTGCAGAACCGAAAACGGAAAATGAATGGCGAATTTGCATCACTCGAATGATAGGAAAAAGCCCGTTATGGATTACAGCGGAAGATGGAGCGCAAATAATTGATGAAATCATTGGTGGAAAAAAGGATATGCTCGCTTCCACGCCGATTCAAAGGGAAAAATATGCTGACGTTCAATTACTTTTTATTGATCGGTGTACCAGATGTCATTCGGTAAACAGGATACTCAAGCAAAACAAAACAAGGGAAGAGTGGCAGGAAACCATCCTGCGGATGCGCGAAAATGCACCAGAATTATTCCTTAATGAAGACATTCCGACCCTTACAGAGTACCTTGCCGAAAGGGGAAAAATGATGCGAGACGATGTAGCAGCCCAGATAATGGTAGAAAAATGTCTTATCTGTCACGAAGCTGGCAGGATACTTTTAGAGCGAAAATCCAGGCGGGACTGGGAAAATTGTGTTACGAATATGCGTGTACTGGCCAGACAAAAATTTCAAAAAGATTGGTTCACCAGTGATGAGTTTAGGCTTATTGTTGATCTGCTTGTGAAAACACAGGGATTGTAAATATTTGTTTGTATCCTAACAAATTTCCCATTTTGCGCGAAGTGTACTTCCTATAGCTTTGTGGCTCTTTTGCCTTGTAAAATTAAGCCTTTCATGCTATATTTCAAACGAATTTACGGTTACCAGGACATTAAATGATTTCAAATCAGACTCTTTCGTTAAAAACACTAGCAATGAAGTAAAATATCACAATATAATTGAAAATGCTTATTGAGTTCCCACCGAAAAGTACAATATATTGCGGTGGGACGTTAATATTTGCCGTATAAAGCATCGCTATTTTGATTTTCGGATTAAACTCAATGTTATCTTAAATAATGAAATCGGGAAAAATAAAGTCCTAGATTTGATTGATCAAGCATTAATAAGTGATTCACAAAATGAAGCATTAAAGAAATTTCTTGAAAATAGTCTTGAAAAATTTGGAGAATCGTTTATTTAACATTAATTATTGCTAAGGTAGGTTAGGGTAAATGAAGTGAAAACCAAAATTTCTTTGTGCCTCACACGGGTTCAGGTTTGCAACCCGAACCCTGAATTTTATAAAATAGGAGCATTATGCCATCAATAAGGATTTCAAAAGAATTTTCTTTGGGAATCTATTATCTTACTTTTACTGTCAGGAACAGGTATTAGCCTATTTGACTGACACAATCGTTTCGAAAATACTTGCCGACTCACCCAAATACAGTCAAAAGTATAAGGGCCTTAAATTGTACGTGAAGAGTCCCGAAGATTGTGTATGGTCGTCAGCAAACGCCAAGAGTAAAATTATCATCGAATCCGTGTTATAAAATCAGGGTTCAAGTTACAAACTTGAACCCGCTGAAATCTGAAGGTAAACCATGGAAATAGCTCCAAGAATCAGAGTTGATGAGAAAGTACGATTTGGCAAACCTGTCATTACTGGGACACGAGTTCCTGTAGATCTTATCCTTGGTAAATTGGCAGGAGGAATGACTTATGAAGAGGTTATGGCTGAGTATGAGATTACACGTGAGGATATATTAGCAGTTCTCGATTACGCAGCCAAAACCTTATCAAGCGAAGAAATCAGGGCAGTAAGTTAAGATACCTAAGTTTTTTTATCGGAGATGTTTCTAAGTATGAGAAAAATAGTAACCATTGAAAAAATTGAAAAAGAGATAAAAGATCTTTCACCACAAGAACAGTTAAAATTATTAGAAACGCTTGTACATCAATTAAGAAAAATATATCTTCCTGCAATAAAAGAACTCGATTGGAAAAAACTTTATGGCTTAGGAAAGGGATTATGGGAAAAAGAGGACGCCCAGAAATATGTTAATCGATTGAGAGAAGATCGAGATGACACTTTCCGATAAATTAAGCCAAATTAACACCATTTTTATTGATACAGCGCCTATAATTTATTTCATTGAGGCTCATCCTAAATTTGGTCTTCTTACAATGGGAGTTGTTGAAGCCTTTCAAACAGGAAAGATCAATGCATTTTCTTCTGTTCTAATCCTTACTGAAGTATTATCAAAGCCAATAGAAACTGGAGATCAAAAACTTGCCAAGAGATTTTCAGATTTTCTCAAATATGGAAAAAATCTCAGGCTGGTCGAAATTTCTGTAAGTATAGCCGAGAGAGCCGGAAAATTGCGTGGTCAATGTTCAGGTCTCAGAACTATTGATGCTATTCAGGTTTTTGTAGCTACCAATATTGGGGTTGATGCATTTCTTACTAATGATGAAAAACTTAAACAGATAAAGGAAATAAACGTTCTTTTCCTAAAGGATTATGTATAAAATGAAAATTACCTTTCTCGTACCACCCCCCATTGATGGGAATATCCCTGAGCGGGTTGCCGGTTGTGCCTATCTGCTCTATTATGTACCAAACATCTTTCTCCTGAGTGCTGCCGCCGTCCTGGAGAAAGAAGGTTATGAAGTTAGGTACATTGAGACTACCATTAAGAAGTGGGATAAGGGACATTTTCTGGCATTTTTAAGAGAAGACCTGAGTGACGTCTATTGTTTCTATTCTGTCAATCTTTCCCAAAAAACCGATATGCAGGCGTTGAATGATATTCGCGAAATAAGAGGAGGTGTACCTATTATCTTTTTTGGTCCTGCACCATCTGATAGACCAGCAGAATTTGTGGTGGATGAAAATACCTATGTAGTCAGGGGTGAACCTGAATACACGATGCTTGAGCTCTTGAAGGCCTTAGAGGCAAAATCAAATATTAAAGGTATAGAAAGCGTCTCTTATAGAAATAACAGCGAAATCATTCATAATGTTAACAGAAAACCGATAGAAGACCTGGACGCACTCCCCTTCCCAGCCAGGCACCTTCTGGAAGAAAGGGATGTCTATTATAATCCCAAGCTAGGGAAACGGCCCTTTACGGCTGTTTGTACATCAAGGGGTTGCTCATACCGGTGTATCTACTGTGTTCCTTCTTCCCTGAGTTTTTCTAGGGAACTGGAATACAAACACCATGTTGGCAAAAAACCACCGGTAAGAAAGAGGTCTCCTGAAAATATTATTGAGGAATTTAAATTGCTAAAATCACAGGGATACAAGGCTGTTAATATCCAAGACGACCAGTTTGTATGGGGAGAAGAACGAACCGTAAAAATATGCGAAGGCATTAAAGATCTGGGTATCGTGTGGGGCTGTTCGGCAAGGTCAGATCATCTGAATGAGTCAATTGTGAAGTCCATGGCAGAAGCACACTGCAAGTTTATCGATCTCGGCGTTGAATCATTTAATCAGGAGATACTGGATTATGTAAAGAAAGATATTGACGTCAGGAAGAATGAAGAAGCTATAAAATTGGTTAAAAAATACGGTATTAATGCAAAGATCAATATCATGTTCGGTGCCTCACCACTGGAAACAATAGATACCATAAAAAAGAATATGGAAGAGGTCAAACGGCTGAAGGTAGATTGGTCATGTATAACATTGCCAATCCTTTCCCCGGCACAGAGTTTTATAAGATTGCCAAAGAAAACAAACTTTTTGTTTACGGAGATTATAAGCCCGTCAATGTGGCAAAGGAGGCCAATATTGCCTATCCACATCTCGGCAAGACTGAATTGGAAAATGCCGTACGCCGCGCCAACTTTGAATTTTTTTTGACACCCCGTTTTATCCTGAAAAATATACGGCGATTGGGTTCCCTGGATTCCTTAAAGGCCATGTTCAGGAAGCTCTTTTAGAGATATGATTTTATGTACGGCAGCTCAAAAAAGGGCATAAGAATTTATCACCCTCCCCTATACCCCTCACGTCAAGGGAGGGGAATATTAAACTTCCTGGGTAACCTCAATAATAGAAGAGAAAAATCCCCTCTCTCCTTGTGGGAGAGGGCGTGGGCGAGGGGGGATTTCTGATGAAATTTTCCATCCTTGTTCCCGCATACAATGAAGAGCAATCCATCACATCCTGTCTCAATTCCCTCACTTCGCTTACATATGGTGATAAGGAAATCATTATTATTGACGATGCCTCGACCGATGGTACGGTTCAGTCCGTTGAGAAGTTTTTGGATAAAGGGATAACTTTGGTCAGGCGGGAAAAGAATGGCGGAAGGGCTGCCGCCTTGAACTCCGGATTGCAAAGGGCTACGGGTGATGTTATTATCACGACGGATGCCGATACGGTTGTACCCGCTAATTGGTTGCATAGGTTTAAGTCACATTTTGAACGACCGGGTGTTGTCGCAGTAGGTGGAGCTTATCAGGCCCGTAACAAGGATAAGCCCCTGGCAAATGCAACAAGTGTGCTGGATCAAATAATGAATGGGGTATTTAAGAAGTCGCTTGTACCAAATAAGCTGTCTGGTGTGAATTCAGCCATTCGTAAAGATATACTAATAGATTTAGGAGGCTTTAACGAAAATTCATGGTGGAGTGAAGATTCTGAGTTAGGGTGGAAATTAAGCAGGATAGGCAAGGTTATTTATGATCCCAACAATATTGTGAGCACCCAATATCCAGATACATGGTCAGGCATCTGGAGAAGAAAGTTTTACTGGGGATATGCCATGGGCTTGAAATTTCGGGAGCAAATGCCATTCAATATAAAATTATGGATACGCCCCATGACATTTATGGCGCTTTTTATAAGTCTTTTGGCATTTCTGATAACATTACCTTATGGAATACGTGTGTATCTCGCGCCGGGTTTGATCTTTTTAGTTTTATTAAGTTCATTGACGCTCTTATACGTTCCATTAGTTGCGATTGTTATGGCAAGAACCCGAGAAATTGCATCGTTAAAGACATTACCAGTACTTGCAGTCTTACCTCTTGTACGTGAGTTTGCCTATGTGTATGGGATGTGCTTGGGTTTTTGTAAAGGAAGGGTGGGCGCGATAAGACCTTCATGGAAGGAAAAAATAAGCCACAGAGACGCTGATGGCATAGAGAAAAGATATTAATTGAAACAATAATGAATTTCTTATTAGACATTTGCATTTCAAACTTTCTGGATAACATATGACAAAAAAAACAAAAAAGGGACTTTCTTACAGGGATGCAGGTGTTGACATTGACACAAAAGGTCAATTTACGACAGATATTTACTCAAAAATGCAAACGACCTTCAGCCCACGGGTGATTGAAAATCCCGATGGGTTTGGAGGACTATTTGCTTTAAACTCCCGTTTTAAGAAATATCGCCAACCCGTACTCGTCTCCTCCACTGATGGAGTGGGTACCAAATTAAAGATTGCCTTTGTGATGGATAAACACGATACCATCGGAATCGATCTTGTAGCCATGTGTGTCAATGACATCATCGTATTGGGGGCCGAGCCCTTATTTCTCCTCGACTACCTGGCAAGTAGTAAGATCGTACCAAAGGTGCTTCATGAAGTAATGGATGGTATTGTAGACGGTTGTCGTCAAGCAGGTTGCGCCCTCATTGGCGGTGAGACGCCGGAGATGCCGGGGTTTTACCATAAAGGTGAATACGACATTGCGGGTTTTGTGGTTGGCGTTGTAGAAAAAGACAAGATTATCAATGGAAAAACAATAAAACCCGGAGATATGGTGATCGGTTTAAGTTCAAGCGGAATCCATAGCAATGGATTTTCCCTTGTAAGAAAGGTATTCTTTGACAAGACAAAGATGAAGATAACCCAGAGTCTTACCAAATACGGGTTGAATACTACTCTGGGAGCAGAATTGATAAAACCAACTAAGATCTACGTGAAATCGATTTTGGAAGTATTAAACAAACATAAAACTAAGAAGGTCATTAAGGGGATGGCACATATTACGGGTGGCGGGTTACTGGAAAATATACCTCGTATCTTACCGCAAGGTTGTGCTGTTCGGCTGGAAAGAGATAAATGGAGTGTCCCAAAGATATTCAAAATCATACAGTACCTGGGCAACATCGATGATCAGGAAATGTTCCATGTATTTAATATGGGTATCGGCATGGTATTGATCGTATCCAAACCTGATGTGGAAACAGTCTTAAATGATCTGAGACACGCAAAAGAACCGGGAACGGTTATTGGTAAAGTTACGAGAGGAAATAGGACTGTACACATTGTGTAAAAGAATCTGCTCAATGCCTTAGCATGGCGGAGCAAAATTGAAAGCATTACTGATCATTGTCGATCGAAGTATTTGCCAGCAACAAACACGCCCCTAAATCGCCTCTTTATAGAGGGGACTTGAGCTCCCCCCTCTATAAAGAGGGGCTGGGGGTGTGTCTCATGTCAGAATGCTTTGCCTTTCCTGAAATGCGAGGCAGGCACCGGATATTTCTTTCAAAAAAATAAATTGTTACACAAAAACAAGTTTAAACACGGTAACACCTTATGAATATAGACATGGAAACTTTCGAGAAAGGTATTAAATATTTTAATGAAGGCAATTACTTCGAGGCCCACGAAACATGGGAAGATCAATGGCGCGGCATCGAAAAATCACACGAAAAATATTTTATTCAGGGATTAATCATGATTGCAGTAGCACTCCATCACTTTAAAAGGAAAAATTATACCGGGACTTCAAAGCTCCTTGAAAAAGGCATTATTCTTTTAAAAAAGTTGGTAGCGTTGTCAAGTGGAGACCTGACAAAAGCCCTCCATTTATAGTATCTCATGTATCAAATCCGTTGTAGTAAT
>JBKBTA010000288.1:0-2260 GCA_046291035.1 Candidatus Brocadia sp.
CACCACGTCAACTTCCTTCTTTTCCTTGCCTTCTTACTCCCTCTTTTTGGTATCGCTGGACTTTGACGTTACCCTGGAACAAAGGGATAATCGTTGACTTTGGTAATTAAGATTGTAAAATGAAATATCTTATTTTTTTATCATAGGACATTGGAGGAATTGACGATATGCAAAAAAGTAGAGGTGTTACGATACAAAGGCATATTGTTGAGCAAGAGAGAATGTTCCCAAATGCCACGGGTGATTTTACCGGGCTCCTCTGGGATTTAACGCTTGCTGCAAAGACCATCTCACGAGAAGTAAACAAGGCTGGTCTTGCAGAAATATTAGGTCTTACGGGAGATGTGAACATCCACGGGGAAGCAGTAAAGAAACTGGATGTTTATGCCAATGAGAGAATTTGTAAATCAATGGATCACGGAGGTCATCTCTGTATAATGGCATCTGAGGAAAATGAGGACGTTATTCCCATACCGGATGAATTTCCTAAGGGTAAATACGTACTCATGTTCGACCCATTAGACGGTTCATCGAATATCGATGCAAATGTGAGTGTCGGAACCATATTTTCTATTTATCGAAGAAAGACAACCGGAAAAGAGGCTACTATTGAGGATTGTCTGAGAAAAGGGACGGAACAGGTTGCGGCAGGATATATTGTCTATGGCTCAAGTACTATGATGGTCTATACAACTGGTCAGGGTGTGCATGGTTTTACCTTAGACCCCAGTATTGGAGAATTTTTACTTTCCCATGAAGACATAAAAATTCCTTCAAAAGGAAAGATATATAGTATTAATGAGGGAAATGCACATACGTGGGATGAAGGGACGAAGAAATACATTGCTTACCTTAAGGAAAACGATCCATCAACAGGCAGGCCTTATTCCCTGAGATATATCGGGTCATTGGTAGCGGATTTCCACAGAAATCTGCTTTACGGCGGGATATTTTTGTATCCGGCTGATTACAAAGATCCAAAAAAACCGAAGCCGAAGTTACGATTACTTTATGAGGCAAATCCTCTTGCTTTCATTGTTGAGCAGGCTGGCGGGCTGGCGTCTACGGGAAAGGAACGCATCCTGGATATCCAGGCTACAGAACTCCATCAGAAGGTGCCGCTTGTCATCGGGAGCAAAGAAGACGTGTTGACTTATGAGAAGTTCTTTAACCAAAAGTAAAATAAAGGAGTTAACAACTCATGCTTTATCATACGAAAGAAGATTTGTTAAACGATCTGAAGGGTGTTATTGATATTCAAAAAAATGGTGCGATAAAGATAACCGATAAGGATGCGTTGCGAAATAAAAAAATTGACAATATTGTTTACAATGCAGTTTTCAATAAAGAAAGCGCTATCAAGGATGCGTCCCGGTGGTTGATCCGTAATACCGCAAATAAGCTTGGTGTTGTTTCTTCATCCATTCAATCGCTTTATGAAGCTATGGGTAGAAAAGAATATAAGGGGTTTACGGTCCCAGCCATTAATATACGAGGCTTAACGTATGATGTGTCACGTTCCATTTTTAGGGCTGCTAAAAAGAACCACGTAGGCGCCTTTATCTTCGAGATTGCACGTTCCGAGATTGGTTATACAGATCAGAGACCTGCCGAGTATGCGACGGCAATTCTTGCCGCCGCCATTAAGGAAGGATTCGAATGCCCTGTATTTATCCAGGGAGATCATTTCCAGATAAATGCAAAGAAATACGAAAAAGATAAAGACGGAGAAATAAATACCGTAAAAAAGCTTATTAAAGAAGCCATTGATGCCGGTTTTTATAATATTGATATTGATACATCAACCCTTGTGGATTTAAATAAACCCAACTTAACTGAGCAGCAGCGCCTCAATTTTGAATTTGCAGCTGAATTTACTGCTTACATCAGGACATTAGAACCAAAGGGAATAACGATATCTGTTGGTGGTGAAATAGGGGAGGTAGGTAAAAAGAATAGTACCGTTGAGGAATTAAGGGCATTTATGGATGGTTATAATCATACGCTGGCTGTGAAAGGCAAGGGATTGAAAGGGATCAGTAAGATCAGTGTACAGACGGGAACTACCCATGGGGGTGTACCATTGCCGGATGGAACGATTGCCAAGGTAAAGCTGGATTTTGAAACATTAAAAAATTTGTCAAGGGTCGCCAGAGATGAGTACGGCCTTAGCGGGGCGGTACAACACGGTGCATCTACACTCCCACCGGATGCATTTGATAAATTTCCTGAAACAGGTACAGCCGAGGTACATCTTGCC
>JBKBTA010000289.1:0-811 GCA_046291035.1 Candidatus Brocadia sp.
ACCCGCTGTGAAGTGAATTAAGGAAAACACATATTGATACAATCGCTAAAAGTATGTATGGAAGTTTGGAATTTTGTATTTCCACTGACGAAGGTTTTTTATGAAGATATAAGATTTTATCTTTTACAAACACCCCCAACTTGGACAAGCCAAAACCAATGAGGCTTTTATACTTTCAAATTCCAAATCCCAAAATTCAAATAAATTCCAATTTTTCAATGCCTAAATGACCAAAACTATTTGTTTAAATTTAGTTCATTGAGATTTGTTTGTTGTTTGGTACTTGGAGTTTGGTGCTTATACAAGATATTTTAAAAAATTTCTTTGATAAATACTTTGCAAAAATTGATCAAAATTGAAGAAAGAAGAGTCTATGGCTCTTCCAGCCCATAGCTGCGGTGTTTGACGACCTTGGCCTTTACAATATATACAACTTCTTCAGCAATGTTGGTGGAGTGGTCAGCAATCCTTTCCAGATGACGGGAAATGAGAAGCAGGTGAACGGCGCGTGTTATATTTGTCGGGTCTTGCATCATATAGGTCAACAGTTCCCTGAATATCTGATCATTCAGGGCATCAACCGTGGAATCGCGTTCGTATACCGAACGGGCCAGTGCGGTATCTCTGTTTACAAATGCATCAATGCTATCTTTCACCATGGTTTGAGCAATCGCCGCCATCCTCGGGATATCAATGAGTGGTTTTAGCTGTGGTTCCTGATTGAGAGAAATCACGCGTTCTGCAATGTTGACTGCAAGGTCACCCATGCGTTCGAGGTTGTTGGTAATCTTGATTGCCGATGTGATAAACC
>JBKBTA010000289.1:821-2214 GCA_046291035.1 Candidatus Brocadia sp.
GCAACACCAGCTTGGCGATACCGGCGGCGTGATCTCCCATGCGTTCCAGCTCTACGGCGATATGGGTAATGGCGAAAATCATGCGCAGGTCAATGGCCATAGGCTGTCGTAATGCCAATAGATCCACACATTGTTTATCAATCTCCAATTCCAAGGTATCCACCTGTTCGTCGTTTCCCACAACATGGCGAGCCAATCCACTATTCCGTTCAATGAGGGATTTCACGGCATCAGCAATGGCCGTCTCTACCATGGAGGCCATCTGAATGAGATTTTTTCTCAGTGCTCCTAATTGCTGATCAAAATGTCGTTCCATAGGGTATTACACCATAAAGACATTTCTTAAGAAGTTTTTTACCTCCCCTGTCCCCACCTCACGAAGGAGGGGATTAAGAGGTGGGCTATTCAGGTGCGGTTATGCAGCGTTATTATTATCCAAATCT
This sequence comes from Candidatus Brocadia sp., assembly GCA_046291035.1. Classification (GTDB taxonomy): domain Bacteria; phylum Planctomycetota; class Brocadiia; order Brocadiales; family Brocadiaceae; genus Brocadia. The sequence continues at coordinate 1,265 of JBKBTA010000289.1, forward strand.
TCCCGTAATATATTCTTCTGTAATCTTTTTGTCAGGGTTAGTAAAAATCTTAGGAGTTATATTATACTCTATTAACTGCCCATGCAATAAAAATCCCGTATAATCGGAAATACGAGCAGCCTGTTGCATATTATGGGTGACAATCACGATCGTGTAGTATTTTTTTAAATCCTCAATGAGTTCTTCGATTCTGGCTGTTGCCGTGGGGTCCAGTGCGGAACACGGTTCATCCATTAACAGGACTTCAGGATTGACCGCCAGTGCCCGTGCAATGCAAAGCCGTTGTTGCTGCCCGCCGGAAAGTCCCATTGCACTCTGGTCCAGCCGATCCTTAACTTCATTCCATAAGGCGGATTTGGCCAAGCTATCCTCCACAATTTCATCTAATCGTTTCCTGTCTTTAATTCCGGATAGCCGGGGACCAAAGGCTACATTATCATAAATGGTTTTGGGAAATGGATTCGGTCTTTGGAATACCATGCCGACGCGCCGCCTGAGATCGACCAGATCGATATCACGGTCATATACATTTTTGTTATCCAGTAATACCTTTCCCCTAACCTGTACTTCATTGGTAATTTCGGAGATGCGATTGATCGACTTTATCAGTGTCGATTTTCCACAGCCCGAGGGTCCTATAATTGCCGTGACATTGCATTCAAAAAAATCCATAGAAACGTCGTCTATGACCTTGCGATCCCCATAATAAAAGGTAAGTTCCTCCAGCTTTATCTTTGCCCTTTGTTGTCCTTTTACGACAGGTTCATCTTGCATGAGAAAAGATCCCTTGGATTTAAATGTAGAGCGAAGAGGCCCTTCGCTCACAACCACAGCTTTGAAGTTACTTGTATAATAATCATCAAAAGCCTCGATTATCTCTGAAATAAATAGTTTTATTGTAATGAAAATTCATGACCGAAGGTCATGAAGGGGGATGAAATCTCCCCTTC
>JBKBTA010000290.1:0-2212 GCA_046291035.1 Candidatus Brocadia sp.
GACCTCCTCTTTTCCATGCTTTCGGTTGATGAAGGAGTCCACCATGCCGCTCTGCAGGGGACCGGGTCGGTATAAGGCCACCAACGGTAAGATATCTGCAAATTTGTCCGGTTTTAGTTTTTTTAGCAATTCCCTGAATCCGCGGCTGGTTTCTACCTGAAAAACGCCCTTTACATCACCGCGGGATAACAATTCATAGGTCTTCCTGTCATCCATGGGAATCTTGGTAAGGTCGATATCCTCCCCGGTAGTTTCCCGAATCAACTTGAGGGCTTTGTCGATAACCGTTAACTTTCGGACGCCAAGAAAATCCGCCTTTAACAGCCCAATCTTATCTACCAAAATTTCATCATAGAATTGTGTTGTGACCACGTCGCCATTTTTTGCCAGTGGGACGTATTCAGTTAATGGTTCGTCCGAAATCACGATACCTGCCGCATGGACTGATGCATGGCGGCATAATCCTTCCAGTTTTTTGGAAATATCAAACAATTCATGGATGTGTTTTTCATTCTCGTACAGCGCCTTTAATGCGGGTTCCTGTTCCATGGCCTGCTCTAAGGTTATGTTGAGCGTGTTGGGGATAAGTTTAGCCACCTTGTCCACCTCAGAGAGAGGAATGTTCATCACCCGTCCCACATCACGGATAACGGCCTTTGCCTTCATCGTTCCAAAGGTAATGATCTGGGCAACGTTACTGTCACCGCCGTATTTTCCCCGAACGTACTGGATGACCTTCTCGCGACCTTCCGCGCAGAAATCAATATCCAGATCGGGCATGGAGATCCTTTCCGCATTCAAAAACCTCTCAAATAATAAGTCGTTTTCGATGGGGTCGATATTGGTAATATTGAGCACATAAGCAACCAAACTCCCTGCTCCTGATCCGCGTCCTGTGGCGGGAATACGATGCTGCACGGCGAAATGAATGAAATCCCATACAATCAGGAAATAGTCCACAAATCCCGTGCTTTCGATAACCTTAAGCTCATAATCCAGGCGTTCACGGATATTCTGTGTAATGGAGCCATATTTTTGAACTGCGCCCTCCTCACAGAGTTTTCTCAGATAGGCGCTATTGGACATACCGTTTGGCGCGATGAATTTAGGGAGATGCATCTTCCCGAAGGTCATTTCCACATTACAGCGTTCGGCAATTTTTAACGTATTTTCAATGGCTTCCGGTATGTGTCGAAAGACCGTGTACATTTCCTGAAAATTTTTAAAGTAAAATTCATTCGTTCCGAAACGCAGTCTTTGGACATCTGACAGGTGCTTCCCGGTATTGATACATAGCAGGACATCGTGGGCGGTCGCATCGTCCATATTCATATAGTGAATGTCATTCGTTGCAACGAGGGGGATGTTTAATTTCTTTCCTATCTCTGCCGCTTCCGATACTAATCGAGACTGTTGTTCGATTCCATTATTTTGAACTTCTAAGAAAAAATGATCCGGGCCGAAGATGTCCTTGTACTCCTTTGCCACTTTCAGGGCCTCTTCTAAGCGACTATTTACCAAATAACGATTGATTTCCGAGGTCATACAGCCACTGAGACAAATAAGCCCCCTGGAATGTGTCTTGAGAAGAGCCTTATCGATCCTTGGTTTATAGTAAAAGCCCTCCAAATATGCGGATGTCGTGAGCTTTAAAAGATTCCGATAGCCTTCGTTATTTTCCGCTAGGAGTGTGATGTGGCTGAGCGTTTCTTTCCCGTTTTTCGATTCTTTGTCAAAACGGCTACCCTGCGCCACATATGCCTCATAGCCCAGAATGGGCTTTATCCCCCTGGACTTTGCCGCTTCATAAAATTCCACAGCGCCGAACATGTTCCCGTGATCGGTGAGGGCAAGGGCAGACATTTCCAGTTGGACGGCCTTATTTACGAGGTCATGAATTTTGCAGGCGCCGTCAAGGAGGCTGTATTCACTGTGGACATGAAGGTGGATAAAATTATCTTTGGTCATGATTTTTCTTTTAAATTAAAAATTATGGTTTATCGTATCACTTAATTATTGTAATATATTGCTTGGAAAATCAAGCTCAATTTGATAACAGTTTTACCGGCAAGAATTAAGGAAGACGTATATCTTTGCCTCCCCTTTGTCTCCTCTATTGGTAGGACAAGCGTCCCCGCTTGTCATTCATTGTAATGTCAACCGGGGACGGTTGATATCAGTGATTAAGGGATGTGTTTGATACGGGACAAAC
>JBKBTA010000291.1:0-2193 GCA_046291035.1 Candidatus Brocadia sp.
GGTCATGAATGTTTCATTTTATTTAAGCAGGTTTTGGGTGCTGTGAGTAAAAAATCCCCCTTTGGTAAGGGGGACTTGCTTGCGCACTTCTTTTATGAAAAGGGGCATATTCCGTGAATACAAAGCGATCAAGACTGTTGGGTATAAGTGGTTTGTTTTTCATATGCGTTGTTTCGTATAATTTGCAGGGATGTCAGAAAGAATCGCCGCCGGCAGGTGCAGAGAAGTCTGTAATATCAGAACGTAAAATACAAAAAGGACACAAAGAACTCGGTTTAGAACTTTATGAAAAAGGGAAAAGTTTGGAGGCTATTGAAGAATTTAAAAAAGCTATCGCAGATGACACTGCAGATGTTGAGGTGTATTACAAGCTTGCATCTGCCTATTATGATGAGGAGATGATAAATGACGCAATAGGGGCTTATAAGAAGGTTATTGAAATAGAACCAAGGCATATCGAGGCGCATTATAATTTGGGTCTTATTTTTATAGACGAGGGGAAGTGTGAGGAGGGAATTACGGAGTTGAAAAAGGTGTTAGAGATAGATCCAAAACATGAAGACGCCGCCTATAGCCTGGGAGACGCATATTACGATTGTAAAAAAATAGATGATGCAATAGAGATATGGAAAACGCTGCTCAAGGATAACCCGAAAGATAGTATTCTTCACTATAATCTTGGTGTTGCCTACCGTGACAAGAGGCAACTGAATCCCGCCATATCCGAGTTAGAAAAAGCACTTGAGAGTGATCCCAATGACCGGGATGCAAAAAAGCTATTAAAACAGCTAACGATAAAGAAGAAAGGTGTAAAAAGTTCTGGCAAAGCCAAAAGTAAGAAAAAAACAGAGAAGGAAAATAAACGATCCGGATACTTTTCTTTAAATTAGGCCTTTGGCTACTTTTTCGGGATGCAACGGTAGGAGCCGTCACCTGACGGCGATTGGTTTTAAACCACAAGGGCACAAAAATTCTGTTTTTTTCTTTGTGTCTTTGTGGTCATAACATGAACGAATTAATGCTCAACGGCATGCGTGTGCTCGGTCGCCAACGGGAGTTGGTTCCTACCAGCATAACTTTGAAATTCCTTGACGTTGAATATGGGTGACATGACTAAAACAGGGGTGGTTAGCATTATTAACGAGAAAGACGGCTCTGAAATGGTTTTTGTACCACCGGGTGAATTTATTATGGGCGAGGAAAGAAAGGTTGTGTATGTCGATGCTTTTTATATTGATAAATTTCCAATAACGAATATTCAATATAAAAAGTATATTGATGAGACGGGAGCTCAGAAACCTTTGTTCTGGGAGGATGAGCGATTTAATAAGCCATCACAACCTGTCGTGGGCGTTAGCTGGAAAGATGCAGTTGCCTATGCAAAATGGGCGGGTAAACGGCTGCCCAGGGAGGTGGAGTGGGAAAAAGCAGCTCGAGGAGTCGATGGAAGAGAATATCCATGGGGGAATACACAGCCGGATAGTTCAAAGGCTGTTTACAATCTGGATCCAAATACCGGCGCTCCAGCGCCGGTTGGCGATCGAAAGGAGGGCGCAAGTCCTTTTGGTTGTTTTGACATGGCTGGGAATGTCTGGGAATGGTGTGAAGATTGGTATGAAGAAGGAAAGTTTCGCGTAGTCAGAGGCGGATCATGGGTAAACCATCATTATATTCTGAGAAGCGCCTATCGGAGCTGCAGTTATCCCGAAGGCAGGGATAATAATGTTGGTTTCCGCTGTGTAAAGGAAGCAAAGTAATTTTATTATTTCTTGATGCCCAGGGCATTGAGTGATAGCCGGATGTCATATTTCCCATCGAACTTAAATCCCTCTTCAAAGACCTTTTTGAGATCATAAATATTTTTAAAATCATCGCGGGAATCAGTTTCGGTTTTGCCCATAAGACCGCTTTCCACCAGGTTAAAGACGATATTTCCGAAATCTTCATCTTGCTTTATACCCCATTGTTCAAATACGGTCAGTGCCATAAAACCAAACTGTTTTAATGCATATTGTCTTATGCCCTCCATCAGTTGTCTTCCCGTCACATGACGGTCTACGTCGGTCGTTTTCTGCTGGTTTTTGCCGAGCATGTTTGTGGTGTAGTCAAGGGCCTCGAATACAAATTGATAAGCTTGGATGGAGTAACGGGGGTCTTTTTTAATAATTTCTTTAATCTTGTTAAATTTATTTG
>JBKBTA010000292.1:0-2186 GCA_046291035.1 Candidatus Brocadia sp.
CAAAAGCTCTCGGGCGAGCAAGTCGCATTCATCGAAAAGCAAAACCCTCAATTTCGTGAACGACATGTCGAAAGTTCTCGTCCTGGTGAATTGCTTAATCAGGATACTTTTTATGTTGGTCATTTGAAAGGGGTTGGAAAAGTTTATTTACATGCTCCCGACTTTGTCGACTTTTTGACGTAAGTAATTGATAAACAAATACATAAAAAATTGTGTAGGCACTACACAAATTCCCTTCTAAATTTATGTGTCAGTAATTTATTTGATTGGAAAAGGTATGTCCGATAACTTTAATCCTACGGACTGGTAAATTTCTTTTGCCTGTTGGGTTATAGATGAGGGAATACCATACCGTTGACCACTTTTTTGATCGCATACAATGCTTAACTGAACTCCCATTAACGATTGTCGTATGACCTGCGGTGAAAAAGATTTGCCTAATACGCGAAGCCGATATTGTAGCTGTCGGGATAAACACAAAGCCATAAAACATATCGCTATATGTGCTCTTACCCTCCGGGGTGTCCAATGAAAGATAGGACGTATTTTAAGATCGTGTTTGGCTATTCTGAAGGTTTCTTCTATCTGCCACAAACCATGATATTGTTCAATGATTTGTTCTGCTGAAAGCTCCTTATCATTCGTCATAATGCCATGTAAACCATCCCAGCGTGCGTCTTCTTCTACGCGTTGCTGATCAATTTCTACTTTCGCATCGCCCGATACTTTGATGTATTTTTTATATCCATAATTACTGATAAGTTTTTCAGGATGGGTAGTGTTCTTATTAAGTCTTGAGAGCAATCGTTCAATGGCTTTCTGCCTGTCGTGAGCGTCCTTCTGTGCCCGAACACTACTATACGTTATTATTAACCGTTTGCCCTGATAGTCTATCTCTTTCATCTGTAACGTACTATCCTTTTCATGCTTTACTATACGATAACTATCTTTGTCTAAAATCTCTTTTTTTACAGCTTTGGGCATAGACCTGATGCGTGCCCCCACGATGTATTGCTTACCCATTTTTTCTAACAACTCTACATTCGCTTTGCTGAGCATGGCACTATCGGCTACAAAAGTTATTTCTTTTATCTGGTACTGTTCTTCTATTTTTTCTATGGCATCTTTAAGGGTATGTCCTTCATAACAACTGCCTTCATATACCTGATAACCGATGGGAAGTCCCCATTGCGTTACCAGTATGGCCAATATAACCTGCGACTGGTTAAATTTCATATCCTTGCTGTAACCACATTGTTTAAGATCATCCTCCGTAAACGACTCAAAATACAACGTCGTACAATCGTAAAACACAACCTTCACTGCCTCTTTTAACAATCCTGTGCTAGATGAATAGGCTGCCTGATGAATATGTTCAATGACTTTATCATCTATTGCATCCATCATGCGATATACACCAGACAAAGAAAGATTCACACCAAAATGAACCGATAAATCTCCTACCGTCGCCATTTTACTTCCAGGGTTTGCCAACCGCCCCATCACAATATGAAATAGATTTTTGACTGCTCCTACTTTACGCGATGCGTTTGGAATTACTCTGTCAAAACCAGATTCCCGATACAACTGCCCATATACTTCATGAATCCCCAGTGTAATACGAGATTCCTCACGAAGTTCCTTTAAATTAACAAGCAAGGGTTCTTCACTCGTTTTATGGCGTGCTTCTATGACCCTGCGTGCCATGCTTTGATCAGAAAATAAAGAAAGTTGCCCTTCCCGTTCCATCCTCGTCTTGATATATTCTGCCAAAGCTTTTAAACGGCTGATATCTTCTTCATTAAGGGCTGTACCTACATGGCGAACTATTCGCTGTTTAACTTTATTGCCCATGCGTACATTTTCAACAATTTGTACAGCCTTTTTGGGCGAATTCGGCGATGTTTTTACTCTAACAAACATGAGACTAAAATAATTCAATTTATCTTCATCCGAACAGGTTTATTTAAAAAGTTATCAACAGCCATTGTTAATTAGGCACTACAAAATCAGTTTTACATAACTAAAAAGATTAATGCAATGATAATCAGTTAATTAAAGTTTACAAAAAATAATATTTGCATAAAAAGTCGACAAAGTCGGGAGTTTCTGAAAAAATTTCCGGTTTCAGTTCAAACCATTTTTCAACGGCTTCAAATGGTGTTTTTACTCCCATTTCTCGCTTC
>JBKBTA010000293.1:0-2172 GCA_046291035.1 Candidatus Brocadia sp.
GGCGGCCCGGAAAACCTCATGATCGGCCGCGTGGTGTGGGATGAAATGTTTGCCGCCAACAACTGGCCGCGCGCGGCGGCCCTTGCCGTGGTGATGATCGGGCTGATCGTCGTGCCGCTGGCCATCTATTACCGCTACAGCGGCGAGCGCGCCGCGGCGCAGTCCTAACGCATTGGGGGGCCGCGCCATGGGCACCGGCCTTAAACGAAGGTGTCTCCCTTGAAAAGGCAAGATCTGTTGCTATGACAACAATGGTCTTCTTCCAGTTCTTTCAGGCGTGGAATTCGCGTTCTGAAATTCAGTCTGTCTTTAGGATTAATCCTTTGAGCAATCTATTTTTATTCTACAGCATGATAACAGCATTTTTTGCCCAGCTTGCAGTGCTTTACGTACCCACGCTTCAGTGGGTTTTCAGGACAGAGCCACTTACTGCAAAAGAATGGATAAATATAGGCGTGATAACGGTAACCATTATAATTGCCGTTGAGATTGATAAATGGATAAGGAGGAGGTGGCTTTTGAAAATTTAAAACGTGCATTTGACCGTAAATTTTATTATAGTAAAAAAACGTGAAATTGAAAGCATTTATTTCTTTCCTAAAGTGAGGAGTAATCCATGTTGAGGAATATAAAAGATCTGTTTGGATATAAAATCCATGCAAAAGATGGGAATATCGGTGAGGTATATGATTTCTTTTTCGATGACGAAACATGGGCAATACGATATCTCGTAGCAGATGTCGAGACGTGGCTCCTGGATCGGAAAGTCCTCATATCGCCGGAAGCCTTTGGTCAACCAGAGTGGGAATCGCGATATTTTTTCGTTACCCTCACCCAACAGCAGGTAAAAAACAGTCCCAACATCGATACGCACAAACCAATCTCCCGTCAGCATCAAATCGAGTTGCACAACTATTACGGGTGGCCCCTGTACTGGCATGCAAGTGGACCTTATACCATCCCCCCGGTTACCCATATCTCTGAAACAGCACAAGAAAAGGCATCAACTGGAGAAGATGAACGTGATTCACACCTGAGGAGCATGCGGGAAGTGAAAAACTATCACATTCATGCAATCGATGGTGAAATCGGCCATGTGTCCGATTTCCTCGTTGATGATAAAGCATGGATTATCAGATATATTGTGGTGGATACGGGAAGTTGGTTGCCGGGTAAGAAGATCCTGATTGCACCGCTATGGATACACAAAGTGTGCTGGGAGGAATCAAAAGTGTACGTGGATTTACCTAAGGAAATGATCAAAAACAGTCCAAAATACGACTCTTCAATTCCTGTGAGCAGGGAGTATGAAATTGCATTGTATGAGTATTATTGCCGCCCGAAATATTGGGTTTGACCCTGTCGTTTTTGTTTTATAGGAGAGAACAGTATGTTTTTTATCTGGTTGCCATTACTAATTATTGTATTTTCTTTTAGGGCGTATGCCGGAGATATAATTGTTACCGTGGATAGATTCACGCATCAGAATGAGGCCCATGTACGCTTTTCAATCTGTGACTGTGAGGAATGTCACACGAAAAGAGATAAGGGATATGTGGATATTGATGCAGAATTGATTGAACGGACGGATAATTTCAGGAAATACAGGATTAAAAATATAGCGCCGGGGGAGTACTCCCTTTCCGCATATCATGACCTCAATAATAGCGGGAAATTGGAACGTAGCGGTATTCTGGGGATACCTCAAGAGCCTATAGGTTTTTCAAGGCTTGACGTTCAAAAAGTACGGCGTCATCCCAGATGGGATGACGTTAAATTTCACGTGGATAATGACAATACATCGGTTACGGTACATCTGGTGGATAAATTTGGATTATAAACTGCCTATCAATGAAGGAAATAAACAGTAGACGAAATAGAATTGGTAATAAGGCTTGCAAAATGGACTGTCTCAAATCTAATCATAATACCTAAATCCTGCAATTTAGGCGGATTGCCTAATGCAGGATTTAGGTGATAATTTAAACAGTTAAATCAATTCTCCTGACTTTCCCTCTTTTTCCTTATCTTCATCTTCGGCCATGACCGAACTAACAAAACCACTATTTACAACGCCGGTGCTAACCCGACCTTTGCAATTCGAGGGGTATACGAACCGCTAAGCTAGTAAATACAAGGGGTCATGTAAAAAGGTCGGCACTACAGACCCGT
>JBKBTA010000294.1:0-2154 GCA_046291035.1 Candidatus Brocadia sp.
CTTGATCTCCTCCTACGCAAGGAGGGGATCAAGGGGTGGTAAAAAAACTTTCCAAAAAAAGAGAGTTTTTATTAGGTAACCATTCATGAACAGGAAACTCACAAAAGGGCATGAAAATATATCACCCCCCCCTTAGTCCCTCCAATCAAGGGAGGGAAAGTTCCCTCGCTCCTTGAGCGAGAGGGTCCGGGCGAGGGGGTATTTTCGTGCCAATACTACAAGGAGTAATGAAAAAATGTGGTTATTAATGCCTTCCGGGTGCTTATCGCTGGTGGTACTGTTTGGACTGTTGATCTTATTCCCGATATTCCTTACCCAAACGATGATCACGGCCCTTACCAAACTCGGGCTCAGTCCGGAAGCCTCGTTATTTACGGTATTAGCAATCTTTCTGGGAGGCATGATAAACATACCAATCAAGCGAATCCCCCGCGAAGAACAGATAGAGGTACAGCCATTCAAACTCTTTGGCTTCGATCGCATGTTTCCCCAGCCGGTACGCTTCAGGTCATATACCATCATCGCCGTTAATGTCGGTGGTTGTGTAGTTCCGTGCCTCATTGCGGCTTACGAACTGATCCGTATTGCCCATGAGGGACCTTTTGCACTTGTCGTTGCAATTGGCTCGATTGTTATTAATGCTGCGGTATGTTACCGGCTTGTCCGCCCGATACCGAAGGCCGGCCTCGCGTTACCCCCTTTTGTGCCCGCTCTTGTGGCTGCGGCATGTGGATTATTCTTTATCCGTGAACTCGCTCCTTCTATCGCCTTTACCTCAGGTGTCCTTGGCCCACTTATAGGTGCTGACCTGCTTCACCTGCGAGACGTACGGCGGATGCATGCTGGTATCGCAAGCATTGGGGGAGCAGGGACTTTTGATGGGATCGTGCTGTCCGGACTTGTGGCGACGTTACTTGCATAGTTAGCAACCAAAAATTGTCCTTTCGAGCATAGCGAGAGATCTTTAATGATATTTCCGCGATACCGATGATTTAAGATCGTTTTTTTCTTTATATTAACGTAAGCGTTTCGAAGCAACAAATAAAGCGAACTTCCCTTGCGTAGGAGGAAATCAAGGAGAGGTAAAAAAACTTTCTAAAAAAGAGTTTTTATAGGTGGCTGGTTTTGAATACGATCGAAAATCATAGCAGCTCCCTTCCTGTTTTCAAAAACCGTGACGAAATGTTTGCGTGAAAAAACTATTATTCACCACTATCGAAAAATAGTTGCTTCTGTCCGAAGGCCATTTTAAAATGCTGGTCCCAATTCGTACCGCACAAAGGTTCCTGTGTGATATCAGGATTTTTACAGCCGCATACATAGGCATAAATCCCAAAAGCCTTAGCCAACCCTGAAATTTGTTCATAGGCGCGTTTCCTATATTCCACATCCAGGGCGAGAACACGGGAGTGCTCAGCCAGTAAATTAATAGATTTACCATTTTGATAATATTTCAGTATTTTTGACAAAAAAGGCGTCCTCCCAAGGGCCTTGCAAAGGTTCTTCTTTATCTGTGGCCTCAGGAACAGGTAATTGATGCCAGTGGAATTTACACCAAATCCTTGAAGTGCCTTAAACAAGGCCGTTAAATTTGCCTCGGTATCGGTTATACCAGGAATCAATGGGTCTAATTTTACCTCCGGCGTAATGCCTATTGAACAGAGTTGCTCGATATTCCGGACTCGTTCCTGTGGAGTCGAGGCATACGGTTCTATCTTCTTTTGAATATCCCGGTTTAATGTAGTAATACCAATTTGAACATGTACTAATTTTTTATACTGGCTAAACATCTGTAAAAATTTTGCGGGGATTCTTCCTTTGGTAAGCAGATTTATACCAACGCCATATTCAAGTAAGGTACTCATCAACTCATTAGTCACCCTGAGTACTTGAGGGATGGGCTGCAGGACATCGCAGGTGGGGCTAAAAAATACATAGGCAGGTAACTTTCTACGGGTGGACAATTCTTTTTTTAATTTTTCAGGCATATTCCCATAAACAAGGACCTTGCCGTCACCCGGATAGATCGTGTAACCCCTTGCGTAGCAATAGGCGCATTGATGAACGCAACCCAGGGTTGGATTGATCGATGCCACCTGACTGAGGCATTTTAAGCTGGATCTGGTAAGGACGTGTCCTTTACGCTCAATAAAA
>JBKBTA010000295.1:0-2151 GCA_046291035.1 Candidatus Brocadia sp.
ATAGATAAAAGAAGCCGACCATGAAAATCCTTTTAATCAATCCGCCTTCTGAAAACGAATTGCTCGGCAACAATCCCAGCATTATCGAAGAGGAACGAGGTTATAATCCGCCTCTTGGGATATTATACATTGCCGGTTATCTGGAGAAGCATACCGACTTCGATGTAGAAGTCCTGGACACCCAGGCCGAGGAGATCGGCTATGACCGTTTAAAAGACATCATTCGTGCAAAATTGCCTGATGTCATCGGTATAACAGCCATGTCCTTTACCCTCATAGACGTCATAAAGGTTATAAATCTGGTGAAATCCATTCATCCAAACATAAAGGTTGTTTTGGGAGGTCCGCACGTTCACATCTATCCCGAAGAAACCATTAATATCCCCGGGGTCGATTTTCTTGTGCTGGGCGAGGGGGAAATCACCTTTAAAGAACTCGTAGAGAATATACACGATAGGACTAAATTAAAAAATATTCCCGGATTAGTCTTTAAAGAAAATGGCAGGATTATTAACACCGGTGCCCGACCACTCAATGAAGACCTTGACAACTTGCCTTTCCCTGCCAGACACATGACCCCTATCCATAAATATAGTTCCCTCATGGCAAAGAGGACGCCTATTACCACCATGTTTACGAGCCGAGGCTGCCCGTACCGATGCACCTTTTGTGACCGTCCCCATTTGGGCAAAAGTTTCCGTGCCAGGTCGGCATTAAATGTGGTAGACGAAATGGAAGCATGCGTAAAACTGGGCATACGAGAATTCCTGATCTATGACGACACCTTTACCATAGACAGACAGCGCGTAATAGAGGTATGCAATGAGATTGTAAGAAGAAAACTCAATATCGGATGGGATATAAGGGCACGGGTAAATAACATTGATAAAGATTTATTAAAAAAACTGAAGGAGGCAAACTGCGAACGCATCCATTACGGGGTAGAATCTGGTAATCCCGAAATATTAAAGATATTAAATAAAGGAATCACGGTTGATCGAGTGAGGACCACTTTTAAGGAGACAAAAGAGGCTGGTATATCCGTCCTGGCGTATTTCATGATCGGATGTCCAAAAGAAACCAGGAAAGAAATCATGGAAACGATTACCTTTGCCAAGGAGTTGAAACCAGATTTTGTACATATCACCATATTTACCCCATTCCCAGCCACGGAAATATATAAGATGGGATTGAGAGATGGCATTATAAAAGAAGATTTTTGGCGAGAATTTGCCAAAAATCCTACCAAAGACTTCCAGCCACGGTGCTGGGAAGAAAATTTTACACGAGAGGAGTTGCAAGAATTAATTGTGTATGCCTATAAGAGTTTTTATACGAGACCTAGGTATATCTTGAAGCGATTGATACACGTACGCTCTATCGGAGAATTTAAACGGATGGCGCGGGCAGGCCTCAAGGTCTTTGGGATGCAGTCATGAAAGGGGTTTTGGATAAAGAATACGCCATTGCACGCCAAAGAAAGCGAACACACATTTACCGATTAAATCGACGAACCGCTGAGGTAGTAAAAAGCATCCAGACGTTCTATTCAAAAAGTCCCGCAGCAATCTTGGATATTGGTACTGCTGATGGTCTCATGTTAAACAGGATAAAAGATGTATTTCCAGATACAACCTGTGTAGGTATTGAATATGCCAGTGATTTAATCTCATGCAATGATAGCGAAAATATTCATCTGATCAGGGGAGACGCTTTGGTTTTGCCATTTAAAGACAATGTCTTTGATGTTGTTATTGCCACTGCAATTATTGAACACGTTTCTGATCCAATCCAATTAATTCGTGAAGCCTTTCGAGTCCTGCGGAAAAATGGCACATTTATAATGACCACTCCTCATCCATTCTGGGAGGGAATTGCTACGTATATTGGTCATTTAAAAGAAGAGGAACATAACGAACTTATTACCTTACGTAAACTGATATTATTACTTAAAAAAGCAGAATTTGAAATAGTAAACGCAGAACAATTCATGATCTCCCTTATCGGAATGCCCCTTGAATTGTCAGTCGAAAAGATGCTAAAGTTATGCAGGTTGAACTTTTTATTATTAAATCAAAAGATCGTTGGGAGAAAGAAGTGAGAGTTTTTAAATATATTAGCACCATTATTATCCTTACTAGAAGTCATTTT
>JBKBTA010000296.1:0-2112 GCA_046291035.1 Candidatus Brocadia sp.
GCATACAAAATCATTTGAACTCCAACACCATCAATCAAATTTTCTTCTTGAAGTCTTCTAATTATTTGTTGTGTATGTTGTGTTCTATTACCATTTGGAAAGTTTCTATCTACTAGGCTATGATTTGCATAATCATTATATATCAATAATGCGTCAGGCCTCGCCTCTCTTGCTATTCTATAAAATTCAACAATATAATCATTCCCAAGTGTTTTTTGGAAAAAATCATTATCATATGCTTCATTAACAACTTCCCAAATTTTTATTTGCGGATATCTTTTCATTGTGGTTTTAATCCATTCAGTCATGAAACTCATAATTTGTTCTCTGTTATAGTTTCCATTTACTAACCAATCTGGAACTACGCTCGGCCATACTAGTAAATGTGCTATCATAGGCATGTTATTTTTTGAACCCAGTCGAACATCAGAATCTATATATGTATAACGAAAATTGTTAGGTCCAAGGAATCCCGTCCTCATATCAGGAGTTACCATTCCTGAGTTAAAATGTTCTCTTTGTATTCTTATTAAGTCATTATAGTAGTCAGCGAAACCATATCCGCCTAATAAGGTACCGCTATTCATATTTATTTTTGTACTAATGTTTCCAATAGTAATTTTCCTCCACCCCCTCTCTTTATCCCAAATCATAAGAGGAATTGGTCCCTCTAAAGTTTCGCCTTGTTGGGAGGGGTCGGGATCAAGGTTATAGACGGCAACGATGAAGGGGTTGCCGTCTTTGTCTTTAAGTTGTTGGTAGGTTATCCCTTGAGCCACTTCCTCTCCCGTCACCTCAATCCCTGCCATCTTCATAGCGTTGACAAACTGGGGTATCGGCGCGTCGGGGTTGCGCAGGTCAAACAGTTCGGGGTTGGTAGCGCGCGGGTCGGGGAGGGAGAGCTCGCCCACTTGAACGGTGGGGATGGGAGTGGGGGTAGCGGTGGGTGGGGGTGTGGCAGTGGAGGTCACCGTGGGCGCAGGGGTAAAGGTTGGCGAAGGCGCCGCGGTCGGCGCGGTCACCGGCGCACAGGCGGAAAGGATCAGTATGGCAAGTCCGAGAAAAGCAAATGTGTGTCTCATGGCTTCTGTTCTCCTTTGGCGGCACGTCTTTAATGAGACTTTTGATATTGAAGCAAAACATTCCGAACTGCAAAGTACGCAGGTTTAGGATTGAAGTCCTTATCGAACATTAGCGGATCAGCGTCAGGCACTTTCACACACCACTTTTCTTCGCATGTAATCCATGAGGTCGAGTCAGAAACTCCCCACGTAGCAAAACTCGTGCATACCTTTGACTCGAGGCAGGCTTCCAACATATCCCGATAAAGGTTTGCTTGATATTCCCAGCGCTCCTTCTGACTACCAGGAACTTTGTGTACATCAACATCAAACTCGGTAATGTAAATCTTCACTCCAAGTTTCCCAAACTTGCGCATCGTATCAAACACATCCTGTTTCTTGGGCGGGATTTGACTGCTGTATTTTAACAACAAGTGCATCTGCATTCCCACGACATCTATGGGCACACCTTTTTCTCGTAAGCCCTTGATAGTATCATACATTTTTGTAGTTACCCTACGTGTTTCTGCGTCTCGTGGGCTTTCATTGTTGTTGTCATTGAAGATAAGAATGGCATCAGGGTCGGCTTCGCGTGCCCAACGAAAACTTAGCTCAATATATTCTGGGCCAATCTTGTCCATCCAAAAATCGGCGCCTTTCCAGGCACTTCGGCTAACCGCTTCATTTGCGATGCTCCATTCAGTTACTCGTCCCTTGAAATGGCTTACCACCGTTATAACATGCTCGTTAAGAATTTGGATATACTCATCCCGTGAATATTTTCCCTGGCGTAACCAGTCGGGCAAAACATCAGAACTCTCTTCAGTTGCCCCCCAAACCAGATGCGACGCACGTACACGAAAACCATGGCGCACAGCCCAATCCACAATCCTATCCAGACTCTCAAAGTCATAATCTCCACGCCCACGCCAAAATCCTTTCCAACTAAATTCCGAAAGGATGAGGGTGTCATAGTTGTTAAAGATCAAGTCATAGTAGCGTGGGTCTTGCATTCGCCACCAACTAAATTCCGTACCCAGAGAAATCCCAG
>JBKBTA010000297.1:0-2093 GCA_046291035.1 Candidatus Brocadia sp.
AGGCTTATCATGGAAACAACAGAGGAGAAACCGATACATTTCGAGTGGCCTTCTGAGGCAAAGAAACCTTACAAATCCCCGTTTACTATCGAGTGGGATGGCCTTTTGAAAATAGAACGCCGTGATAATTATACCTTTCTGTTGGGTTCTGATGATGGCTCGGAACTGTTCCTGAATAATATAAAGATTATCGATAATGGAGGTCGTCATGGAATCGTGGAAAAACGTAAAACTATATTCCTTGAACCGGGATTTTATCGTTTCCATCTGCGATATTTTGATATGGGTGGAGGTGCTGTACTTTCCTTAAAGTGGAAGGTGTTAAATGCAGGGGAGGTAGCAATACCACGCACTCAATTTTATCATGAAGCGGCAAACAGTGATTTAAGTATTGATGATGCTTCAATACCTTACGTACTGCAAATTGAACCAAACAGTGTAATAAAGGATGAAAGCATCGTATTCAAAAAAAACGATCCAGCAATTGCTTTCAAAAACTACGGAATACTCAGGACCTATTACGTAAATTATTGGGATAATAATCGTTTTGCACCGCCCACTGCCATTCCCGCTTACAATATCCTTTGGAGGGGGTTTCTTTGGATACCCAAAGATGGCATATATACATTTCATGTGGATACCAACGGTGATACATTTTTATTTGTCGATTCGAAGCTTGTTATAAAGTATCGTTCAGGAGGTGATTCAAAAACACAAACTCATCTAGGAAGGGGCTGGAAACCAATACAAATAAATTATGTTAACACAGCTCGATTTGCCAAACTCAATCTGCAATGGCAAAGGCCTGGTGATAGTAATCTTTCAAATATTTCACCACGGTATTTAATGCCTGCCGAGGGCATAGGGGTTTTTGGTAGCGCTAAAGTATGGTGTGCAATAGGATTTATTGTTGCATCCCTATCTATGTGTCTTAGTTTCTTTCTCGTATTTAGAAATGTAATCAAAAACCGCATTCGTGAATACTTTGCTTACGTAAAACAGCATTGGTCTATCGTAGCCTTGATTTTCATTGTTATTCTCGGCGCTACTTTGAGGCTTAACAATTATAGTGTGATTCCACCCCACGGAGATACCATGGATGTTTATCAGGAGGCATGGAATGGTTATCATATCCTCCATGGTGACGGCCCTAAATCCTGGGAAGGCGCATATTTTGTATCGGCATATAAAAACGAAGATAAGGAATTTATTAGATGGTTTGGTGATGGTTTCATGATCGTAAAACGTTACATAGCCCATCCCCCGTTATTTTCTGTTTTTGCCGGCATTCCACCAATTATCTGTGGCGCTAGGGATTATCTGGATTGCAGGTTAACAACAATCAATCTGACTCCTATTTTTTTCTCGACACTCACCATTATTCCTGTATTTCTTGTTTCTTATCGAATTTACAGGTCTAAGACCGTATCCATTATTGCGAGTTTGCTTTATGCTACCGTGCCATTCTTTGTTGCCTCCGGTCGGATTGCAAAGGGTGACTGTTTACTTGCGCTCGTTCTCATTTCAGGAGTTTTATGTGTTTTAAAATATAGCGAATCGAGAAAGAAGACCGATGTAGTTTTTGTAGGACTTCTTGCAGGCGTATCATTCTGGTGCAAAGAAATGGGTATCTGTGCAATTGTAATTCTTCCCGTGTTGTTAGCTCGAAAAAGGTTTATAAAAGAAGCCTTCATTACTGCCGGGATTGGGTTTTTTGTTGCAATAAGTTATATGCTGTACAGCTATTTAATAAATCCGGAGGCTTTTTTTAAGATGCTAAGTCTCCGTGACGCTCATCAAAGTACCGCATTCGATATGGTGGTTAAGTATATAAAGGACGCGAGAATTACCTTAAACTATGCCAATTTTGGCATAGGATATATGTTGTGGTTCTGGTTTGTAATGGCTTACTCAATGGGAAAGCGAGAACAAATAGTTCCAATAACCGTCTTTATTTTTCTCATGTCAGTCTGCGCCTTATCTACTGATATTTATCCATTCGGTTGGTTTCTCATGCCTCTCTATCCGTTTATGGCAATTGCCGGCGGTTTATTTTTGAGGGACTTTATTTCAAAACCCAATACAGCAAGGGC
>JBKBTA010000029.1:0-21226 GCA_046291035.1 Candidatus Brocadia sp.
GATACTCGTGTGAAAAGAATACTGGAATGGCCTCATAAACTGGGTAAAGGCAACAATGCTAAAAGAAAAAACTATATCAAAAGAGGATTTAGACCTGGTCAAATTAACTGATGATCCCAAAGAGGTTCTTTCCATAATTAACGCTCATAGGGATTGGAAGATGAAGAAGATAAAAGAGTCAAGCATGAAAACAAAGATACCCAAAACGGGAGGGATTTTGTAAGCTTTATGGACAGTGATGCTCGTTTCAAACGTTATTTAAAACTTGAACTGTTACCTACCCCATGGTGCCCGGGCTGCGGGAATGGGATCGTGCTAAAAACTATATGTCAGGCATTTGACGAACTTGATCTGCCCAAGGACGGTACCGTAGTCGTCTCTGGGATTGGCTGTTCAGGCAGGAGCGCCGGTTTCTTCGACCTGGACTCGGTTCATACAGCCCATGGCCGGGCAATTCCGGTAGCCGAAGGCATTAAATATGCTAACGATGCCCTTAATGTTGTTGTGGTAAGCGGGGATGGTGATTTGCTCGGCATCGGAGGCAACCACTTGTTACATGCTATACGCCGAAACACAAATATTACCGTTATATGCTATGCAAATGAGATTTACGGTATGACGGGTGGCCAGGTCTCTCCTACCACACCCCATAGTACAAAGACCCTGACCACGCCCGATGGCAATCCAGATTACCCAGCCGATGTACAGTTCCTCTTCAAGCCCTACAATGGTTATTTTGCCCGCACCACGGCTTATCACCTGAATCACATGAAGAGATGTATTACGGAGGCATTACAATTCAAGGGTTTCTCTTTTGTGGAGGCAAGGACGATGTGCATCGTCAATTACGGTCGCCGCCTGGGTTACAAAAACTCCAACGAAATGCTCCTGCACTACAAGGAATTTTACAAGATCAACGACTATGCGGTAGAGCTGGCTCAAAATGAGATCGGGATTATAAAAAGTAATTCTGGGACTTGAGCAGCCATTACAACTTATACCTGTATTTCTTCAAAACCTTTTAGCCGATAATTAATCTCCCCTAACCCCTGCTCATGTGATTCCCTGATGTAACCCACATCCAGAGGTTGCATACCAAACAAGGTGGCACCGTAGGCATCCACAGCAACAGGATCTGTACTCACGATGATGCGCCTTGCACGTTCAGCAGAATTATCAACGTCATCCAGCCGTCCCCCGGTAGGCCCATGATTCTTCAGTATCCGAAAGGCATCGAGTACGGTCAGGTCTATTTTAAGGAATTTATTGAGATCGGCAATTTTGGGGTGTATATCGGTATGGAGACTTCCCCGGTCACCTCCGATCATACCAAAGACATTTTTGAGTCCCATGGAAAGCCTCGATGTCCCGTGTTGTTTTGCAATGGGTACATTGATAAGCACATCCACTTCATCGGCATATACCATTTCTTCATAAAAAGGCCATGCTTTTAAAACCTTGCCATCCGGAATCGTAAAGTCCTGGAACCGATTCCTGTCAAAGTAGGTAACCTCTGCGCCAGCATGACGAGCTGCAGTAGCAATACCGCTGTTATTATAAGAAGGTTCCGGATTAGCGGAACAGGTATGGTCCATGACCTTTACTCGACCCGCCCCGGCCTCCCGGCACAACTCCACAAGGGCTGCCACTACATAAGGATTGGTATTGGCGGCGAATTCCGGTCTTTGATTCCAGGCAATATTGGGTTTAATAATAACCCTATCACCTTTGGAAACGAGTTTGTCCATGGCGCCCAGGGCATTCATGGCACGACGTACCATCTCTTTTATGGTAACGGGTTCATCTGCGGGGTCAGAGACGTTTCCATGCACCACAACCAGTCCCGGTTTTAAGTGGTGTTCCTTGAACTTTTTTACGGCTGGACTTCTCTTGATGGCACCTAAATAGGATAAACCATAAATACTAGCGCCCACCGCAATACTAGTCTTGAGAAAGGTCCTGCGGGAAATTTTGGTGTCACCGTGCATAGTTGGATCTCTACAATCAGAAAAAACAAAGAGGATGTAAAGAATCATCGATAAAAATTTTTAACTATATCAATTCGATTTAGTCTTTATTATTATCTCAAATCTTATCGCAAAAAATCAAATCTTTTACTATCAAGCAAAATACAGCGCACATTGAGTAAATTCTGTAGCCACTGTGTCACATAGGTTTTTTGAAAAAAAGATCTCCGCATCCCTGTATTCCTCAGTACCTCTGTTCTGTACACCACCCAGAGGTCTGAGGCAAAGCCGTCCATCGTGAGCCTGCATATCTTTATGTGGAACGGCAATTGTCTGAAATGGCTTCGTGAATTGGGAGTATAATGAATATCTATCTCACAACACCACGTATTATTGCACCAACTCATCATATAGTATTTTCTTCGTACCTTATCAAAATATAATGCACTAAAACTAAAAAAATGAATTCCCTTGAATGCTTCAAAATTACTAGTAAAATAAAACAATCATCGAATTTATAACCAATAATAAGATACAAATGAAAAGTATTTCAACAATCGGAGGCAAACCAAATTCATGCTCGATATAAATTTTATCAGGAACAACCCTGACAGGGTAAAACAGGCCATTGCCCATAAACATGAAAGTGCGGCCAACGTAGACCAGATTTTAGAGCTGGATACACAACGCAGGTCTCTGATCCATACCTGTGAACAATTGAAAAGTAAACGCAACGAAAAATCGAAAGAGGTCAGTGAATTTAAAAAAAAGGGACAAGATGCCTCCAGCATCATCGAGGAAACAAAAAAGATTGGCGACGAAATAAAATCTTTCGAGGAAAAACTTAAGGAACTGGAACCCCAGATCACCAACCTGCTTCTCCGCATCCCAAATATCCCCGCAGCAGACGTACCCATTGGGAAGGACGAAAAGGACAATGTCGTCGTCAAGACATGGGGGCAGCGAAAGACGTTTGATTTTACCCCTTTGCCTCACTGGGAACTGGGGCGTATTTTAAATATCCTGGATCTGGAGCGCTCTTCCAAAATCTCAGGTTCAGGTTTTATATTACTAAAAGGACCCGGCGCAAAACTTGAACGTGCCTTATTTTGTTTTATGCTGGACCTCCACACGAGAGAACACGGTTACACCGAACTGTTTCCCCCGTTTCTCGTTAACCGTACGTCTATGACAGGTACAGGACAATTGCCAAAGTTAGAAGAGGATATGTACCGGACTGCCGTAGATGACCTCTTCCTCGTTCCCACGGCTGAAGTTCCGGTTACCAATATCCACCGTGATGAGATACTTTCCTACAAAGACCTTCCCATTTACTACACAGCCTACACCCCCTGCTTTCGGCGCGAGGCGGGTTCTTATGGTAAAGATACGAGAGGTATTATACGGGTACACCAATTCAACAAAGTAGAATTAGTTAAATTGGTAAGACCAGAAACTTCTTACGATGAACTCGAGTCCTTACTGGGCAATGCGGAACGGATACTCCAACTTCTGGGACTTGAATATCGGGTAGCTAAATTATGCACGGGTGATATGAGTTTTGCGGCTGCGAAGTGCTATGACATTGAGGTCTGGGCTCCGGGATT
Organism: Candidatus Brocadia sp.; assembly: GCA_046291035.1. Taxonomy (GTDB): domain Bacteria; phylum Planctomycetota; class Brocadiia; order Brocadiales; family Brocadiaceae; genus Brocadia. Next base: position 3,575 of record JBKBTA010000029.1, read on the forward strand.
AGGTAAATTCCTAGAGGTTTCGTCCTGCAGCAACTTCGAGGATTTTCAGGCACGGCGCATTAACATACGTTTCCGTGAAAAGGATGGCAAATTACGCCTTGTACACACCTTAAATGGTTCAGGATTGGCTTTGCCTAGAACGCTTATTGCAATCCTTGAGTCCTATCAGCAAAAGGACGGCTCCGTCATAATCCCGGATGTCCTCCAGCCCTATATGGGTGGAATGAAGGTTATTACCAGACAGTAATGCCTTTCGTATCTGTTCCTTTACCGCTTGGTGCTATTTTAGAAAGTAACTCTTTCCAAACATCTCGATGCCAAACCACTTTCCTTCGGAACCGATCAATAATCTGCCCTTGCCGGTAATGAGCAGGAATAACACGAGCAGAGGAAGTAATACGGGAAGCGCAATAATAAAGATGGATAGGGTTACAAAGACAGCGGGTACCGATGCGACCAGCACAACTGCCAATAGTGGAAAGACAAGCATAAATACAATAACAAGAATACTTAGGGCAAATACCAAGATAGGAGGCATGATCGCGATGGACAATATGCCCCAAAAACACTTTCCAAAAAAACCAGAAACCTTCTTTCCATACACGATCAACCCGCTACTCAAATCTTCCGGAACTGTTTCAAAAGTTCCAACCCCGGGTAGTTTTTCAGGAACAGGTTCTTCTTGTTTGGGTTGTTCTTTCGTAACGGGTGTTTCCAGGATTGTAACAGGAGAAACATCGCCTGCCGAAGTTTCTCCTGTCCCTTCTTTCTGAAGACTCTCCTCAGATTCCTTTGTCTTCTTTTTTCTTTTCCATATCGCCATAGTAAAGTTGTTTCATCCTTTACAACTACAGGTCCTCATATAAACTTGCAATAGCCTGGGCTGCAATAGCCTCACCGCGACCAATGGCATCTATGCCTTCCATCGTTGTTGCCTTGATGTTGACCCTGCTTGTATCCACATGGAGCCATTCTGCAATATTTTTTTTCATCTCTAATTTTCTGGAACCAATTTTAGGTTTTTGGGCAAGGATCATTACGTCCACATTGTTAACCCTGCAGCGCCTCTCTTTCACGAGATCGGCAACCTTTAAAAGAAGGAATTTGCTGGAGACTCCTTTCCACTTCGGATCGGTATCCGGAAAGTGTTCTCCGATATCACCAAGGGCTGCCGCTCCAAGTAATGCATCACATACGGCATGGATCACTACATCGGCATCCGAATGGCCAAGCAAACCTAAATGATAATCAAACTCGACGCCGCCCAAGATTAATTTGCGGTTCTCAACAAGTTTATGAATATCATATCCTATTCCAAACAGCATGTAACTTCTATCTAACTGCGGTTCTCTGTTCCAATTCTGACAGTCTGCCTTTGGCCTTTTTGCGTGATTTTGCGTCGTGACTGTACAAGGCCGCTTGCTTATAAATTGCCCTGGCCCTATCCAGATCAGCCAGCTTTCTTTCGTAAATCTCTGCGGCTTTCAATAAAGCAGGTTGCTCAATATGAGGATTTAACTGATAACTTTTTATATAATATTTTGCCGCACTTTCATAATCATTGAAATAGCCCGATTCATATATTTCTGCAATGACAAAAGCCGCATCATCCACCTTGTCACTGTCAGGGTATTCCTGGATCAGCTTTTCTAACCGTTTAATGGCTGTAACACGGTTTTCTTTACTGAATGATTTTTTGTACATCATGGCATCTTTAAATAATATGTTGGCCTCTTCAATGTCCCGGAAGGTCACTCCCGTACGCACATTTCCCAGACCTTCGTCGGTATAGAGTGGCTGTGGTACCTTGTCCAGGGCATCAAGTTCCCTGCGGGCCTTTTGAAGTCGTAACTGGTTGCCCGTGCTTTGATAATATTCCCTTATTTCATTCAGAGACTTACGATAATTTTCCCGGGAGACAGTTACCGCATGAATCAGTTGCTCCTCTCTGGTCTTTAATTCGTCAACAGATAATTTCGTCTTACACACCACACAATATTTCTCATTTTCATCGATCTGGTCAAAGCAATTCAGACAATAGTTTGCCGCATTTGCAGGGTATGAAACGAACACCAGACAAGCCATCACGAAAAAAACCCTTACCATCATCATAATCTCTCTCCTACGTTAAACCACTTTTTCGCATAAGGCTCTTCACATTTTCCAACAACATATTTACTTCCGATACCTGCCGTACCATTTCTTCCCTTTCTGTCCATCGAAGGTCGCGGTATGACGAGATATTGTTACTGATATCCTCGATCACGCGATCGATGGCTTTGTCGATTTCAAATTTCATGAACTCGACAAATCGCTCACAAATCGCATCAGTACGTTTTATAAATTCATTTCGGAACGACTTCCTTCTTTGAGGGAAAATGGCAAACCCAATGGATGCCAGTGTAACGGCGATCCCTATCACGACAGGAGGAGGTACAATAAATGAGAACATCATCGTAACACCAACGCCAATACCAACGGCAAACGCTTCAGTAAGCAAAAAGCTAATAAATCCACCCTGAACCAAACTATTCAGTTTCTCCGATTCCCGTTCGATATCCAATTCTCTGAACTCTTTGGAACGCGACTTTAAGGCAACTTCGATTTCATGCTTTCGATCGTCGTAGCGCCGATCCGCATGCCCATCAAGGATATTTCCCGCCCTGCGATCATATCCCACTTCCTTCTCGATGTGGTCTCTTGCCAAATCCCATAATGACCGGTTATTTCTCGCGACATAATCCACCACGTCATCAATAATACGATCTAAATCAGTTTGCGGATTCAACAGCCCGTAAACCTCTCTCTTAAACCGCTCATCAAGCTTTTCCCGCCCAACCTTGGAAAGAATTACGGACTTCATAGTCACATATGAATTCAGGAAATTATCTAATTTTTCCTTTAACCTTGAAAATACGAGCTTAATTTCGTCTCTGTATTTTAATGTATACTCCTGCATATCCTGCTTCTTATTCTTAAGCCGCGTCTCAAATCGTTCGATACTTTTGATATCAGTATTGCACTTATTGACCCTCTCACTGAGCTCCTGTTGGAGTTCAGTAAACACGCTGTGCAAATATTTTAAAGGACTGACCAGTTTAAAATCGATCTTTGTATCGAGGTCCAATTTTTCAAATATGAATGCTTCAACCTCTTTAATCTTGCTCCTTTCCAGGAGAGTTGTGTCGCCTTCAACTTTTGCTCTGTAAGCCTCCTTAGCTGACATCGATAGGATCTTAGGTTCGAACCCGAGCAACCGGTAACAATTCTTTTCCAAAAAGTTCACGATCTCATTAAGTTCTTCAGGGGTCTTCAGGTCTATCTTGTTAAGAATAAATAGTACCTTTCGACCCCACTTTCCCTTTAAAAATTGCAGGAACTGCCGCTCGCTCTCCGTAAATGGATGGTCTGCAGAGGTTACGAAGAGTACAAGCTCCGCCCTGTGAACAAAGCTTTCTGTTAATGCTGCATGTTCTACAATAATTGAATTTGTTCCTGGTGTATCAACCAGAGTAACGTCTTTCAATGCTTCCATAGGGAAAGTTGCCTGGCACAGGTGATCATCCACCTCTTTGACCTCTACCTTATCACCATGCGTTAATAGTGTGATTCGATTGGTGGTAGGCGTTGGACCATCTACCAGGACGCGCTCCCCACACAAAGCGTTGATAAAACTGGATTTACCTGAGTTGTATTCACCGGCCACCAAAAGGTAAAACGGTTCTTCCAACTGGGTGCGCATTTCAACAACCTTTTTTTCCATCTCAGAGAGGCCAACCCGTTCAAAAAACTTTTTTGAGTTATCGAGGAGATTCACCACCTCAGGATAGATGTCCCTATGCTTTGCTTTTGTTGTTATATTTAACATAAAACAAACTGACTGAATATAAAATTGTGTTAATACCCGTTAATTAAATATTATCGGGGTGATGATATAAGTTATGATGTTAGCAGTTTTTGCAATGCAAGTCAAACTTTTCTTTTTAATCGCAAAAGGCAATGGCCTCGACCTCCACACCCACATCTCTGGGCAACCTGGCCGCCTGAACTGCCGCCCTGGCGGGTGGCTTATGAGAGAAAAAATCTTTATAAACATCATTAATTACCGTATAATCATTCAGGTCTTTCATAAAAATGGTCGTCTTTACTACCTTATCCAATGACGAACCCGCTGCCTCCAGAACATGTTTTATATTTTCCAACACCTGCCGTGTCTGAACCCTGATATCCCCTTGCACAATTTCCCCTGTTGCAGGGAGTAAAGGAATTTGTCCAGACAGAAAAACAAGGTTCCCAATCTTGATTGCCTGAGAATACGGGCCGATTGGCGCAGGGGCTTTATTTGTTGATATAACTAATTTCTCCATTCCGGTCTCCATTCATGTTTAGAAATTTAAATATCCAATGAAACGCTATATTGGCATTCTGGCAATTCTAATTATGCCGTTAACCGTTGCTCCATACTAACAAAATTACCAGTCCCCTTTCAACCTTCAAGCGAATGCTTAAGGTTTTTCATTGATTGTTTCAGTTTTTTTTGCTTCTATTTTTTAACAACTATCTCCAGTTTTAGAAAAATTTCCTAACACGGACAAAACCAAAGCCGAACTTATATTTGTTACATTGCAAATTTCAAATAAGATCAAAAAACAAAGACAAAAATTAGAGATACTTATAAAATCTGCAGAGTTTATGCGTAATATACGGCTTTTGATAGAATACGATGGCACTGATTATGCGGGCTGGCAATGGCAAAAGAACGACAAAACCATCCAGGAAACCATCTCGAAGGCAATAGAACGAGTCGTTCAGGAACCGGTCAAAATTTATGGCGCCAGCCGCACCGATGCAGGTGTCCATGCCCTTGGTCAGGTGGCTAATTTTCACACCATTTCTGATATTCCATCCAAAAGGCTACTCCATGCAATAAATTTTTATCTGCCCTATGATATCACGATAAAGGCTGCTGCAGACGTACCTTCATCCTTTCATGCCCAATATGGTGCCCAATCAAAGGTGTATCAATATACACTACTCAATGACTGGATACGCAGTTCGCTGAATCGTAATTTTTGTTATGTGTTCGGATTCCAATTAGACATGGATAAAATGATTGCTGCATCAAAATACCTCATAGGAACCCGGGATTTTACGTCTTTTACAACAAAGGCCTGGTGCGAAAAGAACCGGATACGCACCGTAAAGGGGTTAGATATTAAAAAGGAAGGGCGGTATATCTATTTTACCATCGAGGCGAATGGATTTTTATACAATATGGCGAGGACCATGGTTGGTACCCTGATAGAGATCGGGAGAGGGAAAATAGCGGTGGAACACATAAAAGACATTCTAGATGCAAAGAATAGAAAAGTGGCTGGCCCCACGGCACCCGCCAGGGGATTGTGTCTTATGGAGGTTAAATATGAAAACGATCATCAGACTACCTGTTCTGTTCTAAAGGATTTCTGAAGATTATTTTTATACATGCGATACCATCTAACTTCATGAGTTTTGAAAAGTTCTTTATGTCTCTTAATTAATTATTTTTCCTTGATTTAATTTATAGTTTTATTATATTGCTGCCTATGAATGTGAGGTCTTACGCAAAAGGATACTAATTTGAGAAATCGTAACATTATTTCGATAATGCTATACCATTTAGGAGCAAAGTCATGGCAGAATACGCCCCCAATCAAAATAGAAGGCAGTATCCACGTCTTAACGCACCTATCTATTGCAGACCCGCACGCTTTACTTCTCCCCGCGCTCCCCTGGTTAACATCGGACTTGGGGGCATAAGGGTTTATAGTGACAAAACATTTAAGGTTGGTGAGCGCTTGGAGATAGAATTGTTTCTGCCGGATAACTCAAGTATAACCTGTAACGTAAAAGTTGTGTGGATGAATCAACTGGGTGGGTCAACTGCTAAATATGATGTCGGTCTTCAATTTTTAGAAATAGAAGGTGACGATTTGCGACACCTGGCTGGCATTTTAAAACAGCAGGGCACGTAACCGGATTTTATGGAAAATAACAGGGCTACACATAAGAAGACATTTGATAAGGACACAATGTCCACCTTTTCGACAAAAACCAATTTTTAACGTCCTGGATAACGTAAAACCAGCCATTTTCTTCATCTTTTTGGTACCCTCAGCCTTATAGTATTACTCTGTAAAAACTTCTTTTTTGTAAGTTTTTTAGTAACTAGCCCATTTATCCGCTTAAGTAGACAGTAAGCAGTAGGTAGTTGGCAGTTTGTAATGGAATGTATCACTTTTTGCCTACTGCCAACTGTGTTCTTCCTGCTTCATCTTTTTGGTTGCGGCGTAGCTGCGCTAAGATTCTGCCTCATCGCTCAAGCTTCTCTCCGGAATGTTATATACTCCTCTGTGTATCCTCATATTCTTCCAGCAATAACCGCTGTGTTTAATTCATTGACACAATTTTTAAAAATGGTTATATTTATAAAAAAATAAATAAGCCTTTTTGGAATTTAAAGTGGATTTGGAAAATCAATAAAAGCGAGTATGATGCTCATCAGATACAAGGCTTATTTATTTTTTTTATTCTAGGAAAGGGTTTTCTATGATCTCAATTGAAGATTTTTTGAAGGTAGACCTGCGTGTGGCCGAAGTGAAACACGCAGAACCACACCCAAACGCTGACAAGCTATTAATATTGAAGATCGATGCGGGTGACGGATTAGAAAACAGGCAGATTGTTGCGGGGATTAGAAACCATTACAAACCAGAAGACCTGATCGGGAAAAGGATTGTTATTGTAAATAACCTGGCACCTGCAACACTCCGGGGTGTGGAGAGTCAGGGAATGCTGCTGGCTGCAAAGGATGGGGAACAAGTGGTAATCCTCACAACGGAAAAAGAGATAAAACCGGGAGCTAAAATACAATAAAGTATTTGCAGAAAATGGCAAAGTAACCATGCTGCAGGAGTTATATATAACCAATTTCGTATTGATTGATAAAGTCACCATTAAACTCTGCGAACGGTTAAATGTATTTAGCGGTGCAACGGGTGTTGGAAAATCATTAGTGATCGGTGCACTTAATTTTATCCTCGGTGGTCGGGCAACTTCGGATGTTGTACGAAGCGGCAAAGACGAGGCAACAGTAATAGGTAAATTCTTTATCAAAGACAAAAATCTTTTAAAGCAGATTAAAAAGGTATCAGATAACAATACCATAGAAGAAGAACTCTTACTTCAAAGGAGTATCGATACAAACGGGCGGAGCAGATGCCGCTTAAACAACATTCCCATTACGGTATCTATGCTCAAGGAAATTGGAGAAATATTAGTCAACATTCATGGTCAACACGAGCACGAGACCTTGTTACACTGCACCAACCAACTCTATATCCTGGACGATTTCGGAGGAATTTCCCCGCTGCGGGAAGAATTTGCCGGGATCTATCAACAGTTTACAGAAAAGACAAGATTACGGGATACACTGAAAAGCAATCAGCAGGAACGAAGGCAAAAGATGGATTTATATGCCTTCCAGATCGATGAAATTGATAAGGCACAACTCAAGAGTGGTGAGGTAGAAGAGCTCGAAAAAGAAAGGAATCTCTTGAGTAACGCCGAAAAAATTTACAGCACCGTTACTTCCTGTTATTTACAGCTCTACGAATCCTCCGATGCAGTTGTTGAAAGGTTAAAGTCCGTTATCCGTGAATTGCAATCGGTTGCGAAACTGGACGACTCCCTGCAAAAGATATTTGATGATTGCAGCCAATCACTGTATCAAATAGAGGACATGGCCTTTTCCTTAGGAAAATATAGAGACGGATTCAATTATGACCCTCAGAGGTTGGAATATGTTGAAGAACGTTTAAACACGATCCGAAAGTTAAGGTCAAAATACGGAAACACGGTGGAAGAAATCCTGTCGTATCGTGACGAGATAGCATTGAAATTGAAGCAGCTCTCAGAGGAAGGAACAACGGCTGAGCATGTGGATGAAGAGTTACAAGCATTGTCTGATTCATTGAAACAGAAAGGCGATGAATTAACCCGGAAACGTCTTTCAGCCGCTGATAAACTGACTCCCCTGATAAATGAAGAACTTCACGACCTGGGTATCCCTCACGGTCGGTTTTGCGTTCAGATTACGTCTCCATTTTTGCATAACAACGGGGACGTTGATATCTTCAGTGCGAATAGTCATGGATTTGATCAGGTCGATTTTCTGATCTCTCCGAACCCTGGTGAGGACTTAAAGCCTCTGAGGAAAATTGCCTCCGGCGGTGAAATCTCGCGGGTTATGCTGGCATTAAAGCACCAGCTTGCCAAAGTAGATAAGACACCGGTGCTGGTCTTTGACGAAATCGATGCCAATATCGGCGGCAGGATGGGAGAGGTGATTGGGGAAAAATTGAGTAGCATTGCAAGGTCACACCAGGTAATCTGCATTACCCATCTTCCCCAGATCGCCAGCTACGCCAATGAACAATGGAAGGTAAATAAGCAGGTAAAAAATGGCAAAACGTATTCAACCATCGAAAACTTATCGGGGGAATCCCGTCTTGAAGAAATTGCAGACATGATCCGGGGAAGTGAAAAAACGGATATTACCAGAAAACAGGCACAGGAAATGTTGCGGGATGCAAAAAGAAAGGTGAAAAGTAAGAGTTAGCAAAAGGTGTTTGTGGATTTGATTCGGTTAAGACGGAACTTGAAGGTGGGGGTGTTAAAATGGGATTTGTCAAAGAAGTCACTATAGAAGCCATAAAAAAATTGCCTGAAGAGTGTTCTTTTGAAGACATAATGTATGAGATAAACTTCGTTGCTGAAATCTTTGATGGGCTTAAAGATGCCGAGGACGGAAAGCTCTTGACCACTGAAGAACTTCTCGCCAGAGTCGAGCAATGGTAAGATAAGATGGACAGAAAAGGCTGGTAACAATTTACAAGCAATTCATGCTTACATTGCAAAAGATTCCAAAACATACGCAACTCGATTCATAAAGTCTCTTATCAAAGCAACCGCAAAGCTTGAGATGATGCCTCGTTGTGGTCGCATTGTGCCAGAACTTGAAAGTTACAAATTCAGGAAAGTCATTTATCAAAATTACAGAAGTGTTTATCGGATTATAGAGGATACTGATGATATAGAAATTCTTGCAGTAGTACATGGAACCCGTGAAATCAACACAGCATTCCGTCAAGAGTGGGAATTGTGATTTTAGGAAATATTATTTATGTTAGAACGTTTACAGAAAATATTGGCAGAGGCAGGACTCGGTTCCCGCCGTGAGTGTGAAAGAATTATTGCAGCAGGAAGAGTTACTGTTGATGGGGTACGCGTCACAACCTTGGGTACAACTGTTGATGCAGATAAAAGCGAGATACGCTGCGATGGGACATTGATACGAAAACAGCGTAAGATTTATTTCTTGCTCAATAAACCAAAAGGCTACGTGTGCACAAATCGTGACGAACTGGAGCGGTTAAAGGCAATCGATATAATAAAAAATGTGACGCAAAGGATATATACCGTCGGAAGACTGGATAAGGAAAGCGAAGGGCTGATTATCGTAACCAACGATGGCGACCTTGCAAATAAATTGTCTCACCCGAAGTATGGGGTGGATAAAACCTATTTCGTCGAGGTCGATGGATACCTGACGGATGCGGCAATTAAGGCATTGGAATCGGGTGTCTGGCTTTCCTTCGGCAAGACACGGCCTGTAAGGATCCAGAACGTGCGGAGAGGCAGGCAAAGGAGCAGGTTTGAAATGGTGCTGAAGGAAGGCAAAAACAGGGAGATCCGTCGTATGCTTGTTGAATGTAACTACAAGGTACGCATCCTGCGGCGGATAAAGATTGGTAATTTATATGATCCGACCCTGAAAATCGGCAAATATCGGAAATTGACGGATCGCGAGGTGGCACGGCTTTACGCAGAAGCTGAAAGAGTCGATGCAAAGGAAACAGGTAATAATTCACCGCAGAATATGCCAAAGATACGAGAAAACATTACATCGAAAATTATAAAAATTTATAGTAATGAATAATAAATTGATTAGCCCTGAAAGGGCGACACATTATCTTAATTCAATAACATTGCCTTGCAAAGGAGAGAAATTAGGGAGGACTTTTGGTTACAGCTTTGCTACATTACGAATTTAATGTCACCCATGAAAGAATCATCCGTTTTTCACGTGAGAATCACTGTCCCACCTCCGCGTTCTCTGTTGTGAGCCAAACTTTTCAGAATAAAGATTGAGGAAAATTATGACACAGTTACAACTGGCCAGACAAAACACTATTACGCAGGAGATGAGACAGGTTGCTAAAGATGAAGGTCTGGACCCTGAATATATCCGACTACGTATCGCCGAGGGTAAGATTGTCATCCCTGTAAACCGCAAACGCAAGGCATCAAAAGTTTGTGGTATCGGTGCAGGGCTCAAAACCAAAGTTAATGCCAATATAGGAACTTCAGCCGATTATGCCGACGTTGCCAACGAGATGGAAAAGTTGCGGGTGGCGGAAGAGGCTGGCGCTGATGCTGTAATGGATCTTAGCACCGGCGGCGATTTGCGAGCAATACGCAGGGAGATTATCGGGTCTGCATCTATTGCGGTAGGAAGTGTGCCAATCTATGAGGCAGCCGTCAAGGCCGTTCAGCGCAAGCATGCGATTGTCGATATGACTTCAACGGATATGCTTGAAGCAATACGTTTGCATTGTGAAGATGGTGTGGATTTTATTACCGTACATTGTGGCGCCACAATGGGGGTACTCAAACACCTGAGAGAAAACAAACGTATTTGCGGCGTGGTAAGCCGTGGTGGAACGTTTCTCGTAGAATGGATGATCCACAACGGACTGGAGAATCCGCTGTATGAAGAATATGACGAAATATTAACAATAGCAAAGGAATATGATGTGACCCTGAGCTTGGGAGACGCCATGCGGCCGGGGGCTTTAGCAGATGCATTTGACCGTGCACAAGTGTATGAGTTGAACGTACTCGCAGAGCTTGCACAAAGGGCACTGGATGCCGGTGTACAGGTTATGGTAGAAGGACCCGGGCATGTACCTTTGAATCAAGTGGCTGCGCAGGTACAATTACAAAAGGAACTCTGTAAAGGGGTGCCCTTTTACGTGCTCGGCCCCATTGTCACGGACGTCGCTCCCGGATACGATCATATCACATCAGCCATTGGCGGGGCAATAGCTGCCGCTGCCGGTGCAGACTTCCTGTGCTATGTAACGCCAACAGAACATCTGAGCCTGCCCAGTCCGGCCGATGTAAGAAGCGGTGTAATGGCCGCACGGATTGCCGCTCATGCCGCCGATATTGCAAAGGGTATTAGATCGGCATGGGAGTGGGACAAAAAGATGTCACAATTCAGACGAAAGAGGAATTGGGAAGGGCAGTTCAGCACCTGTATCGATCCCACGCTAGCCAGGAGTATCCGTGAAAAGGGACGACCCCAGAATGAAGAAGTCTGTTCCATGTGCGCTGAATACTGTGTATTCAAGCTGAGCGACAAGGTATAAAGGCATATATTCACCTCAAAGGAATTGTGTCGAAATAATCAATCGAAAACAGAAATCAGAATTCAAGGATAATGCCTGAACCTGTCAGGAATCGGTTCCAAAGATTTTCTGGGCAGATACTTGCCAGGGGCAACGAGATCGACCACAAGAGACGACCTCGAAACAATGCCTTAAACCGGATGGGTGACTGGTGCGGATTTTTGTAATCCGTAACTAAAAATAAGAAAAATACGGGGCGGTTATTGGGATACATGCTTTCACACAGTATCATTTTTTTATTTGGTAAGGCAAAAAATCTACGATTTTTTGCTATGGAGAATCTTTTCCGATTGACAAAAGCCTTCTAATAGGTAACCCCAAATTTTCGCATTAATTTTTGGAAGGATAAACCTTGGTACATTTTATTGGTAGAGCTAAAGAACTAGACCATCTTAATGAATTCTGCTGGAACAATCAATATAAATTGCTACTAGTTGCTGGTGAAAGCGGCATTGGGAAAACAAGTACGGTAACAGAATTTGCAAAAAGGGCACATGCATCCCATTGGATATTCCTTTTCAGACCAGAGCCTCATGAAAGTTCATATAGTTACCTTCATCAATGGCTCAGACACATTCAGACAGGAAAAGGATTTTTCGGGGGATGCGAGGCATGGACAAGAATTGTTCAGAAAGAGCCAAAGATCAGTGATTTTATAAAACTTTCATTAAGCCGCATAAAGATACCTATACAAGACCGATTTACAGAATTATTGGAACGATTATCCTCATTAAAAAGCAGTAACGAAAAACTCATACTCATTATCGACGCTGAGAGAGATTTCATCGACGCGAATGTACTCCACACCTTTCGTCATATCGTAAACAAAATACCCACAAGGGTAAAGATAATATTGACCCAGAGGTCTAACGGCATCTTTGTGCGCGATAAAGATCTCATTGCTTCTGACGGTGTAAGCACGTTGTTTTTGCAAGGATTTTCGGAAAGCGAATGTCGGGAAAAACTGATTGCATCGAATCTATTTCGTGAATCAAACGCTGGGCTTATGGAAAAGCTGGTCAATAAGTCAAAAGGGAACCCGCTCTTTCTTGAATCGAGTGTAAGGCTATTAGAAAGTTTGACCAAAGACGGTGAAACGATTGAATCAGCTATCGATAAATTACCGGATGGCCTCCATGATTTGATGATCAAATTATATGAAAACATTCGTGACAATGACGATTTGGAGATAGTGCACTGGTGTTCCATAGTTTCTGACTGGACGAACCATTGCATGATTTCTTTCTTGACGACACTCCCGGTAAATAAAATTGCCCAATCCTTAAAAAAGAAAGAGCTGCGAATGGTAATGAATACCGTTCACGATGCTGTTGAAGGCATCGCACACCCCGCCGCCTCATCGCAGGGGGAATCATCAAGAGATAGTGTCAAAATACTGCACCAAGAGTTTTCTGATGCGGTGATTGAAAAATTAGTTGAGCAAGGAGACGATTTGTGTGATAGATACAAACAGCTATCGGCATATTATCTTCAAAACCTGCTTGATGACAAACATAATTTTGATGCATTACGACTTTATCATTCATATTTACATCGCAGCGGGAACAAAGACGCATACCTGCATGCCTCCACGGAATTAATTGACAGATTTTATTCATTTGGGTTCGTGGAATGTTGCACCGAAATTATCGAGAGAGCGATTGCCTATAGCAAAGAATCGGGAAGGGATAAACGTGAATACGTTGAATTTATGCGCAAAGGTGGAATCATCTGTCATAAGCAAGGATACAATGACAAGGCAATAGACTTTTTTAATCAAGCACTTTCTATTCACAGAGAAATGAAAAATAAAAAAGGGGAAGCTTCTATTCTGGGCAATATCGGGATTATCTTTCGAGACACCTTTGAAACAGATAAGGCAATTCAGTACCTTCAGGAATCTCTAGGAATATATATTAACATGGGGGACAGGGCTGGTGAATCGCATATCCTTTCACAACTGTGGCAAATATATTATCATATGGACGATGTAGATAATGCGATTGAACATTTATTAAAACTAACGACCATAACGAAAGAACTCGGCCTTACCGAAAAAATGCCTACGTTGTTAGGAAATATTGGAAATCTCTATTGCGGAGCAGGAGATTTTGATAAGGCAGCTTATTATTATGAACAGGCGTTAGACGTCTCCAGGAAGCTGGGAAATCGCCATAAAGAAGCAATAAATCTGAGCCGTATAGGTATTACCTATATAAGTAAGGGGCTGCAAATTGAATCACTAGAGTATTTCTCAAATGCACTGAAGCTATACATAGAAAATGGTGATAAACATGGAGAGGCCGTGCAATATGGGAATATCGGGATTGTCTATAAAAATATGGGGGAGCTTGATAAGGCGCTTGACTATTTTGAACGAGCTTTAGACTTATTTACCCAGGGGAGTTCGAGGATGCATACAACATTAATAAAACAAAATATCGCAACCGTGAAAAAAATGAAGGATGAAAAAGATACGCAGTTATAATTCCCCGCTTTCTATAGTATTACTCTGTAAAAACTTCTTTTTCATCTTAAGAGATGCGCCTAAAATACGAATCCCTTTCAGTAACTTTATACCTTGTTGAGCGGGGTATTTTCGATATGAGTCGATGCGCTCTCAGTTTTCTTATTATTCTCGTTATTTTTGAACTCACCTGTTTAAGTTCTTTTGCTGATTTTGTATCACTGAACAATTGTTTGCTAAGTCCCAGAATAAATGCTCCAGAAATGCCCTCTTAGTCTCAGAATATTTGAGTCTAATACCCAGCAAATGATTTGAAAAATCTTACCCAGCTACCCCGCCATCCCCGTGCGCCTTTAATTTGAGTTCTATCCCTTTATACACCTCTCCCAGACGCACCATCTCATACGTAGGAATCCTGGTTTTCCACCTTGACGGGTCGTTCCCCTTAAAATAACTCACCACCGTCTCTGACCTTTTTTCACCGCTTATTTCGCCTGTCTTTCCACCTACAAGCGCCTCCTTTAATGCAACGCCACTCGATTCCTGAGTGTGGGTTTCTGTTCGAAGCCGATGACCCGTTTCCGGGCGCAGAGAAGAAGCGTTCCCTGAATGGAGGCCTCTCTTTTTATCTGCTCCTCGTTTCGGTAACAGATAAACGACCCCGCCTTCTTCTGTCACGTACACCGTCCCGCCGAGGGTCTTTGCGTAGTATTTCACCCGTTCGTCCGTTTGTCCCTCATTGGCAATGAACGGCATCTGTATCTTCTGGGCCTTTTGCGCAAATTCTTCCTTCGATGGTTTGCCGGCCTGCCCATCGGCAAAAACCGAACCAAACGTCGCGCATGCCATCAAACCAACAACACCAATGCATTTCCACATTTTTTTCCTCCTTTCTTTAGAATAAATATGTGTTTCTGATTACCCGTACATTTACTTCTCTTATGGGTTCAGGCTTCAAGCCTGAACCAGCAGAGAGAGATAGTAGCGCAGGCTTCCAGCCTGCATGTCGTTGTAGAGGCAATTCATGAATTGCCTCTACATGCCTGCATATCGTTGAATTCAAAAGCAGGCAGGATGCCTGCGCTACCCTCTCTTCCGACTCGTTCTGGTTAGATGTTATTTGGCTTGCAAGGATAATGCCATCCGCTTTCTCCTCGGAATTTATTATGAAATATTCAAGAGAGTAGGGGGAGGGGCACATCTTAAATGTTAAATAATTGGAGTTATGTGATTATTTAACATTTAAGATGTGACCCTCTAAGTCTCCTGCGCATCCTACATCTATTTTCAACCTGAAACTGAGGTCGATTGTCTAAAAAATAAACATTCTCATGTTTTTTTGTGAGCCTATGGCTTATGGATGTTTCATCATACCTATTGACAGGAGGCAAAATAGCTGTTAACATTATTTCTCAAATCTGTTTTAAATTTGTATCATAAATATCTGTGCGTCTTTTTGTGCTGTCCTTAACACCTCTTTACATCGTCATTGCTACGGAAGAAGCCCGGAGCTGGAAATGACTGGCATGTTAAAGTTGTTTCTGAGACTGCCCAATGGTAATTATTATATTCTAAATGATTTCAACCGTGGTAAATTATTACGACGTCCTCGAAGTACACCAAGAAGTAAGTGCAGAAGAGATAAAACGCTCGTTCCGAACACTTATCAAAAAATATCATCCCGATATACACAGCCAGAATAAGCAGTGGGCTGAATCAAAGACCAAGATCATTATACAGGCATATAAGACGCTCTCTGATTCTATAACACGGGAACAATACGATAAACAATACAAACATCTTTTCCAGACAACTGGAAAACCAAGAACCTCTAAAAAAGAAGCAACCCTAGACGATGATATTCAGGCACGCATCCGTATTATTTTTTTTGACCTCCTGGATGGCCATATAAACACAGCTGTTGACAATTACGAACGGCTCTTAAAAGATTTTAGGGATATTGACTTTCTTTCATACTTAAATCACCGGGACTATATCGACTGCAAATTTTTATTGGCCGAGGCATATGAAAAACTCAAAAGATACGATGTTGCTATCGAACTTTACGAATTTATCCTTGAAAGGGGAAAAGGTTCTACCAACCGCAGACATTTGCTCCACGAGATTAAAGAACGGATAAGAAACATCTATTGCCGTAATCTGGCAAGAACCGCTCCTCCTGAGAAGGCTCTGGGCTATTACGAAAAGGTGCTGAAGCTCAATTTATATAAAAACGAAAATGCCTTTATTTACAAAAAAATGGCTGAGTGCTTTCTTAAAATGGAAGCATATGAAAATGCTTTAAAACACCTGAACATTGCCTTGTCGTTAAAACCGAATCTCAAGGGTATAAACAAACTCAAGACAAAACTCAGACAACATATCCAGAACCTTGTCATATAAACTATTAATCTATGAATAAAGAAACCATTCCCCTGCTTACCACGGATATCCCGCAACTCAAATTGTGCAATCGCGGCAAGGTACGGGACATTTACGAAATTAATGACACTTTATTAATTATTGCCACAGACCGTATCTCGGCATTCGATGTAGTTTTGCCAAGTGGCATCCCATTCAAAGGGCAGGTGCTTACCGGACTTTCCGAATTTTGGTTCAAATATACCGCAGACATCGTCGAAAACCATCTTATTACCACTAGGATTGAGAACATGAATAACGACGTTATCGCAAGGCATAAAGACACCCTGCAGGGTCGTTCCATGCTCGTAAAGAAGGTGAGGGTCATTCCTATAGAATGCGTTATCCGGGGTTATTTGGCTGGCTCCGGCTGGGAGGAATACCAGAGGACCCAGTCAATTTGCGGGATCAAGTTACCGCCTGGACTCAGGGAATCTGACAAACTCCCCGAACCCATCTTTACCCCGGCTTTCAAGGCAACAACAGGACACGATGAGAACATCTCCTTTTCAAGGGTCGTTGATATGATTGGCAAAAAACTTGCCGAAGAATTGAAGGAAAAGAGCATGAAGGTTTACCTTAAGGCCAGTGATTATGCAAGAGAGCGGGGCATTATCATCTGCGACACCAAATTTGAATGGGGCATTACAAACGATGGCAAGACGATACTGATCGATGAGGCACTCACTCCGGATTCGTCACGCTTTTGGCCACAAGAAGATTATGAACCGGGGAAGCCTCAACACTCCTATGACAAGCAGTTTATCCGCGATTATCTCTTGAGCATTCATTGGGACAAAAAACCACCGGCGCCAACCCTTCCCCCTGACATCATTCAAAAGACCTCTGAAAAGTACCTGAATGCCTATAAAGCGCTCACGGGAAGAAGTTTGATATAGCATATACTCTAAAATATCTTTTTATTGTATTTGCACTTTACAATTCTTCCAGACTTCGAAATTCATAATCGTTCACTTCTTTGCCAGTTGACACAACTACACATGCATGATAAAACATTTCGGTTGAGAAGGGTGTGCCTTGAAGTATGGGATACCTGAGTGGTTGAAAATACCATTTCTGCGTGCTTAACCGAACTTACGCAAAAAGTGTAGGTGGGAGAGCGATTTTGGGGTAGTAAGGAGTCGTAAGTATATGAGAAATAAGGGTTGGAGTTTTTGGATGTGCGATGTA
>JBKBTA010000002.1:0-45726 GCA_046291035.1 Candidatus Brocadia sp.
GACGGGTACGGCTGGTATACATGCAAAAGACGATTCCCGTAATTTCCAAATCGTGATTTAATCTCTTCCGGACAACTTCATACGTATCTAATAATTTACTTACCCCTTGCAGTGCAAAAAATTCCGTCTGCAAGGGAATAAATAACTCATGCACAAATGTCAAGACATTGAGGGTCAACAAACCAAGAGAAGGAGGACAATCGACAAGGACATAATCGTACCTGTTGAGTACATCTCCTAAATATTCCTTGAGTACCGTCTCTCTGCCCACAACACCTACCAGCTCAATCTCTGCCCCGGAAAGTTCTATATTGGCTGGAATAATATCCAGCCCCTGAACACCAGTGTTTAAAATCACTTCCTCTGGTTTGCACTCTCCCATAATGAGATTGTACACGGAATACTTTAAATTGTGAATATCTACTCCGAGATGAACACTCAGGTTGGCTTGCGGATCCATATCAATGACCAATACCTTTTTCCCCAGCATTGCAAGACATGCGCCCAAGTTTGCGGTTGTAGTGGTTTTCCCCACACCCCCCTTCTGGTTAAGTAATGCAATACTTCTCATTCCGTACATCCTCCTCTTTAAAGGTAGGTCTTGTAATCGGCACAAACGTTAGAGATTTTATTGTTATGTCATGAACAGGCATTTATGTCCTATAAGGACATTTGAGCAAACTCCCAGAAAGTTTAGCATTTCTCATAGAAATTGCAAGCTATAAATGAACCAAAATTGCCCACTTACTCGTTTTTGTGGCTCCGAAAAATTTCCTCAATATCGTGGTATTTTTTTGACATTGACGCTTCGCTCTGTTTTAAACTATGAATGCGACCAAGAATCTTTGACATCAGTTCAGTTGTTAAAACTACTTGCTCCCGCGCAATCTTCAAAATCGGTTTTGGCATGGGCGGTGTTTTTTTCACAGCATCCCATAAGATACGGGCGTCGATATTAAACTGTGCGGCAATATCGTATACACTGAACTTTGAACGAAATGGATTGGAAATCGTCACGCAATGCGCACCAATCACCGTATTTTCGTCAATGCATATCGGCATTGAAAGCAACGTCAAACCGCCGGGGCATGCATCCTCAAAGGATTTTTTGAAATGGATGGCACTTTTCGCCAGTTCCCAGCTATAGGAACGGCATAAATCTTTTCGTTCGCTGACAAACCGAAGCGTCTTGCAATACGCAGAGGCATTGATTTCACTAATCACTTCTCCATCTACATCGTACACAATGTCGTTGGTATTCAGGATATTCATTAAGTAGATTTGAATTGTAGAAATGAGTTCCTTATCGAAATCGATCTTTAATCGCCGAATCGGTTCCATACGCGCTTTCCAAACAAATATTCTGGAACAACAGCATCCTTGCTGAAAGGGCAAAGTGGGTTTTAATACATTAATTTATACACAAATCAAACGGCGTTTTCAACAAAACTCGCAAGATTTTTTCAAAATTCGCAACGAATACAAACAGAAATTGTATCCAGCATTTCTTGACTCACCGGTATGATAGCACTATAATTTGGTTATACAGGAATTTTCATACTGGTAGCACAACCGTCTCGGTTGTGTGAAAAGTTGCCGTAAGGCGCGATTAAATGTTTAGACTTTCAAACCAACCTGTAGTGGCAATTCATGAATTGCCACTACACTACTAAATTCGCAGAAGGCTTAATTTAAGGTGTTTTATGATTACCAGAAGGTCGTTGTTAAAGACGGGGGTATTTGGGGCGTGTAGTTTTTGCCTGGGAGACAAGGTGGCGGCATGGGCTGAGGACGTTTATCATCCTGAAGCGCTTAAGGGTATTAATCAAGGATTTCCCGTAAAGGAGGCCATGCATTACAAGAAACTGGAAGATGCCCGGGTAGAATGCGAACTCTGTCCCCGAAAATGTACCATTGCTGATATGGAGCGTGGCTATTGTGGTGCGCGGGAAAATCGCGGCGGTACGTATTACACGTTAGTGCATTCCCGTGTCTGCGCACTGAATGTGGACCCTATTGAGAAAAAACCCTTGTTCCATTATTTGCCTGGCACAAAGGCTTATTCTCTGGCAACAGCCGGATGTAACGTTGAATGTAAATTTTGCCAGAACTGGCAAATCTCTCAATATCGGCCTGAACAGATAGAAAGCATCAAACTGACACCCGAGGACGTGGTAAGAGATGCCAGAATGAACGGCAGTAAAACGATTGCCTTCACGTATTCCGAACCGGTAGTCTTTTATGAATACATGTATGACACGGCCCGGTCAGGCAAAGAACAGGGTATAAGGAGTGTTATGATATCCAATGGGTATATTCAGGAAAAACCTTTAACAGAGTTGTGTCAACACCTAAGCGCGGTGAAGATCGACCTGAAAGGTTTTACAGAAAAATTTTACCAGGAGATCTGTACCGGTGAATTGAAGCCCGTTTTGAACACCTTGCAAACCTTGAAGAAGGTGGGAATATGGTTTGAAATTGTTATGCTTGTGATACCGACACTCAATGACGGTGAAAAGGAAATCAGGGAGATGTGCGTCTGGATTAAGGAAAATCTGGGGATAGATGTCCCTGTCCACTTTACGCGCTTTCATCCAACTTACAAGATCAAAAACCTGCCTCCAACACCCGTAAAAACCCTGGAAATGGCGAGAAAAGTTGCACTTGATACAGGACTTCACTTCCCTTACGTGGGCAACGTGCCCGGACATGCAGGTGAAAATACCTACTGTCCGCACTGCCAGCATATTGTAATCAGGCGGGCTGGTTTCTCCATATTAGAAAACCATCTCAAAGATGGCAAGTGCAAGGGTTGTGACGGACCGATACCTGGTGTATGGGCTTGAAGCGCCAACAGGAGTTGGCTCCTACCAATATTTTTATGTCAAATATATCTTTGAGGGCTTTGTTTATTTCTTAATACTTGCCTCTTCCACGATCACATCATATTTGTAACCGCTCCCAAAGTCCTTGTCCTTGTATAAAGTCCCGTTTACGGTAACAACGTCTCCAACGGAGGCCAGGTCTTTTGACGTCACAACGAGGTCGTTGCTGCCATCCTCCTGCTTTCCACTCCCGTCCTGAATGTGTAACCAGTTCCTTCCCATAATTCCCGATGAGACCTTTACAACCTTACCCCTGACAACAACAGTTTTTCTGTCGAGTGAGGCCGTTTTTTCATAAAGCTCTGCCACTGTGTAAGCATCCGGACCGGAGGCCTTCTCAACCTGTATTTTTTCATCATGCAATGACGCTTTCTCTTTGCTGATAGCTTTGCCATGAAAACTTTTTGTTTCAATTGCACTATCCGCTGAGACGGGTCCGCTGGAGAAAATAATCTTATCAAATGTCCGGTTAAGTGTCTTGCTCATGAAATTTACCATTTCATAACCGGGCTGGAGAGCAATCTCCTGTCCAACAGCCACTTTCATTTCCGGTACAGCCGCCCAGGCCTTTTTACCATCATTTTCGATACAGAGATAGGTGTAACCACCACTATTCATCGTTTCCACGATCTTGCCGGAAAGAGGAGACGCTTCCTGTGAGTAAGACGCATCTTGCTTTTCTTTCATGTATACATTTTCAGGCGGTGTTTTGTACAACTTCTTGGAACCGGCATAAATGCCCTGTGCTGAAACTACGACCGTTAAAGTTACGATAAGGGTCAACGTCGAAAATCTTTTCATTTCATAACTCCTTTAAATGTTCAAATGATATTTCTGTGACCAAAACTTTTTACTGATTAAAGCATAGTGCTTTTATCTTAAAAAAACAAGTATTTTGTCAATGTAACGCGAACTTTAGTTTTCGTTTTGATTTTACCGTTGTTTGGTGTTATTAATAGTGTAACTTTTTGGTAAATGCAAGAAATAGTTCTGTACCGGCAATCAGGCGTGTCTTCGAAATGCGGCCTATAATAGTAACCAATCACTGCATATTATGAAAGAAGCAAGGGTCCTTTCAATTCAGGTTGGCTTGCCAAGAAAACTTGGTGAAACAAAAACAACCGATTCGTCCGACAAATCCTGGGTGACGGGTATTTTCAAAACAGCGGTTTGCGGTCCGGTGTGGTTGGACAAACTTAACCTCGAAGGAGATGCACAGGCAGACTTATTGGTCCACGGCGGTCCGCACAAGGCGGTCAATGTATATCCATCCGAGCATTACTCTTACTGGAAGCAAGCATTTACTATACAGGATATGCCTTACGGTGCCTTCGGCGAAAATTTTACGACCAGTGGCTTGCTTGAGGATGAGGTTTGCATTGGTGACGTGTTTAAAACCGGTGAGGCCATTGTGCAAGTTTCACAACCGCGTCAACCCTGCTGGAAGATAGAACGCCGGTGGGGAGTCAAAGATTTCTCTCTCCGCATTAAACAAACGGGGAAGACCGGCTGGTATTTCCGTGTCTTGCAGGAGGGATATGTGGTGGCAGGAAATGCTTTTGTACTTCTAGAGAGACCTTTCCCGCAGTGGACGGTTGCCAAGGCGTATTACATCAGGTGCAACCACAAGGCTGATATTGAGGCAGCACGGGCACTATCCCGATGTCCAGCCCTCTCACCGCGATGGCAAGAGAATTTAAGTTCGGTGAAATAAGTTCCAGAATGATTCGTCTCCTGGATTTTTACCTTTGGGTTGGTATCTTCAAACTCGACATGAGATTTTGATTTGTGCAGTAATAATCCAGTCCTCAACTCATCAGCCTGCTTTTCCCCGATTTGTCATACCATTGTTTTATCGCTTTGAGAATCCACGTGACAGGCTTGAGAAGAAGCCGTATGTATAGTAAATGTCGTGTAAGGAATTTCCCACCCGAATTTATTGCAAGTGTCCAATGCAATTTTTTGAATAATTCGGGGAAGTTTATAATAATCTTTTGCAACCCGTCCAGAAAAATCTGCAAAAATTAAATAGTCGAGAGACGAATCTCCTACCTCTTTAAATTCCACAGCAAGCTTGATGATGTCGTTTTCATAACCTTCGTTTATCAGCCCTGCCTTTATCATCTCTCTCAGTTTATCAGGAATTTCGGTCGTACTTATTGCCTGATATTGGTAATCAATACCAAAGGTAACATGAACGCGAAAATTTCTGGAAATATTGGTTGGATTTTGTTTCAAAAATTCTTCCGTAGGATAAGTCTTATAACTGCCTCCGCCAAGAATAAGTTGTACAACCTCAGGAGTCTGTGTTGCCACCATACCCATTGTTCCATCTGCCAGAAGAACCCAATCGTTTTCTTTGCAAGGAAACCAGGGCTCGTCCGGATGATACGGACGTGATCGGATATCTTTGAGTTCACTCAACGGAAGCCTGATCAGTCCACCCTTTAATTCCGGATTAACTAATTGAGTATAAAAGTGCAGCGAAACCACCTTCCAGGGAAGTCCGTTATATATCACCCGTTCATTTTCTTTCACCGGTCCAAGGTTTAATAAAAGCGTCCCTTGCTCATAGAAACGAGGAAGGGTTTGTTTCGCCGTCCAGATAAGACCTAAAATAAATATTAACAAGCGGTCCAATGAGGGACTGGACTTCCTCTTTCCAGTCAAAACGTTTTTGTGGTTTTGCGGTAAATGCCTCCATGTCCAGACCTGTTGCAATTGCTTCAAAATTTCCCTCGAGCGATTCCAGACGTTTTTTGAGGATATCAATTTCTTTGATAATTTCTAACCTCTCTTCCGGTGTTATGGCTTCTTTCAGTTGACTTTTTTTATTTTTGATGTGATCCTGTATTTCTTCAATAGCCCGGACAATATCTTTAAGGGCAGTTATTGTATTTGTGTCTTCTCTGATAATCTGTTCATCAAATAATAAATTAGACCTTCGGCAACTTTTTATCTGTAGAGTGACGAGGCTCGTCGCTCTAAACCGCAACTTTGAAATTCCTTGTACAATAGGTAATTTACCCGCATGAGAATATGCAGAAAAGAGATATCGGATGAAGATATAAGTCGGATACGGGATATAATAGCAGAAAACTGGTAAAAATCCAGAACACAATTATCCCGTCAGATATGCGAGGACCTCCAGTGGCACGGTCCGAACGGGAGGCTAAAAGATGCGAGTTGCCGAGTAGTTTTATTGAGACTTAGTACATAGAACCGATATTTGAGAAGGACTTCTCTGATAACAGTTTTGGATTTCGACCTGAGCGATGCTGTCACGATGCTATCAAACGGCTTGAAGAGTATAAGCAAGAGGGGTATACCGTATTGGATGCCGACATAAAGGCATTCTACGACACTATACCACACAAGCTTATTATGGACGCCTTGCGTGAGAAAATCGCTGATGGATGGGTGTTGAACAGTATTGAGAAGATGCTTAAGGCAGGTGTCATGGAGGACGGCATCGTGCATGAGACAACCGAAGGCACTCCGCAAGGAGGCGTCATATCCCCCCTACTTGCTAATCTTGTCGGTAATATTATCGACAAGGAGCTTGAAAAGGCGGGATATAAGTTTGTCCGCTATGCCGATGATTTCGTTGTCATGACAAAGACCAAAGAAGAACTCCCTGCCGCCCTGAGCTACGTCAAAGAAATTATTGAAGGGAAGCTTGGAATGAAGTTGAGCGAGGATAAAACCAAGCTCACCAACTTCAAAAGAGGCTTCAGATTTCTCGGCTATAAGTTCAATGGCGCACACAAGGGAATAAGCGATAAATCGCTGGACAAACTCAAGGACACCATCAGAAACATTACGAAACGCACGCAAGGGGTTAACCTGCAAGCCGTCATAGCAAAATTAAATCCTGTTATACGGGGGCATGTCAACTACTTTCGGCTGGGCGATGTGAAGAACACCTATCGCAAGTTAGACTGCTGGGTACGAATGAGGCTTCGATGCTTCAAGTTTTCGAGAAAGTGGAGAACAGACAACAAACGTTTCCCAGTACACCGATTCTTTAAAATGGGATTACTCTCATTTGAAAGAGAATATCGTAATGCGTGTGCAAAGGCATGATAATTAACTTTTCTCTGATTGAGAGCAACTTTACGGGGTCGCTAACTACGAGAAATACGTATGGTTTAAAAGGATACTTTGTTACGTTGTCCAAAGTATTTGGCGACGAGTGGGGGTTGGAGGCTAACACCTCCAGCCTACCAGCTAAAACCATTGCCTGTAAAAAATGACCTCCTCACAGGATGGTTGATTGAGGCTGTCTTAATTTCAAGCGGCAAAAAATCAGCTTCGCTTAAAACGATTATTAACAGTCCGGCCCTATTCCCTTTAAGTATAGCGCTATCCAACTCAAAGATTCTGGGAAAATCCGATAGGCTTGATATTTTCCGACATGGGCTTGATGAGGAAATGGTTGTACTAAGAAGCAAGAGAGATATGAGGTGCAACATGCCATCTAAAGCTATTCAGGAGGGCTAATGAGTTTTTGTTTCTGGAGACGAATAAAGATAGCGCATGGAGTGACCTTAAACCTGAGCAAATCATCTGGGTCGATTTCTTTTGGGCCGCGTGGAGCGAAATTCAAGGCAGGCGGAAAGGGAAAGCGAGTTGCCGTAGGTCTTACCGAGCCTGAAGATACGGGTAGTTACAGGGAAAAACTTCCTGTTCGCCGTAAAAGCCGATAAATATAGGGCCTTTACGTCCTAAAAATTCAAAACCGAGACCTTTTCTTTGTTTTTCATATCACTCAAATGCTAACTCAACATCATCCCTTCGCCCGCTCAGTGTAACGGAGTCTCATTTATGCTTTTTCCTCAGGCCTTTATGAACCTCCTTCCAATCATGAAGGTTTAACTTCCCACTTTTGTATTCACAATATCTCTTTTCGTAACAATTTAGCTTTTTGAAAAAAAGAAGAGTCTCTAACTGCCCAAAAACTTCTCAAACCGGTCAAGCCCCTTTTCAATATTTGCCATAGAGGTTGCATATGAAATCCTGATGTAATCATCTGCCCCAAAAGTGGCGCCGGGAACGAAGGCAACGAATGCCTTTTCAAGCAATAGGTTAACCAATTCGAAGGAATTTGTTACTGTTTGACCAGCAATCTTTCTTTGGTAAAGATCGGATACCCGGGGGAATGCGTAAAATGCGCCCTGTGGAAGTAAACAGGAAACTCCTTTGATCTTGTTCAGCCGTTCAACGATGTACCTTCGCCGTTTATCAAATTCCTGCACCATAAAATTCACCGAGTCCTGATTACCTTTTAATGCCTCGACGCCGGCCTTCTGGGTAACGGAATTTGCACCGGAGGTCGTATGGTCCTGGATATTCGTTGCCGCCTTTATGATTTTTTCAGCGCCTGCGGCATATCCGAGACGCCAACCCGTCATGGCATACACCTTTGAAAAACCATTTACTGTAATTACCTTCTTATAGCACTCGTCACTAAAGGAGGCGGGACTGACGTGCTTTACTCCGTCATACAAAATCTTTTCATAAATCTCATCGGAGATAACGTAAAGTCCTCTTTCAACCGCAAAACATACGATTTCTCGTAACTCTTTTTCCGTATAGACCATACCTGTAGGGTTACCAGGGCTGTTGATGAAGAGCAATTTCGTTCTGGGCGTTATTGCTTTGGCAAGCGATTCTTTGGTTATCTTGAAATTTTCCTTGTCTGTGGTATTCAAAAATACTGGTTTTGCTCCTGCCATAGTGACCATTTCTGGGTAGCTTACCCAGTACGGTGAAGGGATGACGGCTTCATCTCCTGTATCGCAAAGGACAAGCACAACATTAAGGATGGATTGTTTCGCTCCTGCGGACACCAGAATTTGGGAAGGAGTATATCTCAACTGATTGTCTCTAAGAAGCTTTTCGCAGATAGCCTCTTTTAATTCCGGTGCGCCAGATGTAGGTGTATACTTGTTGTAGCCATCTTTGATGGCCTTGATTGCGGCATTTTTCACGTTTTCCGGCACATCAAAATCAGGCTCTCCTGCACCAAAGCCAATGACATCAACGCCTTTTGCCGCTAGTTGTTTGGCCTTGGCGGTGATGGCAAGAGTTGCCGACGTCCTTACCTCCCTAGCAATCCTGGATAATGTCATATGTAAACAACTCCTTTTATATATAATATCTTTTTCTGTAACAAAATAAACTCAGTACCACTGAAATCCTGAGAATAGAATTAAAAATACTAGCGGGGCAAAGCCTCTGACCAATAAACACGTTTGGAATTACAGATTTCGCAGATTACACAGATTCCGGATTATAGAATTCCACAGATTGTTGAGATTCTTATCTGTGACATCTGTGTATCTGTGGTTTAAAACATTGCTTATTCTAAAAACATCTTCCCTGGATTTAATATACCCTTTGGATCCAGAAGATGTTTAATATCTTTCATAATTTGCAACTCTTGTGGTGGCACTTCAAGTGATAAAAATCTTGATTTTACATTTCCTATTCCGTGTTCTCCGGAAATTGTCCCACCAAGTTCGACGGTATTACGGAGAATTTCCTCAATCATCCTTTCTGCCAGTAAACGTTGCTGCTCACCTTCGCGATGCATAACATTAACATGAATATTGCCGTCTCCGATATGCCCAAAGGAAGCGACTTTTAAAGAAGGATATCGTTTGTTGATATCATTTATCCTGTGCAACATCTCTAATATCTGGCTTCTTGGGACGCAGATGTCTTCGTTGATTTTAAAAGGGGCTATATGATAAAGCGCCGGAGAGATGGCACGCCTTACTTCCCAGAGTGCGTCCCGTTCCTGAGGATTTTTTGCAGAGCTAACCTTCAGTGCATGATTTTCTGCGACAATTTTCTCTATAAGAGAAACCTCTATTTTAACACTAGTATCTTTTCCATCAATATCTATGAGCAAAATGGCATTCACTTCTGCAGGGATTTGCATTTCCTGCCTATATCCCATAACACAGTCGATACTTGATTTGTCAATAAATTCGAGTGCACGGGGTAAGAGGCTATTGGAGATGATCTCGTTTGCGGCCAAAATCGCATCCCGAGGCTCTGCAAAAAAGACTAAAAGCGTTTCAGTCTTTTCCGGAAGGGGAAGCAGTTTTACCGTGATCTGAGTGAAAACACCCAGCGTGCCTTCCGAACCAACAAACAGACGCGTAAGGTCGTAGCCTGTAACGCTCTTTAAGGTCTTGCGACCTGTATGAATGATGCTTCCATCGGCAAGGACAACCTCCAGGGATAGAATATAATCCCGTGTAACGCCATATTTTAGTCCCGTGATCCCACCGGAACATTCAGCTACGTTGCCGCCTATGGTAGAGAATGGGGCGCTGGCAGGGTCCGGTGGATAAAAGAGTTTATATTTAGATACCTCGTTTTGCAGTGTTTGGGTGACCACTCCCGGTTCAACGGTTGCGGTAAGGTCTTCGGGGACGATCTCTAATATGTGATTCATTTGGGTGAAATCTAATACAATCCCCCCCATTACCGGTACAGCGCCACCGGTAAGTCCTGAGCCGGCGCCTCTGGGATAAATGGGTATTTCGTGCTCATTCGCAAACCGTAATATGTTGGAAACATGCCGGGTGGACTGTGGTCTTACAACAACGTCTGGTATGTATTTTTGCTTGGAGCCATCGTAAGAATAACATATCCGGTCTTCCAGCGTGTGAAGTACGTTTTCCTTTCCGATGAGTCGATTCAACTCATGTATCAATCCATTTGCTTTTGTCTTTTTAATTATAATAGCATCCATTGAATAGTTTGTATTAATCTGAAAAATAGCCGTAATCTTTGAATTCCCTATCAGAAGAAATGGATTTTTTCCCTTTGCAAACAAAGGCTTTATGGGTGTTTACTTTATTAAATTAAGGGAAATAAGTCAAATCCTTTTCCATTTCACAAATAACACGGAATTATCGTAACTTTTGACATTTAAAAGCGCAGAATTGTTTTCTCATTTAAATGGTTACGAGTATATATGAATTTGTACGTGGATATGCTGTTTTTTCTCTCTGGTAAAGGGAAAAATAATAAAAGTAAAGGGGAGGTCAGATTCGGTAGGATTAATAAAATAAAAACAAGGGGGAAACTGTTCATAATAAACATTCATGAGCCGAAGGCTTACAAAATGGCATGAAAATGGGAAAGGAGTTTGGGAGCGATCAGCTAAAAATTAGGTTTTACCGCCTGTGTAGCGCGAACTTCAGTTCGCAGGACATCGATATAAAGGTCTCTGGAACGGCTAAATATTTTCCGCGTTTTTTCTTTCTATCCATCCCCCGCCGACTACGGTGTCATTATCATAAAAAACAACTGCCTGTCCTGGGGTAATGGCCCTTTGCGGCTCTTTGAACACGACACGTACCTTGTCTGGTTCAAACGGATATACGATAGCATCTGCAGGGGCATGATTGTATCGTATCTTTGCCTGTACTCTCATCGGTGTATCAAGTTTATCAAGAGATACCCAATTTAGAGTCGATGCCACCAATTCATCTTCCAGAAGTTCGTCATCAGTACCAATCACAACAGTATTCTCCCCTGGATTAATATCAACTACATATCGTGGCGTTCCCAGGGCAATGCCGAGTCCCTTGCGTTGTCCAACAGTAAAGAAGGGGGCTCCAGGGTGCTTTCCCAGAATATTTCCCCTCGTATCCTTGAGAAGTCCTGGGGTTATACGATCCCCGAACCTTTCATATAAAAGGGTGTGATAGTTATTATCCAGGACAAAACAGATATCCTGGCTTTCTGGTTTATCCTTGGTTTTTAAGTTTAAGTTCTTGGCCACTTCACGAACTGATTCTTTGGTTACCGTACCTAATGGAAAGAGGGTTCTCGAGAGTTGGTACTGAGTTAATGAGAACAACACATAGGATTGGTCTTTACGGGCATCAATACCTTTTTTAAGAAGGTACCTGTCCTTTGACTTCTCCACCTTTGCGTAATGTCCGGTGGCAATAAAATCGGCATTCAGCATCCTGGCAAAATCCAGTAGCTTGCCGAATTTTAATTCCTGATTGCAGAGGATGCATGGGTTCGGTGTCCTGCCATTGAGGTATTCGGCACAAAAGGTATCGATAATACGATCAAAGGCATCCTTAAAGTTCAATACATGGAATGGGATGCCAAGCTGATCTGCTACAGTGCGGGCATCGTTCGCATCCTCAAGGCTACAGCAGACCTTTGTCTTAGTTATAGCGTCAAGTTTGTCAATACCCAGGCGCATAAATAAGCCAATGACTTCATAGCCCTGTTCTACAAGAAAATGTGCGGCAACGCTGCTATCAACACCGCCGCT
Organism: Candidatus Brocadia sp.; assembly: GCA_046291035.1. Classification (GTDB taxonomy): domain Bacteria; phylum Planctomycetota; class Brocadiia; order Brocadiales; family Brocadiaceae; genus Brocadia. Next base: position 12,205 of record JBKBTA010000002.1, read on the forward strand.
CATGGCAATAACTACTTTTGTCTTCATACTTTAGAGGCAACCACAGATTTCGCAGATTACACAGAAATAAAAAACCTGAGAAATATGTTTATGAAAATTAAATATAAATCATTTATAACGTAAAAATTTTTCACCAAATATACTGCTCAATTAAAGTTTCAGTGGCACTGGGGTAAAGGATACTAAAAATATGATAAACAGGATAATGCCGAGTATCCTGCGCTTAGGGTCTAATGTGGTGTGTTCGTCTATAGGGGCGGGGTGTCGGAATCCAAAAAGCAGGAGCAGTACGGCAAAGACCATCCATCCAGGATACAGCAATATGGCAATTACGCAAAAAATAAGAATACCTATAGTATAAACAATTTTACTTTTTTTGCCTAATAAAGCATACATGACGTGTCCACCGTCAAGCTGTCCAATTGGCAAGAGATTGAGCGCTGTAACAAACAAACCCGCCCAACCAGCAAAGGCAACAGGGTGAAGGTAGATATCCATGCCATCAGGGAGATTTCCAAATACGAGTTTGGCGATAAGCGAGAACAAAATCGGTTCCCCGAGTCCGAGGTATTGAGAGGTATCGCTCGGTACATGGCGCACATCAGAAAGGATGAGTCCAATAATAATAGCAGGCATGGAAAAGAAAAGTCCAATCAAAGGGCCAGCTGCGCCAATGTCAAATAAAGCCCTTTTATCAGGTATAAGTCCCTTCATCTTGATCACTGCCCCAAAGGTACCAAAGGGCGGAAAAGGAAGGGGGAGAAAATAGGGCATCGTGGCTGCAACATGGTATTTTCGGCACATGAAAAAGTGTCCCAATTCATGGGAAAGCAGGATCGTCATTATGGTAATGGAGTACCATAACCCATTAACATAATATGTGGTCAAAAACGTTGCAATAAAGAGCAAGACATGGATGCGCGCCTTGCCAAAGAAGTTTGCTGGAGTTAGCGATTCCATAATGGTGAAATATTATCAAAAAAAGGCCTCAAATTCAAACGGTATTTGAATGCCTTCTGTAATGAGACGGTCCTTGAAATCAGAATAATAAAATTTGATTTGTTACAGAGATAATTTCCCTGATTTCCGATATATGCTGCTTTACGCTTGACATCCGCTGCATCGTAAGAATACCATATTATGTATTGAGAATATGGATAAAGAAATGCCATTTAGTACCTTGCAAAAAATATTTTGTAGCGCAGGCATCCTGCCTGCTTTGAATTCAACAATATGCAGGCTGGAAGCCTGCGCTACCATCTCTTCCGACTCGTTCGGGTTAGGTATGTTGGGAAAAGGAATACGGGTTGCATCTAAACGTTTCACCTCTGAAGTTTTGTGCAATTTCTCTTGGACCAATAAAAGGACAAAAACATCCTGTGGGTTGGATGTAACGCTCCAAGAAGTAAAGAAGCTTCTTTCTGAAGAGAAAGGGCTGTCGCCGGCCATGGGTCCGTGGTAGAGTTATTGGTATTACTGATAACGCTGCTGGTTGGTCGTTTAAACCGTAACAGTCGCAACAGCAGTAAGCCACCCTCGAGCGATCCGAACCGAAAGAGAGAAAGCAAGACGAAAGCAAAATACGCTGAACAGTTACAAACTTATTTGTGGCGACAAATTGTTTATACAATGTATCTATCACTATGCTAAATACGAATAGCATTGCAGTACGTTGTAAAGGCGTGACGAAAACATATGGGAGTGGAAGTACCCAGGTCCATGCCCTGTGTGGTGTGGATCTGGAAGTACGTACGGGAGAACTGATGATGCTGGTTGGTCCGTCGGGCAGTGGCAAGACCACGTTGATTTCTGTCATTGCCGGCGTTCTGGATCGGGACGGCGGTGAATGTCTCGTGTTTGGCCATGATTTCAAGCACATGAATCCCAATGAGAAAACGCGGTATCGTGGACAGAATATCGGGTTTGTTTTCCAGATGTTCAACCTGATCCCTACCCTGACGGCGGCTGAGAACGTTGCGGTTCCGCTGATTATCAATGGCGTCAAAAGGCGCGAGGCAATAGATAGAGCGCGTGATATCCTCTGTCGTGTCGGACTCAGCAATCATACAAACTCACTTCCCACTGAACTTTCAGGCGGACAACAGCAGCGAGTCGCCATCGCACGGGCAATGTTGCACAACCCGAAACTCATTGTGTGCGACGAACCCACCAGTGCGCTTGACCATGAGACTGGCTACAGGGTCATGGAACTGCTGCGTGAGGTGGCAGTTGGTGTTGATCGTGCATTTATCGTCGTCACCCACGACGCGCGCATCTTTGAATTTGCAGACCGCATTGCTAAAATGGACGACGGTTACATTATCAGTGTAGAGAGTTTGAACCGTAATTCGCCAGATAATAAAAAAATTTAAGGAGGGTTTATTATTAGAAAATACCTGCTACCTGTCCTGTCCGTTTTAGGTATTGGGTTCGCTGTGTTAACGGTCGTTAAAGGCAGCAAATCCCTCCCTCCGTCTCAGCCTGTCGTGGATCCGAGTGCACCCCCCTTCAGATCATCCGTAGCCGGAGCCGGTATCGTGGAGGCAAATACGGAAAACATCGCCATCGGTACGCTCATTCCCGGTGTTGTCTCTGAGATCTACGTCTCTGTTGGCAACAAGGTCAAGACTGGCGATCCATTGTTCAAGATCGATGACCGGGACCTGAAGGCACAACTGGCAACGCGGCAAACGGCACTAAGGGTAGCAAGGGCACAAGTCAGGGTGGAAAGGGCGCAACTGGATGATTTGAAAGATCAGCTGGTCAAGGCTGAAATCCTGTCTCACAAAAAGGTGATTAGTACGGATGAACTGGACAGACGCCGTTATGCGGTTCAAATTGCCGAAGCAAGACTGGCCAAGGCCAAAGCAGAGGCTGCTTCCGCTCTGGCACAAGTGAAAGAAACAGAGACCAATCTTGACCGGGTTATCGTGCGGGCGCCGTGTGGGGGGAAAGTTTTGCAGTTAAAAATCCACCGCGGGGAGTTCGCACCCGCAGGTGTCACCCAAACGCCGCTCATGCTTTTTGGCAGTACAGAACCCCTGAACGTCCGTGTGGATGTGGATGAAAATGACGCATGGCGTGTGTATCCGGATGCCCCGGCAGTGGCCTTTCTGCGCGGTAACCGGGAAATTAAAACACCCCTGAAATTCGTGCGTTTCGAGCCATATGTTATCCCGAAGAAGTCGCTCACCGGCGACAGCACCGAACGCGTTGATACGCGTGTGCTGCAAGTCATATACAGCATAGAGCGCCCCAATATGCCGATCTTTATTGGCCAGCAGATGGATGTATTCATTGAGGCGCCAGATCAGATTACAGTACTAAGCGCAACGCAAGCTATCGAGGAAGAAACGCCGGGACCGGATTCCTGAAAAATTGGGAGGGTTAAATTACAAATCCCAGACAAATTTTAAGACGAAACAAGGCTTGCTTAATATCTGATTTAATATTATTATTAATTAATTCCCTGACTCCGCCCGGAATAACGTCACACCAAGCAGAGTCGAAGTGCAACTAAAAAACCACAACATTGAGTCTAAACAGTAAAACAATGAATGCTTTAAAACTTTTTGTAACAGAAAACATTTTACCCCTGGTAGAAATGCCGGGGCAATATATCGGCGGAGAATGGAACTCCGTTGTTAAGGCCCATGCAGACGCTGATATAAAAATCGCATTGGCATTTCCCGACACTTACAGCATCGGCATGTCTCATCTTGGCATTCAGATTCTGTACGGACTGCTTAACGAGCGAAAGGACACTGTTTGTGAAAGGGTATTTGCCCCTCTTGCTGACATGGAATCACTGATGAGGAAGCACAGGATTCCGCTCTTTTCCCTTGAAACTTACACCCCTTTGCGAGAATTCGACATAATAGGTTTCTCGCTTCAGTATGAACTATCGTATACCAATGTTTTGAATATGCTGGATCTCTCAGGGATTCCTGTTATGGCATCTGAACGTAATGAAACAGACCCTCTTATCATCGCAGGGGGCCCTGCTGCCATTTCTCCGGAGCCATTAACAGATTTCATCGATATCTTTCTTATTGGAGACGGGGAGGAAAGTCTGCCACAATTCATTGAACTATTTAAGGACACGAAGCAGAAAAAACTCACCCGCAAAGAAAAGGTTATTTCCATAGCTCAAACCCTGAGGAATGCCTATGCACCATCTTTATACGAGGTTGCTTACCATCAAGATAACACGATAAAGGCCATCTACCCAAAGATATCTGGGCTACCATCTCTCATACGGTCCGCCACGGTAAAAGATCTCAACAAGACCTATTTCCCAACTAGGCCTATCGTACCGTATGTAAAAACCATTCACGACCGTATCACTATTGAGGTCATGCGCGGCTGTACGCAGGGGTGCAGGTTTTGTCAGGCCGGCATGAGTAAACGGCCCACCCGACCCCGTACCGTAGAAAACATTTTACACCTTGCGGAACTCTGTTACGCCAATACCGGACATAACGAAATATCCCTTGCATCCCTTTCTATCAGTGATTACCCCTTCTTACAACAGTTAATGGACCGGATGAACCATATCTTCAGTCCACGGTATGTCAATATCTCTTTTCCGTCCTTACGGGTAAATGAGCAACTTGTCCTTTTACCTTCCATGCTCAATACCGTTCGCAAGTCGGGACTTACCCTTGCACCAGAGGCAGCAACGCAGACACTGAGGAAGATTATTAATAAAAATATCGCCGATGACGACCTCTATAGGGGTACTGTGGAGGCATTTAAGCAGGGCTGGAATCTGGTGAAGCTCTATTTTATGGTCGGTCTTCCCACCGAGACAGATGACGATATCGATGCCATTGCGCGGCTTGCTTACAACGTCTCCGACTTGAAAAAGAATATCAGTGGTTCTTTCGGACAGGTGAATATTAGCATAGCGCCCTTTGTTCCCAAGGCGCATACCCCTTTCCAATGGCATCCCATGGTTACCCTCCAACGGGTAAAAGAGATCAGAGGCAGATTATTTGATCGGGTTCGGCGGAAATGTATTCACATTAAATTCCACAATCCTGAACGCAGCATTCTGGAAGGCATATTTGCAAGGGGGGACCGGAGGTTAGGAAAGGTTATTTATCAGGCCTGGCAGGACGGATGCAAGTTTGATGCATGGGAAGAACACTTCCATTTCCAAAAATGGGTTGATGCATTTCAAAAGGCCGGGATAGATTGGACTTTTTATGTACACCGTCAAAGGGACGACAACGAGGTCTTCCCCTGGGACCACATCCGTTGCGGCGTTGTAAAGCCGTTTCTTATGCAGGAAAGAGAGAAATCTTCAAACGAGGAAATTACCCCTGATTGCCGTACTGCTGAATGCCCTGATTGCGGGGGCTGTGCGCGTTCGAAGAACTTTTGTACGGTATAGGCTATTTTTCATTAAATTCGAGTAATTTTTAGCAAAGTATTTTATGAATTTTGTAACTTTTGAATCACATATCTTTGCGCAAAACTTATCTTCGGTCCCCTTTGAAACTATTGATCAGGGACAATATTCTGATATCACAACCGCCATGAACTTAGTAATTTATAAAAAGAGGCCCTGGATTGCCTTTTGGAAAGAACATGCAGGAAATACAGAAGCGCCACTAATAAATTTTCGCAAAGAAACAGAAAAATCACATATCATCAGATTTCGAGGAGATACCACTATCCTTAATTGTGAATAATTATACTATGTGCAATCTAGTGTATATTGGTCTAGGCTCAAATGTGGGGGATAGGACAAGAAATCTGCTCTCTGCGTACGACCATATTATTAGTACGGAGGAGATACAGCCTTTAAGACTTTCGCGGTTTTACGAAACAACTCCCTGCGGCGGACCTCCACAACCGATGTTTTTAAACACCGTTCTCGGTATTAAAACCGCACTGTCTCCCCATCAATTGCTCGAACGGTTTCAACGTATTGAATCCACTATGGGCAGGGTCCGTACGGTAAAATGGGGCCCCAGAAATATTGATATAGATATCTTGCTCTACGGCAATAAAATCGTTGACGATGAGCACCTGAAAATACCTCACCCCTTGATGCATACGCGGTTATTTGTTTTGGAACCGTTCGCTGAGATTGCGCCCAACGTTGTTCATCCCATTTTAAAAAAAACTATTCTTCAGTTATACAAAGAACTCCAAACTTCATTATCGATTACAACATAAAAGCATGTTTTCCAGACTCGACAACTATATATTGAAGGCCTTTATCCCGACGTTTTTCATGTGTCTTCTTATTATTTCCGGAATATATATTATCGTAGACCTCCTTCAAAAACTGGGAGAATTTGTGGAAATGGGAGGAGAGGCCTTTGGCACAGGCATACGCTATTATACGTATCTCTTCCCTGTGATCATCTTTCAATTTTTCCCCGCCGTTACTTTGGTAGCCGTTGGTATTGTCTTGGTAAGATTATCAAAAAACCGGGAAATACTGGCCATGCAGGTCGCCGGTATCTCACTATACAGGATATTACTCCCTATCTTTGTTATTACCGTATTTATGTCCTTCGCCTCTTTTGGGGATCAGGAATGGCTTATACCGAAATTTGCAGAGAAGCTGGAAACCTTACGGCAAAACGCATTCAGTGATAATATCCAGCGAAATCTTCTTTTAAACGATACGGAAAATAATACTTTAATTCGTATCTGGAAATATAACAACAAAACGCAAAACATGCAGTCTGTATTCATCCTTGCACGATATGAAAACCGGAAAAAGAAATTTACCATCAGCGCCAATGAAGGCAGATGGCTGGGAAATAATAGATGGTTACTTACCAAGGTAGTAAAACACGTTTATAACGAACAGGGAAAATGGGTTGCACCCGTACAACAAATTGATAGTCTGGAATTTGAGTCCACCATAACACCCATGGAACTAGGCAAAATAAAGCTGGACCCCAGTTTATTAAATTTTGAGCAATTAAAGGAACTCTGTAAAAATGAACCCGATAACCCGAGAAACAGGGTATTGTTTCATTCCAGGATTGCCTATACCCTTACGCACTTTGTATTACTTCTGCTTGGTATACCCCTTGTAGTCGGATTTGAAAGATTAAGCAGAAACTTATTTTTGCGTGTTGGTCTGTGTGTCCTGACCTGCGGCATTTTTTATGCATTAACTTTTGTATGCTCCAATCTCGGCAACACAGGAATGATCCATCCCGTATTGGCAGCATGGCTACCTATCGTTATTTTTGGGTCTGTAGGATTATTGTTTTTCGATATGATGCACATGTAATATATGCGGTGTGGGCGAACGGCCATTCGCCCTTGCAAGATTATTGTTTCTGATATGGCAGTGGGAAATGCGCTATGGCCATAGGTGGATACATACACGCCTTCTTAGATATTTTTTATCCCCGATCCTGCTTGCATTGCAATCGCAATTTAAACAATTCATATGAACTTTACCTCTGTGAGAATTGTACCAAAAAAATCCCTTACATCAGCCATCCCTGTTGCAACCGATGCGGAACTGTTTTGGGACCCCATATCACGTCAAAGGCAAAGGAAGGTTGTCCGGCATGCAAAGGAAAATATCTCCCCTTTAACACCGTGACATCCGTCACTTATTATGACGACGTCATGAAAACATTGATCCATAAGTTTAAATACGCCAGGCAAAAATTCTTAGCCAGTTTGCTGAACGATATCTTAATAACCCATGAGAGATTAAAAGAGGTCGTTCCGAACATCGACGTCATCGTACCTGTGCCTCTTCATTGGTTAAAGAAAATGCTCCGGGGTTTCAACCAATCCGAGCTCTTGTCACGGGGAATTCAAAGACATTTTTCAAAACCCATATCAATAAACAATCTCTGCCGTATCAAAAACACAGCGTCACAGACCCGACTGTCAAAAAACCAACGCCAGATAAATATTCACAATGCATTTTTTGTTCACTATCCAAAGTCGTTTAAGGGGAAAAGGGTGTTACTCGTAGATGATGTATTAACCACCGGAGTAACTGCATCAGAGTGTTCTAAAAAACTGAAAGAAGCCGGTGCCGAGTCTGTTCATTTACTCATCCTGGCAACGGCGAAGTATCATGATTAAGTATACAATTTTAATTTCCTTGACTGATAATTTTTTAATAGGTAAAATTACGTGTTCGAGTATATTGAGAAGCTTTTACCTTTTCAAGAAAGGATACTCCCTTGGATAACATCACCATCGTTGCAAGGCATTTAAATATAACGGAAGCTATTAAAAATTATGCCCTGCAAAAAGCAAATAAAATAAAGAAGTTTTTTGAACGGATTCTGCAGATACAGATCACGCTGGATATTGGGGGGGACAATGGCCATATTGTCGAAATGATTGTTTCAGTTTCAAGAGGACCTACGCTTGTTGCAGAGGACTCGAATCCCGATATGTATCGGGCAATTGACCTCGTGGTGGATAAGATCGAGGCCCAGTTGAAAAAGCACAAGGGCAAAATCCAATCCAGAATTGTCCGCAGAAAAAAGCCTGCAACGACTGAAATGGAAGGTCTTGAAGGCATACCTGAAACATAAAGAAAAACAATTCGTTCGGAGGAATTTTATAATATGAAATTAACTGATTTTATTGTGGAGGATGCGATTATCACAGAAATCACGGCCACTGAAAAAGAGGATGTAATTCGAGAGATGGTGTGTTCCCTCAAGGATGCACAAAAAATCAACGCAAAGGATGTAGAAAGCATCATTAAATCTCTTATGAAAAGGGAGGAATTGGGGAGTACCGGTATAGGGAAGGGCGTAGCTGTTCCTCATACAAAACATGATTCCATAAAAAAGATTATGGGAACAATTGCACGGTCAACGCATGGCGTTGACTTTAATGCACTGGATGGAGAACCTGTCCATCTCTTCTTTCTCCTGCTTTCCCCAAACGATTCTGCAGGGTCACATCTTGCCGCACTGGAAAGAATTTCCACCGTTATAAGAGATAACGATTTCCGCCGATTTATGCGCGAAGCTCATGGCAAAGCGGGTATGATTGAAATATTGCACGAGGTCGATGAGATTCCAGTGAAGCACTGACAATGTCCTTTGTCGGAGATGGGGTATGATTGAAATATTGCACGAGGTCGATGAGATTCAGGTTTAGTTAATAATAGAGTGACACCCGCTACCTTAAAAGATGCCGGGAGCACAAGCGGAAGGTAGATGGCAACAGAAATTTGTCACCTCCTGCCTACTGTCAACTGCTTACCGTTACCCCAAACGAGCTGGTTGAATACTTATTAAAGACTTACAAAAGGGCTGTTTTTACAATATAATACTACAATATGGATATTTACGTCAAAAATTCCGCATTATTAGAACGAAAGATGAAAATCTCGAATTCCAACGGGATGCACGCACGACCTGCCACCAAATTCGCAGAAATTGCCAATAAATATACTTCGGAAATCCGTATCAGGACAAAGAATAAAGAGGTCGATGGCAAAAGCATTATTGAACTTCTAACCCTTGGCGCAGAGAACGGCACAGAAATACTCATTAGTGCAAAAGGACCTGATGCGGCAGAGGCACTGGATGCCCTGGAGGGGTTGGTAAAAAGCAAATTTGAAGAAGAGTTTATGGAAATTAGAAAAGGGATAGCAGTCTCTCCAGGGGTAGTCATTCGTGAGGCCTTCATGTTTGAGAGTGAAGGATACCGTATTCCCCGCCATATTATAAGGAAAGAAGAGGTCGAGGGAGAAGTCTATAGACTCGAAAAGGCCATCGAAGATTCAAAAAAGGAAATACACGATCTGGAGCAGAAGGTTTCTGAAAATTTAGGCTCTGAAATCGGGTCGATCTTTGGTACACACCGGATGGTATTGCAGGATGTCCGTTTAAAAAACGAAATTATTGAAAAAATAAAGAAAACAAACTTTACGCCGGAATTTGCAGTATCCCTGGCCTTGCGGGTTTACATCAGGAAATTCCAGGGCGTTCATGACTCTTATCTGGCAGAAAGAGTGACTGACATCTTTGACATTGAACGACGACTTTTAAGAAATTTATTGGGTGAAAAGAGAGAAGAACTCAAAAATCTTGTAGAAGAAGTAGTACTGGTAGCACATGACCTTACCCCTTCGCAAACAGCCTCGCTCGACACGGAAAAGGTCAAGGGATTTGCCACTGACGTGGGTGGGAGGACCTCTCACACCGCCATAGTTGCCCGTGCGCTAGGCATACCGGCGGTGGTAGGACTCGGCACAATTACCACTGACGTCTTTGGCGGTGATACAGTAATTGTGGACGGGAATAGTGGCATTGTTATTGTCAGACCCGACGCAGAAACCCTGGCAACATACCAAAGCAAGGTCAAGAGCATACATGTCTTTGAAGAAAAATTAGCCACCGAGCTTAAGGACCAACCATCGACCACGCGGGATGGCAAACACATTTCCATTTACGGCAATATCGAATTCCCGAAAGAGACCAGTATAAACGTAAAATACGGCGCAGAGGGAATCGGACTTTATAGAACGGAATTTCTTTATTTGGGCGCATCCAGACCACCAACGGAAGAGGAACACCTGGAGGCATACACTGCGGTCGTACGAGAATTGAAGGATAAGCCTATTATCATTCGAACGCTTGATCTCGGCGCTGACAAATTCGATTATCTGGATGACCGAAAAGAGGGAAACCCTTTCCTGGGATGCCGTTCCATACGTTACTGCTTCGAAAATCCTGCCATATTTAAGACACAGCTCAGAGCCATTCTAAGGGCTTCTGCATTGGGTAATGTGAAAATATTATTCCCCCTGATCTCTTCTCTTCAGGAACTGCGACGCGCAAAGCAAATGGTCTGGGAAACGATGGAAGAATTGGACAAGGAAAATATCCCTTTTAACAGAAACATTGATATGGGAATTATGCTCGAAGTCCCTTCCTCTGTCATGATTGCCGATTCATTAGCAAAGGAGTGTGATTTCCTTAGTATCGGTACCAATGATCTCATTCAATATGCTTTGGCCGTTGACAGAAATAACGAACGGGTAGCATATTTGTATTGCCCAGTACACCCTGCCATTTTAAGACTTTTAAAACTTGCAATAACAGCCGCAGAAGAACATAACATCCCGGTTGGAATATGCGGACAAATGGGAAGTGAGATCGAATATACCGCTCTCCTTATCGGACTGGGACTCACCGAGTTTAGCGTGGCACCCGCAACAATTATACCAGAAATAAAAAAAATTATCCGTTCGATTACCTTTGAAAAAGCAAAAGAGATAGCAAAAACAGTTTGCCACTTTGACGACCCTGAAAAAACAATCAATTACCTCAGGAATATCGCTATTGAAATACTACCCGAGGTATTTGAAGGACAAAAATATCCTTGACAGTGATATGCATCGTGATTAAAATTTTGCATTAAGTATTTTAATTTATTACATTTGAAGTTTTTTTAACGGTTGACTAACTATATCAAAGATACGTATTCGATTTACCAAATTAGACGATATTCGCTTTATCTCCCATCACGATCTGATGAAGGTCTTCGAAAGGGCTATTAGAAGGGCTAACATTCCTATTGCGATGTCCAAAGGTTTCAACCCTCACCCGAAATTGTCTATCCCCGTAGCATTGAGTGTTGGAATAGCCGGCAAAGATGAAGTTTTGGAACTAGAATTGCTCGAATCGATGCCTCCTGAAATTTTAACCGAACGTTTAGGACGACAACTGCCGAAGGGTATTTGTATTCTTTCAGGAGAAACTATACCATATTCACAAAGGAGTTCAGTTCATGATGTACAGTATGAGGTTATTTTTAAGGATCTGGGCTTTTTAAATACATTAAAGATCAGCGAATTTTTACAACAGTCGTCCGTTATGGTGAATCGCATAAAGGATGGATATCCAAAACCTTTTGATATTCGACCTTCCATTCAGGAAATCACGATGAAGCCCAACGGTTTAATTTTGTCGATAAAAATGGAATCAGAAGGCATGGCAAGACCAGAAGAAGTAATCCATTCCTTATGTGGAAACGTGAAAAAAGAGCTCTTTGAAATTACGAGAATAAAGGTCAACCTGTCTTCTTCTGCCTAACAAAGGGAAATAATCATGGATAAGAGGATGCTTATCAATGCAGTTGAACCTGAAGAATGCCGCATTGCCATCTTAGAAAATAATATTCTGGAAGAACTTTACATTGAAAGGAGTTCTCGGGAACAAATTGCAGGAAATATTTACAAGGGAAGAGTTGTTAACATTGAGCCCAGTATTGAAGCAGCTTTTGTCGATATTGGTCTGAAAAAAAATGGATTTCTCCATGCATCGGACATTTTAATTCCCGCCGAAAACGGGAGCCATGCAACAGATACCGATACCCATTCCAGACCTCATCGGGAATTCCGCAAGATACGGGATATTTTGCATCAGGGACAAGAGGTGCTGGTTCAGGTGACAAAAGAAAGTATTGGCACAAAGGGACCCAGTTTAACAACGTATATCAGTCTGCCGGGAAGGTACCTGGTCTTAATGCCAGAGGTGCCCCGCCATGGAGTTTCCAGAAAAATTGCAAGTGAAGAAGAACGGCAACGGTTAAAAAAAATACTCGAGGGATTAAATCCTCCCCCGAATGTCGGTTTCATCATACGAACGGCAGGGGCGCAGCAGACCAAAAAAGAAATCCATAAGGACTTCCATTATCTGTTAAAACTTTGGAAAAATATTGAAAAACGGGCAAAAAGCGTCAGTGCACCCGCAACCATTTATCAGGAAAGTGATTTAGTAATTCGTGCCATCAGAGATATATTTTCACCTGACATACAGGAAATCATCGTAGACACGGAAGCCGTCTATGAAAGAACACGTGATTTCCTTCATATGATTATGCCCAAATACGAAAAACATTTAACCCTCTACAGTGAGGATAAGCCATTATTTCACAAATACAATATCGAAAAAGAGATTGAGGAGATAAACAGTAAAAAAATCCACCTGCCCCGCGGGGGTTCAATCGTGATTGAACAGACCGAGGCACTTGTTGCAATTGATGTCAATAGTGGCAAATTTAAAGAAGAGAGCGACCCGGAGGAAACGGCCTTTAAGACCAATCTCAAAGCGGCAAAGGAAATTGCACGCCAGATACGATTAAGGGATCTGGGAGGTGTAATTGTAATCGACTTCATTGACATGAGGACGGAATCTCACAATCATGCCATTGAAAAGGTCGTCGCCGAGGCCCTGAAAAGGGACAAGGCCCGAACAAAGATGCTGAAGATGTCAAAATTTGGCACCATTGAACTTACCCGCCAAAGGATCCGGTCAAGTCTGCGGGATGTCCTTTTTGAAGAATGCAAGTTTTGCGGTGGTACCGGATACGCCAAGACGGTTGAAAGCCTCTGTTTAAATGCAATGAGAGACCTGAAGTTTGCTATCCATTCACCTCAGATCGCTAAAATCGAAATCGTTGCAAACCCTGAGGTGGCAAATTATTTGCAGAATCAAAAGAGAAAGCAAATGATAGAAATCGAAGAGACCTATAATAAAAAGATACATATTTTTAGTACAACGAATCACGAATACGGTAAAATAGACATCCGTTACTTAAACCAGAAAGATGAGCCTGTTACGATATAATTTTTATCAAGGAAAGGAGAAATGAACAAATGTACGCAATAGTAAAAGACAGAGGGAAACAGTACAAGGTAAGGGCTGGTGAGCATCACCTCATTGACCTAAAAGCCGATGCCCAAATCGGGCAAATTTTGGAATTCCAGGATGTATTGGTTTGTTCAAATGAAGAAGGTAGCACAACCTTTGGAACTGCTGCTAATAAAAATGCAAAAGTTATTGCGGAAGTTGAAGGTGTAAAAAAAGGCGTAAAGTCTATGACCATAAAATTCCGCAGAAGGAAGGAATCAATGACTAGAAGAGGCCACCGGGAAAAATATACCCGGATAAAAATTAAAGAAATCATCTGTGGTTAGATACAAAATTGCGCTAAAGAATTTCAAGCTTTTGTGATTCCTTTCTAAAAAGAGGGAAATTTTAGAAGTCCCCTCCCAGGAGGGGATTACGGGGGGGGTCAAAATGAAAAGTAGTTGGGTTTTACTTTTTAAAACCCATCCAAATTAAATCGGTATTTCTCAATTCTCAATATAATTTTCGGAAACGGAGGTCACTAACATGGCACATAAAAAGGGACAAGGTTCTTCAAAGAACGGAAGAGACAGCAATCCGCAAAATCGGGGCATAAAAAGATTCGGCGGACAATTTGTAACTGCCGGCTCTATATTAGTCCGGCAATGTGGAACAAAGTTCAAGCCCGGATTGAATGTTGGTATCGGAAGAGATGATACGCTTTTTTCCAGGATAGATGGAGTGGTAAAATTTGAAACGAGACACCGTGTGAGCGTTTATGCAACGCCTCAATAAAAAATATTTGAAAAAGGGTACCTTGGTGTGCACCCTTTATCTTTTCTGAATTATGTTTGTTGATGAAGCGGTTATATTTGTAAAAGGGGGAGAGGGGGGAAATGGTTGTGTAAGTTTCCGAAGGGAGAAATACGTCCCCCATGGAGGGCCCGACGGTGGAGATGGGGGTAAAGGTGGGGATGTCATACTTCACGTTAGCAATAAAAAAGATACATTACTCGACCTTACCTCCCGGGTAAAATATATTGCAGAAAGTGGGGCACATGGAAAAGGCTCTACGAAAAAAGGCAAGGATGGTAAAGACCTTATTATAGACTTACCCATGGGCACCGTCATTAAAGATAAAGAAAGCGGACGTATTTTGAAAGACATGAGCATCAGCGGGGAAAGCATTGTTATTGCACGAGGAGGAAGAGGAGGAAGGGGGAACAAACATTTTGCAACTTCCACCAATCAGGTTCCACGCTATGCAGAAAAGGGTAAACCTGGAGAAGAACGATGGCTGATCCTTGAACTAAAGCTCCTTGCGGACGTCGGTCTCATCGGAATGCCTAATGCCGGAAAATCAACCCTGCTCTCCCGAATATCAGCTGCCAGGCCTAAAATTGCCGATTACGCATTCACCACACTGCAACCCCAATTAGGGATTGTAGAGGTAGAGGATTATGGAAGATTTGTTGTGGCCGATATACCCGGACTCATTGAAGGGGCACATAAGGGAACAGGGCTTGGGGATGAATTCCTCCGTCATATCGAAAGGACAAAACTCTTAGTCCATCTTCTGGATGTTTCACCCTTTGCATATTCAAATCCTGCGGACGCATATTATATTGTTCGGAACGAATTAAGACAATACAACCCCGGCCTTGCTGAAAAACCCGAGATTGTCGTTGCAAATAAAATGGATCTTCTTGATGCAGAGACTGGTATCAGGTGTATCCAAACCCTGGAAGGAAAAATATCCAAGCCGGTCTGTCCCGTCTCTATGGTCACGGGCAGGAACATTGGCACACTGATACGTATGATTGTAAGCGCACTAAATGAAATCCAGGCCAGTGCAAACCAACCTGTATGTTGTTAGCAATCGATATTGGTAATACAAATATTCACGTTGGGATATTCGAAGGAGACATATTACAGTCTGCTCACGCTATAAAAAATGAATGCTTGTCACGGACAAATTTTATAAAAATTCTCAATCCTGCCATCCTGAACGAAGCGCAGGCTGTAGTCATCGCTTCTGTCAATCCAAAGGTAGAAGCATTCGTCATTGAAACTATCCGGAAACATCTCACGGTAAAACCCCAAATTATTGGGAAAGACATTCCCATCCCTATCCCGATTCTGACCGAACATCCGGAAAAGGTAGGTGCAGACCGGTTGGTAAATGCAATTGCCGCATTTGAACGGACAAAAAATTGGACGATCGTTGTTGATGCGGGCACCGCAATAACCATTGACGGGATAAACGACAAAGGGGCTTTTCTGGGGGGAATTATTGCACCAGGGATAGACATTTCCTCACGAGCACTCCACAACTATACGGCGCTTTTACCGCAGATATCCATCAGGAAACCAAGGAACGTCATCGGGAAAAACACAGAAGAGGCAATAAATTCAGGCGTTTTTTGGGGGACTATCGGGATGGTAAACCAGCTTATCGGTATGATTCGTGATGAACTGAAATGCCAGTCAGCCGTAATCGCAACGGGAGGAAATGCACATATGCTGGCACGGGAAATCCCTCTCATTACTACGGTATTACCCTATCTGACATTGGTGGGAATCAGAATCACGTACAATACAACTTGTACTTCACATATACCGCATTAATGTTTTTTGATTTTCTCAATCAACTTTTGATACCGAACATCTTCTCGTAGATAAGCCAGATCTTTATCCCTTTCCAGATGATAGAAATCCTTGTAACCTAACGCAATCGCCTTTTCCAGGGCTTCAAATGCGGCATCGATATTTTTTAGTAATGCATAACTACAGGCAAGATTATAATGGACAAGAGGATCGTTTGGTCTAAGGCGACTTAACTTCTGGTCTACCGAAAGCCCTTTTTCATACATACCATTCGCCGTATACGCATTGCCTAAATACATAAGGCAATCAACATAATTTGGATTTCTTTCAAGGATGCCCTCAAGAAACCAAATAGTAAATTCTTCGCCTTCCTTTTTAAATTCAGGCGAGTTAATAATAAATTCGTAGTTCGGCAGGGTAATGGAATTGAGAAATCTGTTTTTCGTTTCCGTTTTCATTGTCTACATATTTTATTATTATTGCTTATAATTGTTGCTCTTAAGTTAATATATTTATAAAATATGCGCTTGTCAAGTCTCTGTATAAATATTTTATTTTGTTTTATTGCCGAATCGGAGGAGCAAAAATGCCCATCGACAAAGAACTCATAAAAAGCAAAATCCACAGTAAGGAAGACATTTCACTTAAGACTATCACCGATATTGTAGCATATAAAATCTATGAAAGCCCGGAAAATATGGGGCCGGAGGCCAATTTTCTCGCGGCTACCGAGGCTGTAGCCCAGTATATAACTGAAAAATTTAAGGATTTAGATTCATTTAAAACCCACTTATCTCAACTTGATAAAGGGATGAAATCAATTAACGAATTTGCTGACACGGTCTATAATTACTACCAGGATAAGCAACTTTTAAGCTTTGACATCGTCAAGAATATGATTTCAAAGGTAAAAGACGTCAACTTAAAAACGATCACGGATATCGTTGCTTATAAGCTTTCACAAAGCCCTGACGACAAAGGCCCTGAACTCAATTTCATATCCGCCGAGACATTTGTCGCCCAGTATCTGTCAGAAAACTTTAAAAACCTCCGGGAATTTAGAAGATGCCTTTCAGACCTTGGGAAAGGGTCATACGCGCTGGAGGCATTTGCTGATTTAGTGTACAAATATTATTGTCAAAGGAAAAACTAATGGCGACAAAAAATTATCCTTATATCCGCACCAAACTCCCCGGACCCAACGCTATTCAGTACCTGGAGAAGGAAAAAAGATTTGTCTCACCATCCTCAACAAAGAGCTACCCCTTAGTGGTAAAAAACGCAAAAGGCATGGTTGTTACGGATGTCGATGATAACACCTTCCTTGATTTTACCGCAGGCGTTGCGGTTTGCAATACCGGACATAACCACGACCAAGTTATCTCATCGATCTCCAGCCAGGCAAATACCCTTATTCACATGTCGGGCGCAGATTTTTATAACCCCTTGCAAATCGTGTTGGCCGAAAAACTCTCTGCGATATGCCCAGGTTCTCATACAAAAAAAGTCTTCTTCGGTAATTCCGGTGCAGAATCTGTAGAGGCTGCATTTAAACTGGCTCGCTACCACACAAGACGTAGTATCGTCATTGCCTTTTACAGCGCCTTTCATGGCAGGACCATGGGGGCACTTTCCCTCACAGCAAGCAAATTGAATCAACGCAAGCATTTTCTTCCCCTCGTTCCCGAGGTCATCCACATTCCCTATGCATATTGTTATCGATGCCATTACGGCCTGACTCCAGATAATTGCAATATGGCCTGTGTAACCTGGATACGTGAAGAATTATTCAAAACAATGGTGCCACCAGAAGATGTAGCAGCGATTTTTGTCGAAATCATCCAGGGGGAGGGTGGGTACGTTGTTCCCCCAAAAGAGTTTCATAAGGCGCTGTATCAATTGACACGTGACTATCATATCCTTTATGTTGCCGATGAAGTGCAATCGGGTATGGGTCGCACGGGCAAGATGTTTGCCTGTGAGCATTTTGAGATAACCCCCGACATCATTACCCTTGCCAAGGGTATCGCATCAGGACTTCCTCTATCTGCCACGGTTGCATCGGAAGAAATCATGGACTGGGTGCCCGGCAGTCATGCAAGTACGTTTGGGGGTAACCCCGTCAGTTGTCAGGCTGCGCTCACAACCATTAAGCTCCTTGAGGATGGACTCATAGACAATGCGGCCAAACAGGGTGCTTACCTGATACATGAATTGAAGAAATTGGAACACATGTATCCCATCATTGGAGATGTTAGGGGCCTAGGGCTCATGCTTGCCATTGAAATTGTGAAGGACAAAAAAACCAAGGTATATGCACCAGAGGAGCGGGATAATATCATCCAGAAGGCATTTTCAAAAGGACTTTTACTGTTAAGTTGCGGACGCAGCGCCATACGCTTCTGTCCGCCCCTGATCCTTTCGAAGGATGATGCAGATATTGCCTTGTCCATATTTGAAGAGTGTCTGAAAGATACCGTGCAAAATAAATTATAAGCGATTACAAAATCTGCAGGAGAAGTCCGTTCAATGCTGTGCCTGATTGAAAGACTGAAGGCATTCCAGGATGTGAAATCTGAAATCCCAGAATTGAAATTTGAGATTATAGACTATGTCTCTAGCAGTTGAAGAACCAATATTAAATTGCACAAAGAATACTGGGCTTATGAAGAAGGGCAGGACAGGCGGTTTTCAGATGTTCAGAGAAGTAAGCAATTCCCTTCATTCAAAAACAAGATAATCCCATGTCAAATGAAAAAATCCTTGTTGTAGATGACGAACAAGACCTCGTAAAATTAATCCGTTACCACCTTGAAAAGGAGGGTTATAAAGTGATATCCGCCTTTAATGGTGGAGACGCGCTGTTCCTGACCAGAAAAGAAAGGCCGGAGCTTGTCATATTAGACCTCATGCTACCTGGGATTGATGGTCTGGAGGTATGCAAAAAATTAAAGGCAGACCAGGAACTTGCCCATACTGCGATTATCATGTTAACGGCAAAAGGGGAGGAAGCTGATATCACGATAGGCTTGAAACTGGGCGCCGACGATTATATGACAAAGCCCTTTAGCCCGAAAGAACTCGTAGCGCGCGTACAGGCAGTCCTCAGGCGAACACAAAGTACTGTAACAATAAAAGATTATATTGAAATAGAAGGGCTTACAATCGATTTGCATAAACATGAGGTAACCATAAAGAATGAACCCATTCCATTGACCCTTACTGAATTTAGGTTACTTCACCAGCTTGCCAGTAAGCCGGGACGGGTATTTACCCGAGATCAATTACTCGATGCCGTTTCTGGCCCCGAAACATGCGTTATCGACCGGACGATAGATGTACATATCGCTTCCCTGAGAAAAAAATTAAAGACCTTCGCAAACCGTATAATCACGATACGGGGAATTGGTTACAAATTTAGGGAGTAATCTGGAATGTTTAAAAATAAATTATTCTGGAAGATTTTTACCAGTTTTGTCACCCTCTTATGCCTGTCCCTTGCTCTCACAGGATATTTTGTGAGCAAGATCATAAAGGACTATCACTCGAAGCCACTAACCGGAAATTTAGAGTCAGATATCAAAACAATTATTTTATACATACTCCTAACATTTGCAATCACATTGGTTATTGGCTTTGTCCTTATGAGAATAAACACATCACCCTTGTTAAATATTACTCAAATAGCACAAAATTTTGCACGTGGCAATTTTGCGCGAAAGGCAGAGATCGCATCTTCAGATGAGATGGGAGATTTGGCAAATGCCATTAATGCCATGGGTGCCGAGCTTCAATCCAGGATGCAAATCATTCTGGATGACAAAAACAAACTGGACGCTATCATGGCTCACATGGGTGATGCAATCATTACCATAGACCTGCAGGAACGAATTATCCTCATCAACAATGCTGCAAAAACCATGTTTGGTATATCAAAGGTTGTTTTGGATAAAGACTACTTGTGGGAAAAGATAAGGAATGAAAAGCTGTGCAATTTGGCCAGAGAAATAATCAAAACTCAAGCAACCAGGACATCCGAAATTGAGATTCCTTCGCCTGAAAAGAAATTATTGCAAATACACCTTTCCCCCATTCAGATTGATAAAAACACATATGGAATTCTCATGGTGTTCCATGATATTACCGAATTGCGGAAACTGGAAAATACCCGCAGGGAATTCGTTGCCAATGTATCCCACGAACTAAGGACACCCCTTGCCTCCATTAAGGGATATGTGGAAACATTACTCGGAAATAATGCCCTACGGCATGAAGATATACAAGAATTTCTTACCATCATTATGAAACACACGCAGAGACTCGACAACCTGATCAAGGATATCCTGGAATTATCCAGGTTAGACTCGCATGATTTAACGATAGAACTTCACAATTTGGATATACATCCCTGCATAGACGCTATTTTTTCACAGTATCAGGAACACTGTGCGGGGAAAAACCAAACTTTTGAGCTGGATATACCCCACCCGTTGCCAACGATAGAAACAAATGAATACCTCTTGCGTCAGTTGCTGACCAACTTGCTCGACAATGCAATAAAATATACCCCGAAAGGCGGTCGAATAGGTCTGAAGGTTGAGCCCATCAATAAATCCGTCCGGTTTGAAATATCAGACACCGGTATTGGTATTCCACAGGAGCATATTCCACGCATCTTTGAAAGATTTTATCGCGTTGATCCTGCCCGCTCACGAGAAATGGGCGGAACGGGACTGGGGCTTTCCATCGTTAAACATATCGTTCATCTCCATCACGGGTCTATTAAAGTGGAAAGCACCGTAAATGTGGGAAGTAAATTCATTATCACAATACCTCAGCAACAGCCAAAATACACAGTATAGAATACCGTATCCTTTTGGTAATAATAATTCATTTCAAATTTTGGAAATAGTTGATAAAATATGGATTTAGCACTAAACATCTGGAGTCGTAAACCTTCCGTAATCCTATTTTTAGATAGGTCTCTAAATAAGGGTTTTTCTCCGCATTGTCAATCTACGTAATAACGTGATGTAGTTTACATTCATCAGCATTTTTGATTTAATATTATGGAACTCATACTCGATACTATTGAAGGCCTGCTTTATATCCACGGAGAGGTATTTTGGCTTAAAGAATGTATCACTGCATTCAAATCGGCACTGTTTTTTCTCTTTGTTCGATGGGTTATAAGCTGGAATTCAAGGCAAGTAGTGCTTTTATTCCTGGCAACCTTTATCGGCGTTGCCTGTATTTTTTTAGGCGATATCGGTTACTGGAGCGACAATGACGTGCTTAAGCTCATTGCTCCTGTTTCTTTCTTCCTGCTGATGTACAGCAAAGATCAGAAAAATAATGCGCTCTTGTTTATATTTCTCACCCCTTACTTTCTTACCTCTTATGAATTTTACAGGAGTTTCTTTGCAGTAATACAATCCATAGTATCGCATTCAATAGTGATCTTTTTTATCACACTTGTTAAAGGACACAGGTATCTTTCTTTGATCGTCAGCACTGCAATTGGTGTACTTATCAATTACATCGGTTATAATACCCCTCCCGGCACTAACGATATTTTAGTGAATCCGGCGTTAATTACCCTTGCCGTAAAAGGGATTGAATTTTATACAAAAAATAACAAATATACCGACTTTTTAAAATCTTTCTGGGCAACTCTCTTGTGTTTTGCCTTTTTTGGCAGCTGGATCTTTCACCACATAAAACCGTTCTGTCCTCTTTACTCAAATCATTGAAAGGTTAGCGAATGTCAATTAAAACCATAGTAACACGTACAAAAACGCTAGATAAAGACCCTGTTTTTAATAAAAACACAGAACCTCAAATCGTACAATCCCTTAAACCCGGTCTTCGCCAGCACTGGCTATTGTTTACCATGTCTGCATTTTCTATTCTCCTGGCCTTCATCTCATTTGGTATACATACCATAACGGGGTTATGCTTATTGTTAATCAGTAGCGTCTCCATTGTTTATAGAATACTGTCAGTTTGCACAACCAAATATGTAATCACACATCAGGGAATTTTGATTAGAAAAGGCCCCTTTTCAAGAAAATTTAAGGAAATACCTTACTACGACATCAACAATATCTCGATCAAACAGGGAAAGATGCAAAAACGATTAAAGATTGGCAACCTTACGATAAGCGCCGGAGACGTTAAGAGTGTCTTGAAGGGTATTAAAAATCCAAATAAAATAAAAGAACTTATTAACAAAGAAAAGACCTCCGAGTATGAAAGACGTACCTTATTGAGAAAAATTTTATAACTTTTAGCGGTCTTTCATGAGCAAAAACATACAAAAAGATGTTTTTATGAGATAATCCTCATGAGCCAAAGGCGCACAAAAGAGCATGAAAATAACATATCGGTAGGAGCTGTCTCCCGTTGGCCGTCGGCCATTTTGCACGCCATTGTGAATTGCCGATGGCCGTCGGGAGACGGATCCTACCGAGCATTTATTTGTGAATACCTTCACGTCAATACTCTACGATACTTCTATTTCGGTATGCTCGGTATCTCATTCTTGTTGTGCCTTAAACTTGCTATGTCTGCATCTCCTGAAGATGGTACTCTCGATAGAGAAATCATGAAAAAATATCAGAAAATAATACTGCAAGAGCCTTACAATCTTAACGCCCACTTTAATCTCGGCATTCTTTACTATCGAAATGGGCATTTCGACGAAGCCCTTCGTGAATTCAATAAAGTTCTTGAAATCAATCCCAATGACTCCGAGGCTTATTACAACCTTGGAAATATTTTTAACAAAAAAGCCCTTTTTGATGATGCTATCAAGTCATACAAAAAAGCCCTGGCTATTAATCCACGGGACGCGGAAATATTTCATAATCTGGGAAATGCCTATGTCAATAAAGGAATGATAGACGATGCCATTTCCTCTTACCGGAAGGCCGTTGAGATCAACCCGAACCTCGCAGAAAGTCATAAAAGCATTGCGTACCTCTACAAGAAAAAAGGGCAAATATCAGATGCTGTTTCCTCTTTTGAAAAAGCCGTCAAATTCACCCCCAGGGATATCACCCTGCTTTTTGATCTGGCATCCTCGTATGAATCAAACGGATCACATGACAACGCCATTCTCACCTATAAAAGGGTGCTATCCACAGACCCAAACCATAAAGAAGCAAAAAACAGGCTTGCTATGCTTTATAACAATAAAGGTGTATCACTTGCATTGCAGGGAAAAAAGGACGAAGCAATTGCGGCATATAAAGAAGCCTTACAAAATAAAGAAGACTTTCGGGAGGTGTATAATAATCTTGGAGCTGCCTACGTTGATAAAGGGATGATCGACGATGCAATTGCCACATACAAAAAGGCAATTGAAATCAGTCCAAATTTTGGAGAAGCCTATAATAATCTGGGAGTTGCCTATACAAAAAACAAGGCGTATGATGAGGCCGTTTCTGCATTCAAAAAAGCGTTGTCTTTAAACAAAAACCACGCGGGCGCACATTTTAACTTAGGAGTAATCTACTCGGAAAAAGGAATGAAGTCAGAAGCTATCGATGAATATAATGAAGTTTTAAGACTTACTCCAAACGATCTCTCCGCACTTTACAATCGTGGCGTACTTTACTTAGAAAATGGCAGGTTACCTGATGCGTTAGCCGACATGAAAAAAATACTTGAGCACAATCCAAAACTGGCTGCTGCCCACCATAAGCTTGGAGATATTTATCAAAAACAGGGACAGTTCAATGATGCAATTGCTGAATATAAGCGGGCATTAGAAATATCGCCCGGGCTTCAGGAGGCATTACAAGGTATCGATGAAGCTTACCGGCTGAAGGAAAAAATGGATGCGAGCAAAACCGTCGGGAAGGTAAGGCAAAAGTAAACCCTGGCCCATGGATCTTTCATTTCCCGCTTCCAAATAGAACTACCTTTATCGTCTTCAGCACTACCACCACATCCAGAATAAAAGACATATTTTTAATATAATAAAGATCGTATTGCAATTTTTCTTCTGTTTGTTCTATCGAAGATGCATATGGATACTTTACCTGTGCCCAGCCCGTTAAGCCAGGTCTCACCGCAAGCCGCTGGGTATAAAAAGGTATCTTTTTTTCGAACTCCCTGATAAAGACATACCTTTCCGGCCGTGGCCCCACCAGACTCATTTCTCCCTTTATTACATTAAGCAATTGAGGAATCTCATCCAACCTCCATTTTCTCAAAAACCTTCCAACATTTGTAATCCTGGGGTCGTTATCGGCTGCATAAACTGCACCGGTATTGGATTCTGCGTTCTCCACCATGGTACGGAATTTTATCATCGTAAATCCTTTGCCATCTTTGCCGATACGTTCCTGTGTATAAAAAACACTACCCCTGGAATCAAGTTTTATTAATATAGCTATAATCACCATAGCCGGTATTAACATCGCAAATAACATCGATGCGAAAAAAACTTCAATAAAGGGCTTAAACAGTTTACCATACAGTTTTGGTTTACTAATGACAACGTGTAACATCCACATGTCATTGATATGCTTAAAAGGTATCTTTCCCGTAAGCTGTTCGTAAATGGTTGGCATGTCAACGATGTCTATACCATTCCAGGAACAATTAATCAATGCCTTAATGAGATCGGCATGTTTTTCATGGGTAATGGCATTTACGATCAGACCGATGCCGTTTTGCCGTATCACAGTATTCAGGGTATAACGATCGCCGAATACAGGAAATCCATCAATCACTTTCCCTTGCTTTGCCGGGTCGTCGTCAATAAAACCTGCCACCTGCAATCCCGATTTTTTCGCCCTGTTTATTTCTTGTACAATAGTTTTTCCAGCCCAGCCGGCACCAACAATTAAAACATTCCTTTTAAAAATCGGTTGATCCAACAGATAGCTGTATAAAAGCCTCCACCCAATGATAAAAAGGGTAATTAATACTCCATTTATAATGAATACACCGCGCCCTATCCGCAGAGACCAGCTTATATAAAACAAAAACGTTGTGATAATGAAGGCGCTGGCAGATGCAAAAGCAATGGTTATGATATTCCCGATGGACTTGAAATCCTTTCGGATATCGTAAAGTTCGGAAAAGAAAAACGTCAAGATAAAAGCTAAGCCTGTCAATGCAAATGATGCGGAATTACTTCTTAGGTATTCCCATCCGCCGCTCAAACCCAGGCGAATTATTGCCGATAAGAAGAGAGAACCATTTACAATGAATAGATCTCCCATAATAAGCATTATGAGTCGTTTGGCGATTGGATAATTAAAAATCTTGATTGTCATATAATATACTGTTAAGGAATTTCAACCCCCCGCATTCCCCCGTAAACGGGAGGGCTGCGGGGGTAACTAAAGTATCCGCCGATAGCAGCCTTATTTAATGATCAGAAATTTCAATCCCTGTAGGGTGCGTCCCACGCACCAAACATAAGTTGGATTGTTTTGGTGCGTGGGACGCACCCTACAGAAGCTATCCTCGTGGGAGAGGTGTCTTTGCCTGTCATCATCGCAAAGAAAAGATTTTTCTTTATGTCCCTGCGGTGGACAGGACTATATCCATCCTAAAAATTTTACAATATCATTGAAAAAAATTCCTGGATTGTGTAAATAGACACGACTTCTGGACTTTGCCCTCTCAAAGATGCGCATTATACCTCTATTATAATTATGAAATGCGTCTTTTACCTCTTTTTCCAGTTTCGCAAAATCCTCATAACACATCGTGTCAACCCTTCGATTCACGTCCTTTAGATAGTAATCACTCGGTATGCGCGTGAAGAAATCTTCGTATGACATTTCTCTGTTTACGAGCCCGTGTTCAACACCGACGTCAAAGAGTCTTGTACCCGGAAATGGCTCATAGACGCCAATCGAGGCAAAACTGGGCTTTATTGTATATAATAAATCCAGGGTTTTCTGGACATCCTCTTTGGTCTCTGTAGGTATACCCATCATAAAATAGGCCGTCCAATGAATTCCCACCTCCCGAAAAAGTCTCGCCGCTTCTCTTACGCGTTCCAGGGTAATGCCTTTATCCATTAACTTTAATATCCTTTCACTCCCTGATTCAATACCCACCTTTATGCTATTACAACCAGCCCTCTTCATAGTTTTTAATAGTTCTAAATCCACTAAATCCACCCGTGTATTGCAGTCCCAATTGATCTTTATATCCGTATCAATCAATGTATTACAAAATTCCAGGACCCTCTTTCTGTTAACGGTAAAAGAATCATCCTTAAAGGTAAACTGGCGGGTGCCATACCGCCGGTGTACATACTTGATCTCTTCCAGAATATTTGCCAAAGAACGGTACCTTACTCTTCTCGTCCATATCTGAGTTGCACAATAGGAACAACTATACGGACAACCACGACTGCCCATAAGCAATCCCATATCTTCCGAAGTATATGTATCCAGGCCGAGGAGCGCCTCTCTGTCCGGAAAGGAAAGACAATCTAAATTATCAATAAAATTTCCCGTACTGTTATGAATAATCGTATCGCCCTGGCGATAAGAAAGTCCGTGTATAGTACTGAAATTATTACTCTTCCTTTGTAATGTGTTTACCAATTTAAGCAGCGCAACCTCGCCTTCCCCGCTTACAACAAAATCAACATCCCGCGTATTTTTCAGGATCTCATCTGCCTTTAATGTTGCATGAGGACCTCCAAAGACAACAGCACAGTTTTCATGATATTTTTTTGCCAGGGAGGCAATGGTAAACGCAGAGGCCGCCTTGGGGGTCATAACGGTTACCCCGATAACGTCCGGCTGGTATCTTGCAATGGTTTCAGAAATCTCCCTTACGATGGGATTTTCCGGATTCCTTAATCCCTTCAGATAGATACGATACTTTTCGGGCAATCTCGTATAATCCATCCCCTTCGAATCTTTATTACAGTCGGCATCGTAGATAGCCACCCGATGCCCTGCTTTTTTCAGTGTTGAGGACAGATAGCTTAATCCCAGGGGAAAATACCGATTATAATAATTGAAAAACCGATAAAAAGGCGGGTCTATCAGAAGGATATTCATTTCCACAAACTCCTATCCAGACTCCTGTATTGTATCGCCTCGGATATATGCGCTGTTTTTATCACCTCATCCTCTTCAAGATCTGCGATCGTACGCGCCACTTTTAAAATCTTACTGTATCCGCGTGCGGAAAGACCCAATTCCGTCATTGCCTGATGAAGCAGCGCTTC
The DNA here is from genome assembly GCA_046291035.1 of Candidatus Brocadia sp. Classification (GTDB taxonomy): domain Bacteria; phylum Planctomycetota; class Brocadiia; order Brocadiales; family Brocadiaceae; genus Brocadia. Next base: position 39,637 of record JBKBTA010000002.1, read on the forward strand.
TGCGGGTTTTTCCATCACACAATACTTTTTGATTTGTTTGGAAGACATCTGCGCATTTACTTTTATCGGTTGCCCCTCAAAACGGCCTTTTTGCATCGCGCGGGCTGCCATCACTTTTTTCCTTGTCTCAGCAGAAGATTGTACCTCACCGTCTGCAACAAGCTCACTATGCCGAACGGCCGGTACCTCTATTTGAATATCCATTCTGTCTAATAGCGGACCGGAGACCTTTGCCATGTAGTTCTGAATCTGATGCGGTGTGCAATGGCATTCTCTCCGTTTATCCGTGTAATATCCGCAAGGACAGGGGTTCATGGCGCACACTAGCATAAATTGAGCAGGGTAGGTAACGGAATTCAAGGCGCGGGAGATCGTCACATTGCCTGTCTCAAGGGGCTGCCGGAGCACTTCCAGCGTCTTTCGGTCAAATTCCGGAAGTTCATCTAAAAAAAGCACGCCATTGTGTGCAATGCTAATCTCGCCGGGCCTTGGAAATGAACCACCCCCAATTAACCCGGCGGTGCTGATCGTATGGTGAGGGGCACGAAAAGGCCGTGTTGCAATTAATGACTGCCCCGGTCCGAGAAGACCTAATACGCTATAAATCTTGGTTGTGTCCAGCGCCTCCTCCAGGGTGAGGGCAGGCATTATTGTCGGGATACGCTGTGCAAGCATGGTTTTGCCGGCGCCGGGTGGCCCTACCATGATCACGTTATGGTTCCCCGCTACGGCAACGGTAAGGGCACGTTTGACATGCTCCTGCCCTTTCACGTCCGCAAAATCTACATCATAGTCGGAAGACTCCTTGAATACCGCTTCCAAATCTATTTGGTACGGCATGAGGGGAAGTGATTTGGTCAGGATCCCTACGGTATCTGACAAGGTTTCAACAGGAATGACGTCAAGCCCGTCAACGACAGCGGCCTCAGACGCATTTTCAGAGGGAAGTAAAAATTTTTTTATCCCCATTTCTCTACACTTAAACGCCATCGATAAACATCCCTTAACAGGACGCAGCCTGCCATCCAGAGATAACTCACCCACAATGGCATACGTCTGGATATCGGGGACCTCAATTTGCCCGGTTGCTATAAGCAACCCTACCGCTATCGGCAATTCAAAGACCGGACCCTCTTTTTTCCTATCTGCGGGCGCCAGATTTATTGTTATACTCCTATTCGGAAATTTGTATCCACTATTGCTTAATGCCGCCTTTACCCTGTCCCTGCTCTCCTTCACTGCTGTATCGGGCAACCCCACAATGACAATGGAAGGCATATCGCCTGTGGCGATATAGACTTCTATATCCAGCAAGTACGCATCGATACCAAAAACGGCGACGCTCTTAACCTTTGCCAGCATGAATTAATGATACCAAAGATTGTGGATAATCATAAATCCACCATTTGTTCCGTTTAAAATCACCATGATAGGCAAATAGTTACCGTCTATCTGCCTTCTGCTACTGCAACTTTATTCAATGCCTGAAGTAAAGAATCTATGTCCACACCGCTCATTCCCGCCGTTTTTTCAATACTCACCCCACCACCGCAACAAGAGTCTACCTTAAATTTGCTAAAAACTGTAATTGTTTTTGGATATTTCTTTATAACATCGTTAATAATCATATCCTTCGTAATAATCATCTTCTCTCCCATACGTTTCCTCCTAAAATTATTTTGTCGATAAATTATTTTGTCGATCAGTTTGACCTATTTATGCTATAATTATTTAAACTCGTTAATAATAAAGCAGAACTTAATCAAAAAGCAATGTATTTTTATTCCCAGGCCACAGAAATACAACGAGATCTCTGCCTACAAAGTTGAAATACCCATAACAGCCTTGAAATATAATTTTTTCTGGAACTGACAACAATGAGGGGCAAAAATTATTGCATTTAATAAGATTTGCATTCACAAATATTTACATCAAAAAAAATATATACAGAAATTATTTAATTTGGAATATTATTTGTTATTGCTTATAATCTATGACAATGAGGAATTTCAACCATCCGTGTAGTGGCAATTCATGAATTGCCACTACACTATGAAAGTTGCCAAAGGCCTATTATACAACGAAATTAAAGCTTATGCTGGTAGGAGCCAACTCCCGTTGGCGACCTGGCGCATGCATGCCGTTTTGACCTTGTTGGCCGCCGTCAGGAGACGGCTCCTACCCTTGCATCCCGAGAAAGCTGCCGAAGGTCTAATTTAAATGAGTTACATACATCTGTCAACATTTTAGAAAAGGGTATTGAGCAAATGAGTGTTATTCGGAATACAATAAAAACTTTTCATCCAGCCTATTTTGCAATGGTGATGTCCACGGGGATAATCTCAATCGCATCCAGTCTTTTGGGTTTTCGAGGTATTGCATATGCCCTCTTTTATATAAATCTCTTTGCATATGCCACCGTTCTGTCACTCCAGTTACTCCGGGTGCGCATGTTCTGGAGTAATCTATACAACGATCTTTCAAACCCGAAATTGAGCCTTGTTTTCTTTACTACCGTGGCGGGCACTAACGTGCTGGGAGCTCAATTCGTTACGGTAGTAAATCTACCCGAGGTCGCTAAGATATTCTGGTATTTTGGCATCTTTCTCTGGACGGTCGTTTCATTATCCACTTTCAGCCTACTCTTTATTAAGTGCGATCAGAGGATTGAAGTTGTTATGCATGGCGGCTGGCTGATCGCTACCGTAGGAACGCAATCTGTGGCCGTCCTCGGCGCCTTACTTGCGCCGAAATTTGGAGATGCGGGCAGTTTTGTAATGTTTTCTTCCTTCGTGTGGTGGATGATTGGTTCCTTCCTTTATATGATCCTGATTACGCTCATTATCTACCGGCTTGTGTTTTTCAAGGTATCCCCGGATGCACTTGTGCCTCCTTACTGGATCAATATGGGGGCGCTCGCCATCACAACCCTGGCAGGATCCATCTTATGTATAAATATCCCTAAAATAGAAGGACCTTACACTGACTTCCTGGGATTCACGAAGGGATTTACCCTGTTTTTCTGGTCGTTTGGCACCTGGTGGATACCATTTCTGATAATCATTGGAATATGGAAGTATGTCTATAATAAAACACCATTTAAATACTCCCCACTTTACTGGGGGATGGTCTTCCCTTTAGGCATGTATACAGCCTGCACCATAAGGCTTGCTCAGGCCGTACAAATTCCTTTTATAGCCAATATCTCAAATTACTTCATTTACGCGGCGTACATCGCATGGAGCTTTATATTTGTCAATATGATAATTTCCATGGTAAAGGCAGCAACAACTAAAGAGGCTGCAATAAAAAAGGAGGAAAAGATCATTCAACCACAGATGACCACCGTTGCTAAAGGTTAAATTCCCGCAATAAATCCTGGGATGTAATCCCAGGATTTATTGTTGTCTTTAACAATCGCATCTGTTATCAAACTTATTTTTAATCTTTGCCCATAGCTATTGAGGTTGACCGTCGTAAACAAGGTTTTCAAGAACAGTCTCACAATAATCCAGTACTTGTCTACTCTGCGCAGGTTTTTCCAAATCAGGTAATTTTAAATCTTTGTTTTTTATGTGCAGTTCTATTTATGGAATAAGTGTATTCTGAATGTTCAGTATAAATAAATTAATTATATATATTAAACCAAGCCTTCGGTGACTTTCTTAATAATATATAGCAACGAGCCTCGTCGCTCCACAGCTTTGAAATTCCTAAACATTGAGACGAAAGGAGGTAGTGTATGTCTGATGCGCAGAATAGTGGTATAAACACTCAGGAATATGCCATACCGGTTATTGAGATCGACGCCTATGCACCTGCAAAGATGGCCGACAGGGTAGGGCAGGTAGGCGTTGCAAAGTCGCAGTTGAGTACGCTAACAACATTTGCCCTGAGTATCCTTGCAGGTGTATTTATTGCGTTGGGGATGCAGCTCTCCATGCTTGTAACACATACCGCAACCTCCAATTATGGTTTAAATCAACTAGTAGGTGGCGTGGCCTTTACCCTGGCCCTGATTTTAATTGTAATCGCCGGCGCAGAGCTCTTTACCGGAAATTGTCTTATTGCGATGTCCTTTATGGCCAGAAAAATTACCGGGAAGGACCTTGCCAGGAATTTGATTATCGCATTTATCGGCAATTTTATCGGCGCACTAACCCTCGTCTTATGGATATATAACTCCAATCAATGGACGATCAACAATTATCTCCTCGGCGCCAAGATTGTCCTTGCAGCCAATGACAAAGTAAATATCCCATTTGGCGCCGCCTTTTCGAGGGGGGTGCTCTGCAATGCACTGGTATGTCTGGGTATATGGTTGTGTTACAGCGGCAGAAGTAATATGGATAAAATATTGGCACTGCTCTGGCCTATATCCTGTCTTATAGCCAGTGGATTTGAGCACTGTGTCGTCAATATGTGGCTCATCCCGATGGGGCTTGTTTTAAAGGGTAACAGCGCCGTACTGGCCGCGGCCGAAAAGGTGCAGGGGGGAAAATTGGATCTTTCAAACCTTACATTCTTTAAAGGTTTTTTGGTTGATAATTTAATCCCTGTTGTTCTTGGAAACCTGTTCGGCGGTATCATACTCATTGCAGGTGCATATTGGTTTATCTATTTACGTCCATCAAAGCAATAATACTGGAGACCAAAGAGATGGCAGAAAACAACGTTCCAAAAACTATTCAGATAATAGATATAGATGCCTATTCACCCCCGCAAATAGCCTCCCGGATCGATAGGGTTGCTACCGTGAAGGCAAGACTGAGCTTTGCGCAGACATTTATCCTTGGTGTTTTAGCCGGGGTCTACATTGGTATCGGCGCACAATTTGTCACCCTGGTAACATGCGACTCTACGCTGCACTTCGGGCTCACATCCCTTATTGGAGGCGCCGTATTTTCGCTTGGACTCATGTTGGTCGTCATTGGCGGCGCGGAACTCTTTACCGGCAACTGCCTCATTATCATGGGTTATGTCAGTAAAAGGATCACAACACGGGAAATGTTTAATAACTGGACCATTTCCTTTATGGGCAATTTTGTAGGCAGCCTCACAATGGTCTGCTGGATGTATAAGACGCACCAATGGGAATTTTTTCACCATATGGTCGGCGCAAAGGCGCTGCTTATTGCCCATACAAAGGTCAATCTCTCTTTTAAGACGGCTTTGGCGAGGGGCGTCCTCTGTAATGCATTGGTATGCCTTGCCGTCTGGTTATGTTTTAGCGGAAGGAGCGTGGCAGACAAGGCTCTTTCGATTGTATTCCCCATAGGCGGATTCGTTGCCAGCGGATTTGAACACTGTGTGGCTAACATGTATTTTATCCCTATGGGGATAGTACTCCGGAAAAATCAGGCCGTCGTTGCTGCCGCTGAAAAAATGGCAGGAAAAACACTAGACCTCTCACAACTCACCTGGAATGGGTTTTTTGTAAACAACCTCCTGCCAGTCACCCTGGGGAATATCGTCGGTGGCGTTATTCTTGTGGGCATCGTATTCTGGTTTGTTTATCTGCGACCGCACATTAGCATATCCTTCAGCGTGAAACAAGACTTTTTCCACAAATAGGTATGCACATTTTGAATAATGTTTGGAGGCAATGTGCCACCTTATGTATTGTTAATTACTGCATTTGTAACCCTCATAGCATCTGCAGCAACCTATTTTTTTGGCAAAAAGGGGCCATTTATATGTACGCTTATTCTGTTTTATGCGTGTAATACCCTTCTTTCATCTTTCTTATTCTATAATCATCAGACCGTCCTCTTTTCTATAATAGTAACGGTCTTTGTTGCTTTCCCCGTCATCTGCCTTATCGTCTTTGCTGTTGATACGTACTTTGCGGTATTCTGCACAGATACCTCTTTTGTCTTCGTTCTTGTCTGGTTACTCATACCCATGCTTTTTATCATAAATCTTATTAGTTATCTATTGAAGCCCATCCATGTCTGACATTTCCAAAATATTTATCAGCGCAGGCGAATCATCGGGGGATATCCATGGTGCAAACCTCATGCATAGCCTGATGAAAAAGAATCCCTCTCTAAAATTTTACGGGCTCGGAAAAGAAAATATGAAACGGGC
>JBKBTA010000298.1:0-2060 GCA_046291035.1 Candidatus Brocadia sp.
GCCCAGTTACTGTTTGGAGAGAGTTCTATCGTTCTGGTATATGAGCGGATTGCATCGCTGGTCTGGCCTAACTTTTCGTAACAACGACCCGCGTCCCAACTTCCCTGTGCAACGAGAAAATTATTGCTGGCAACTGCAATGTCCTCAAATTGTTTTATCGCCTCATGGAAAAGCCCTTTTTCCTCATAGGCATACCCCAAAGATTGCTTTACAATGGGTACAAGGGGATGGCTACTATACTTATCCAGGAAATCATTATACATGCGAATGGCATCATCATAATTCTTTAAACTATAATACACATTTCCCAATTCAAATACTACCCAGGGCATAGCGCTGGAGGAAGACGTAGTATCTTTTATATATTTATAAGCGTCGGCAGCTGTGCTCAATGCCGCAGTTCTATCTTTTTCGCCTTTTCCCTGTTGTAACGCCATTGCCAGGTCATTATTGATTTTCCACAGACTTTGCCATACTTCTTCTGTCTTTCTGGCCTTTTCTGTGATGAAAAAAGCAGTTCCGCCGCCAGCGGCAATTGCAATACCAACACCTATTCCAATATAAACCTTATATTTATTCAGTGTTTTTAATACATTTAAGGTAGCTTCTTTCATTTTTTCTTCTTTCTACGAGTTATAAACCAATTAAAGATTCCGCTTCTTTAAAGATTTCCTGAATATCTTTTTCTTCCAAACCTGCCCCGCGAGCAATGCATTCGGCGCGGTTCCGGTCTAACAAATCATCGGGCGTATGAGAATCGGAACCGAAAACAAGTTTTGCCCCAACCTTCTTTGCCATTTTAACAACGTGTCCATTTGCATAAGCATGCCCTTTCCTGCCGGAAATTTCCAATCTGACCCCGTTACTTTTGGCGAGTCTTGCATCGTCCTCTGTAATAAGACCGGGATGCACCAGGATGTCGGCGCCGGCTTCTATGGCTGCCCGATTCGTCCCTGGAAGCACAGGCTCGGTAATCGTCTCGCCATGCACCAGCACAAGAAATGCACCTAATGTCTTTGCCCGTTTTACCATGGATTTTATATGCTCCGGGCGAAGATGGGTCAGTTCAACACCCCCGTACACCTTGATTTTTGCAACAGTTGTTATTTCCTTGCATGCTTTTAAAACGTTCGGTATTACCATGTCAATATTTGAATAGTCGACGTGGTCCGTTATAACCAACCCGCGAAACCCCTTGGCCTCGCAACGGCGGATCAATTCGGCCGGTAAAAGCACGCCATCAGAAAATAACGTATGCGTGTGCAAATCAATCATCGGTAATAAAATTAATGCGCCCGAGACGATTTGAACGTCTGACCTACGGTTTAGGAAACCGTTGCTCTATCCTGCTGAGCTACGGGCGCATTGGATTATTGCAAGTATCCCTGGACAGGAAACAACTTCGGTCGAACGAAAATTCAATAAATTAAAAGAATAAATTATAACCTTATGTAAAAAAAAATCAACATCATTCCACCCCTTACCTCCTGAGAATTCAATTGAAGTATAGAAAGCTTCATATTACAATGCAAATACTGTAACTCAAGCCTGAAGGTTTGAGTCAGGACTGAAGTTCATGAGTTACACCATTTACTTTTGCCATACATTCTAGACAGAAACGAAATGACAAGGGAGAAAAACTTCATGCCTTCTCTTATTCGATATATACCATTATTGCTTCTTCCCGGTACGTTCATAGCAGGAGGTTGTGGCATACAGGACCCGGATTACTACAACCGACGGGGGGTTTCTCTAGACAGTCAAGGCAAGATCGATGAAGCCATCGGTGAATATAAGAAGGCATTACGGCTGGAACCCTATAATAGAGAGGCACATTATAACCTTGCCGTAGCTTACCACAAAAAGGGATTGTATAAAGAAGCTATTGAAGAATACAAAACCGTATTAGAACTCTACCCGAATGACCATGAAACCCTCTATAATCTCGGCGCAATATATGCACGAAACAACATGCAGGATGCAGCTATTTTTGCATGGGAAAAGGCGGTAGAATTAAAACCCGATTTCACAGAAGCACATTACGTTTTAGGATTTACCTA
>JBKBTA010000299.1:0-2058 GCA_046291035.1 Candidatus Brocadia sp.
CTGGTAAATACCCCTGATCCCTCAACGGCCCTCCTCAACCGTTTTTATACCCTTGAATTTTTTCAAGAAGCCCAGGCCATTTTAAAATCTGAAGGCGTGTTAGCCGCTTCTGTTAGCTCGGCAGTTACTTATATTGGTGAAGAAGTGGGAAGTTATACGGGTTCTCTCTATCGTACCCTGCACGAGGCCTTTCAAAATGTCCTCGTAACACCTGGCCAAACCAATTTCTATTTTGCATGCAATAAGGAAGGGGTCATTACCCCTGACATAGCAACACTCATGGAGCGGTATAGAAAATTTCAGATAAAATCAGAATATTTTACTGAATTTCTCTTTTATACCCTCCTTCAGCCAGAGCAGGTTGAATTCATAGAAAGGCAATTGAGTCAGAGAAAGGATCTGCTTGTCAACACGGATGCAAGACCTGTCACCTATTTTCTAAACCTTGTATTGTGGGATTCTCTGACCGGAGGGCGCCTGCATGGGTTGTTTTATGGTCTAAAGGGCGCGGGTTTGAAATCGTTTCTCATCCCAATTATGATTGCACTGGCGGGGAGGATAATTTATGTGAGTTTAAGGCAATTTAAACTAAGAAGGGAATACGAAAGACACGGTGTAATTAGCCAGTGCCAGGTGAAAAATCGATGTCCCCCTTCCGACCTCAAAACTCACTGCCTTATTGCTTTAGCCACAACTGGGTTTACCGGTATCGCGCTGGAGATTGTGCTGCTTTATGCCTTTCAAAACATTTATGGGTATATCTATGAGAGGATGGGGGTCATTGTTGCCATCTTTATGGTTGGGCTTGCGCTCGGAGGATATTTTGCAAACCGAATTATCAAGAAAGTCGATGGTAGGCTACTTCTACTGACGGCGAATTTCAATGCAAAAGAGTGTCACGGACAAACTGGTTTGCCCGTGCCTTGCGAACCGACACAATCGCCAACAGGAGTTGGCTCCTACCAGTGGGTAAATGTCTTGATGATCTTTGAAGGGATTATTGCATTCTATGCCCTTATCCTGCCGTTTTTAGTTCATGAATTATCTTATTATTCTGCCGCAGTTGAGGTTGGATTAATCTTTTTTATTGGCATCGCAGGGATACTGACAGGCGTAGAGTTTCCACTGGTCAATAAGATATTTATCCAGCAGAATAGGGACATCGCCATATCCGCCGGTGCTACTGACGGTGCCGACCACATCGGCGCCTTCTCTGGTGCGCTATTGACAGGCGTAATCCTCTTGCCCCTTCTTGGGGTATTCGGGGCGTGCCTGATCCTGGCAACTCTCAATATCGCAAGCCTCGTCCTGATAGCTTTTTCAGACATGTGTCGTAAAAGATCAAATTTCTGGCGTGGATGAATGTCCGACTTCTCTAAATAACAAATAACTTACAAAAATAACAAACATCAATTTATTTGGAATGTTGAGATATTCCTGGTTGAAACAATGAAACCGGTAATATGGATCATTGATAGCCAGCACTGGCCTCGTGCGAATTTACGCGCCGAACTCATCGAACGCGGCTTTGAGGCAGTTGGCTATATAAACCTTGCCCATGCCCTTGCAGCATTCCGGTATCCGCTTATTAAAAAACCGCACTTGATCGTACTTGAACTTTGCGATCTGATCATAGAGCGGCATGAATTAGAAGCCCTGGTACGTATTGGTGTTCCAATTATCCTTCTTGGTGGTATAATGGAGTTGAATCAAAAGTTGATCAGTGACTTTCAATGGACAGTAAAAATACAGCGCCCTTTCACGATCGGCACCGTGGCTGATGTGGTGGAGAAACTTATGCGGGGCTGGACTCAAAAAAAAGAACAATGAAAGGTGTCAAAAATGATTTGGAATGATTGAAGGTTTCCGGCTACTATAGTATTATCCTGTAAAAACTTCTTTTTTGTAAGTTTTTTAGTAACTAGCCCATTTATCCGCTTAAGTAGGCAGTAAGCAGTAGGTAGTTGGCAGTTTGTAATGGAATGTATCACTTTTTGCCTACTGCCAACTGTGTTCTGCCTGCTTCATCTTTTTGGTTGCGGCGTAGCTGCGCTAGGA
>JBKBTA010000300.1:0-2050 GCA_046291035.1 Candidatus Brocadia sp.
ACAACGCCGGCTCGGCGGGCAAGTGCAAAGAAAAATGCAAGGGTGGTACGGGTTACGTCTATGGATGGGTAGTGGACGAGGACGAAGAATCACTTGCTGGGGTAAAGGTAACGGTCCGAGGAGCCGGGGGTCAGGGATCAGGGGTCGGGGATCAGGATGGTGGATGCTGGGCTAGTACGAAGACGGATGAGGATGGGTACTATGAATTTAAGGAGCTTTCAGAGGGCGATTACGTCATTACCTATGAATTAGAGGGTTATCAGACGCAGACACAGTCGTTCAGTTTGGCTGAAGGTGAGGAAAAAGAGATGGAGGACGTAACGATGATCAGGGAGGAATAAATCGGGAAGGAGTTGTGAGATTTCTTGGGGGTTTGGGCTGCAAGGCGTTCGGCTGCGCTCACGGCGAGACCTGAGCCAACCGGAGGATATTAATGCAAAGGGGTGGCACGGACAAATTCTGTTTGTCCGTGCTGAACTTGCACAAGATTATTTAAACGTTAAGGAATTTCAATGTTATGCAGGTAGGAGCCAACTCCTGTTGGCGACTTGTGGCGCTTGCAACCCGTTGTGAATTGTCAATCGCCGTCAGGAGACGGCTCCTACCTTTGTATCCTCTTTCACTTCGTGTTCGAGACGTTCGCCTGGTTCGTCAAAGGTAACGTCCAGTTCATACTGTGCCTGTAATCCAGGCCGAAATTCCGGGGAATTCCCAAAAGAACGGGTCAATCTAAGCGCAGTATCAGCCGTTATCTGTCTTTTTCCAAGGATAATCCCGTTGACCCTCTACATTTAATAAGGTATGGTATTTGTATTTAACGACCGCCTGTAAGTGTTGTATATGTGGTAGGTTATATAAATGCCGAAGCAGGGAGTCGAACCCTGACCCCGTTGCCGGGACTAGACCCTGAATCTAGCGCGTCTGCCAATTCCGCCACTTCGGCTGGTAAAAAATTAAGTCAACCAATTGTAAAGAATAAAAACAGACAAGTCAATGGAAATTTAATAAATTGGTCTTGCATTACTGTGGACAATCTGTTACGATTTTAATCATTTTTGGTTATTTGACAATTATTCATGGGTTGTTATTACAGATGGAAATTATTGCCAAGAATAGGAAAGCGTATTTCCAATATGAAATCCTGGAAAAGTTTGAGGCCGGCATCATGCTTACGGGAACAGAAGTTAAATCGATTCGAAATAAGGATGTAAGCATCAATGAAAGTTTTGCCCACATCGATAACGGGGAAGTTTTTATCTACGAAATGCATATTGGGCAATACAAGCAAGGAAATAGACAAAATCATGAACCCAAAAGGGCAAGAAAGCTTCTTTTACATAAAAGAGAAATCAACAAGATAATCGGGAAGGTCAAACAAAAGGGGTATACAATGGTTCCTCTGTCTTTATATTTCAAAGAAGGTCTTGTAAAGGTGGAACTTGCCCTTGTGAGGGGAAAGACGACTATTGATAAGCGTGAGGATATCAAAAAACGCACCATTGAAAGGGAAATCCAGAGAGCCATGAGATAATTTTGGAATTCTTTATGGCAAATCCGCTAAAGAAAATGAAAGGGGGAATATGCCTCCTGTAAGGATATTGATCGTAGAAGATGAACGTCAAACAGTTGATACGTTAAGGGATTTGTTTGAACAGCATGGTTACGAAACAGAAGTCGCCCTTAATAAACAAGTGGCTTTGGCCATACTCCAGGAAAGAAAAATGGATATTGCAATCGTAAGCACAATGGTTCAGGAGATTTCTGGTTTAGAAATACTATACGAAATAAGAAAAATAATTCCAAACATTCCTATAATTATAATCAGTAACCAAAAATCAAAACGTATCGAATCTTCTTTCACAAAGGCAGGTGCAAATGTTTTTTTTGTAAAACCTTTAGAATCATCGTTTGTCTTGCAAACGGTCGAGAATTTATTAGAAGCCCGATTTGCCGTTGCTGTACCCAAAAAAACAAGTTCGTACTCAAAAAGCAAGGAATAATTTCTTTCCCTTTATTGCAAGATTTATGTATTGTTTCAAGTTAAACTTGA
>JBKBTA010000301.1:0-2033 GCA_046291035.1 Candidatus Brocadia sp.
TGATAAGCCTTCCCTTCGGATACCCTTCATATACCTTTTTTCTAAGACCGAAACGCGTTTCAGAGTGGGATAGGGTTATTGGACTGAGTGTTACATTTTCCTCTTCGAGAGGGGATAAGTAGTATCCGGTCAATCCATGGCTAGGCAACAATAATTTGATGCCTGTATATATGCCTCCTATTAACAAGAGAATGAGAAGGGTTATTAAGAGGCCTTTTGATTTTGAGAATTGCGAGTTATAGATTACGATATACCTCTAAATAGTAAAGGTGATTTAAATTCACTATTGTTATTCAAAACAATGTTAATATAATATATTAAGAATCGTTTATAAAAAATCAAACGATTTGTATAGCTTTGTCGAAAGAATTGATTTAAAACGAGAAAAGAACAAATGTAATAAATAAAACTACTCCATGACTTTTGTCATTCTCTTTATTATTATTTCAATCATAACAGGATTTTTACTTACCTATTTTCTGTCAGCAAGATATTCAATCTTTGAAAGGGCTGCTTATGGGGCGGTTATTGGGTTGGGATTACACACATGGATTGTTTATCTATTTTCACTACTGTGCGGACTTCAATTTAAAAGCCTCTATATTTCGTCTATCTTGCTTATCGTGCTTTGTTCCGTAATTTTAATAATCAAATGGACCTCTTTTAAAGAAAAGATCGTCAGTGAAATACAAGATATAAAAGACGATTTTCTTCTCAATAAAATATCATATTATGTGCATATTGCAGTATTTTCTTTTTTTACTACGATATTTTGGCGTCTATTCTGTAGAACGATCATCTGGAAAAAGGAGAGTATGTATATTGGCCTTCCAAACAATTATGGAGACTTACCGCTCCATCTGGCCTACATCACATCTTTCGTTTGGGGGAATAATATTCCGCCACAAGACCCGGCTTTTGCCGGGGAGAAACTGGTTTATCCATTCCTGGCCGATTTTCTATCTGCCATTTTCCTTAAGCTAGGTTTGGATTTTAGAGACATATTGTTCATTCCTGGTCTATTATTGACCGTTGTCTTTTATGGTATCCTTTACTATTTTACCTATCGTTTGACGAAAAACAGGTTGGCTGCAATTATTTCTTTGTTTATTTTCTTTTTTGCAGGTGGATTCGGTTTTTATTATTTCTTCCAGGACATTGTAGATACATCTCACAGTTTCTGGTCATTTCTTATGCACCTACCTCGTGATTACACGAAAATACCTTCCCTGAGTTACCATTGGATTACACCATTAACATGTCTTAACATACCACAACGACCATTTCTCTTCGGTTTTCCCATTACCATGTTAATCTTTACTCTTCTTTACACGGGCATCGAACATAAGAAGTGGAGGGAATTCCTCTTTGCGGGCTTCCTTGCCGGTGCATTGCCTTTCTTTCACTCACATAGCTTTTTGGCCATGCTGATGGTCTCCATACCGTTGGGTCTCATATTCTGGGACTGGCGGAAGTGGTTTCTGTTCTTTATGCCTGCCTTTATCCTGTCACTACCGCAAGTGCTTTATCTTTCCGGACACGTGGGTGGAGGAAGTTTTTTTAAACCCAATTTCGGCTGGATGGCGGGTAAGGAAAATTTCTTCTGGTTCTGGTTAAAGAATACCGGACTTTTTTGGCCTTTGATGATAGCTGGATTCACAATAACTCTCTTTTTTCATAAGGGTACGGATCACCGCGTCCCTGCATATCCTGGGTTATATTCTTTGCCATTTTTGATACTTTTCCTGGTACCGAATCTGGTACTCTTCGCCCCCTGGAATTGGGACAATATAAAAATATTCATTTACTGGTTTTTGGGAACTACCCCTATTGCAGCCCTTGCAATGGCCCATTTATATGAAAATACACGTTACAAAATTCTTTCACGCGTGGGCTTTTTCATTATCATGTTCTTTCTCACCGTTGCAGGAGGTATTGACGTTTTCAAGTATGCCATAGCACCCGTTTATGGATGGAAGGAATTTAGCGCAGAGGAAATGGAACTTGCCGAACGTATCTCAACTGAAACCCCT
>JBKBTA010000302.1:0-2029 GCA_046291035.1 Candidatus Brocadia sp.
CCTAGGTCATTGGGTGGACGCAGTGACGTAGCGCTTCCCCCATCAACCTCAGCCTGACAACGATCCTCTCCCCGCTGGTAAAGACCTACGGGGGGATTGAACAAGAGAGCCCTTTCTAATTCCATAATATATTTCAGTGTAATTACTCAGCCACGAGGACACAAGGACACAAAATATAAAATATCCGCAAGGTTTAACATGTAAGTAGGCAGTAGTCGGGTGCGTACTGCCTACTGTTTCCAATCACCATAGTATCTTTACGCCCAGAGCAACAAATAACGAAAGTTAGTGCACAAAGTAAATAAATGCGATGACGGAGATTGCCCATAAGATTACGTTAATAATAAGGGGTTTGTCGGTAAACATAACTTCCGCTGGACTGCCCCCTTTTTCTTTTTGATGTACCAAATAAAGATATCTAAAAATACCATAGAGTACAAATGGAATCGTGTAGATAAGCTTCGATGTACCAAGTTTCTCAACCGTATCTTTTGACATAGTATATAAGGCATAGCAAATTACTGTGGAGGCACTAACAACAGCTATCATCTGATCCAGGAAATAGGGACTGTAGTGTTCAAGTACCTTTCTATGATTTGAAGCACAATCTTCCAACAGAACGAGTTCATGTCTCCTCTTACTAAAACCGAGAAATAGTGCCAAAAGGATCGTACAGAGGATCAGCCACTGCGATGCGGTCACAGAAATAATGACTGCACCGCCCAAAACCCTTAGCACAAATCCTGCAGCAATAGAAATAACATCAATAATCACGATACTTTTTAAAAAGAGACTGTATCCTATATTGAGTAAAAAATAGGCAAGGACAATAATCCCAAAAAAAAAGTCCATGTAAAATGCAAGAAAGAGTCCGACACAACAGATAAGGAAAATTATCACAACCGCGGTATTCGTTTTTAGCTTTCCCGATGCAAGGGGTCTTTGAGATTTAACAGGGTGTAATTTATCTTTTTCCAGATCAACGAGGTCGTTAACCAGATATATACCACCCGTGATCATGCAAAAAATTACAAATCCGATAAGGGCTTCGATGCATTTCGAAGAATTGAATAAATTTTTTGAAAACAATAAAGCGGTAAATACAAACAGGTTTTTTATCCACTGTTCAGGCCTCATGGACAGGAGAACATATTTCGTTACTCTTCCAAAATTATTCAGCATTTCCAAAAATCTCAACGGCTTTTTTCTGTGTTTTTAAAAGGAAAAAAGATTGCATTTTTTGATTGGTTATTATAGGATTTTAAAAATTTCAGTAAAAAATTTTCTATTGTTTTTATCATGACACTAACAGGAAAGAGTCATCAAGGAGTAAATCGTGAAAGACCTAAGAATGTTAGCGAAAAATCCTGACCTGCGTCCACAGGTGATTGCCGACTGCGTTACCCTCATCGACCAACAAATCAAAACGAAAAAAGGTCTGTCAGGCATGGCGGTAAAGACCGCATATGGACTGGTCAAGGCCTTGAAGCCGAGCATGATAGAAAAATCGGCCGATTCACTGCTCAATGCCTTCACCGAGCAACTTCAGGTTTACTATCAACATTACCAGGAAGAAGGTTCCAACGGTTCGCTGGAACAGTATCTCAGTGCCAGGGCCAGTAATGTGGCCGAAAGCTTGTTGCAAATAACCGACCGGAGGGCCAGCTTGAGCAGGAATAAGACAGCAGTCAAGGCTTACAACAAGTTACGTCCTAAAGGTAAGGAACATGTAGAAATCGCCGTCCCGGAAATTGGCAAGCTTCTGGATAAGCATGTCGTAAACCTGTCCAACTTCTAAGCCGATCGCGCAATCTGCCTTTATTACGGTTCGCAAGAAATTAATGAAGAAAGACTGTAATATGGCAGCAGAAAAATATCCTTGCATCAATTAATAAAGATAGCCTTAACATGTCCTGTTGCTTTTCAGGCTGATTAATTATCAACCGATTCAAATATGATTTGCTATAATAGCGATACCTACAGTTTATTACCTGCGCAATATTAGTCAGCATTTCCGGCAATATTCATT
>JBKBTA010000303.1:0-2007 GCA_046291035.1 Candidatus Brocadia sp.
GCTAGGTAATGTCATGTTTCTAAATTTCCTATAATTCAACTTTAAGATAAGAAAAAACATTGACATCCTATTTTTTACCTACTATAAATAAGCCCTGTTTGTAATAGTGGTTACTCCTTAAAGTTTTCTAATAATTTTAAAGATGAGTTTGATTTATTGCTTTCATGGATGATACACGAAAATTATGATACGAGAGGTTCATTACTTTGATAAGCCCGGAAAGGAAAACACCGGACGGTGTATAGAAATAACCGCAACATTAGTTAACCAGGGATATAAACATATAGTTGCTGCAACAACGGTGGGAGACACGGGAGTTGCTATGGCAAGGAAGCTCCGGGACAAAGACGTTAATCTTGTAATTGTCACCCACTCAGTTGGTTACAAAGAACCCAATCATTGTGAATTGCTGCCTGAAAATAAGGAAGAGATATTATCACTCGGTGGAAAAATTTATACCGGCACAATCCTTACTCACTCCATCGAAACCGCATTTGCACAGAAATTCAACGGCCTCTACCCAACCATGGTAGTTGCCCAGTCCTTACGACGTCTTGGAGAAGGACTCAAGGTCTGTTGCGAGATAGTTATGGAGGCCTGCGACGGTGGACTCATTCCGGAGTTTGAAGAAGTCGTTGCCGTAGGAGGAACTGCCAGAGGGGCTGACACGGTATGCATAATAAGGTCCGCAACATCAAAGAGATTCCTCGATCTAAAAGTGCTTGAGATACTGGCGAAACCTCGAGGAATTTAATTATGTTTCTCCAGACTATTCCTGTGGATCCCTGTCCATTCTGATGGAGTTGACTACGTTTTCAGTTTACATGCTGTAAAATCAAACATGGGAAAAGTAAGCTATTTAGGTTTGACATGGCAAACCAGAACCGTTAAGATGTCTTTTGAAAGGGGTAATTTTACAATTTGGGGCGTGGTCAGGACGCTTGAATAATTTTGCTCCTGGGATGGCCTTCGGGGGCAAAGCGAAGGCAACGGCTGTGAGACCTGGCCTCTGGCTGTTGCTTTTTTCTTTTTAAAGGGAAAGCGGGCATGAAGGGAATCATAAAACATACCCTAAAAAAGGTAACACTTGAACTGGTTTACCAGGTGGTAGATGAAAGAACGACAGAGATTGTTTCAGAGATAAAAGAAATCAAGAAACGACAGGAAGACGATTTTCGGTATCTGGTGCAAAAAATGGACACAGATATTGGACAATTAAGAAACGAGGTTAAAAACGAAATTGGTCAGTTAAGAAGTGAGGTTAAGAGTGAAATCGGCCAATTGAGAACCGAGATAGGGGCTATTAACCAGAGGATAGACACTATCATCCAGATGTTAATGACCATTCAGCAGGGCCAGAAATAACACAAGCTTCATACAACTACTATTTTATAATACTATTTATAAAAAATAATTATCCTTGAAGTGCAAGCTTAGGAATAGTAACAAGCTCTTTGAGTTTAAGTCCAAGGGCAACATCTCGACGCCAGAGTAGGGATATTAGCATGACACAACGTCATGCGCATCGTTGTTCAGAGCTTTGAGTAAAGGAATTAAGGCTTGGGAGAAAGGTGACTACAATTGGGGTGAATAAAAACGTGTCAAATGCCTGAAACCCTTGATTTAAATGGCTGGGGAACTAGGATTCGAACCTAGACTAAATGATCCAGAGTCATTTGTGCTACCGTTACACTATTCCCCAGTGTTTGAGATGGCGCATTATCTAGCTTAAGCGCCATTTATACGATGTTTATATTTGATGTGAAAAAAAGAATTTTGATAATTTATTCAGGACACAGATTTTCACAGATAAACACAGTATATTTTTAGTAATTTCTAAATTTTGTTAATCTGCGCTTATCAGCGTCCAAAATTTATTTAAAACATAATACAAAATATTCTTAGGCTAGTCAAGCCTATTGATGTTTATTCAGGGCTAAGTCAAGCATAAATGCAAATAGTATCAGGTAAAAAAGAAAGAAAATAAACTGGCTTTTTCAGAACCGT
>JBKBTA010000304.1:0-1973 GCA_046291035.1 Candidatus Brocadia sp.
CCGCGTACAAACCAACCAAAGGATGTCTTGTATTGAATGTAATAAACACTTCCCCATGCTGATGTAGAAGAGGGCGAGTAAAAACTGGTCATAATAATTCCGGTAACCGCCTGGAGGATGAAAAGGAATACCAGTCCGCTTCCAAAAATGTATGACCATTTAGCCCCACCATGGACAGGCTCATCCAGTGCTACTTTTAGTAGTTTGCTCAATCCGGTTCGGTCTTCTATCCATTCACTCAATTTATTTGCCATTTTAAGTTTTATTCTCTTGCTGGTCTGTCCTGATTATGTGAAGCTCCCGAATTTTATGAGGATATTATTGTTTTCTATCTTCGTTTCAAAACTGTAAAGGTCACGCGGGGCAGGCCCTGATATTTTCTTGCCGTTTATGTCAAAAACACCTTCATGGCAAGGACACAGAAACTGTTTGACATCCTCTCCCCAGTTTATACCACAACCAAGATGCGGACAATTAACAGAAAACACGTTTAACGAATTGTCCTCTTTTCGTATTACCCATACAGACCCCATAACCAGTCCTTCAAAAATATTCCATGCATCCATTTTCGAAGATGTGATGGTCGTCTTTTTAGGTACGCCAACGGGAAAATCATCCACCTTGCCTATATTGATAAAGTCTTCTGTCCCGTATACCGTTTCTTTCATTAATGGGTGTATTGCCAGGCCTACAAGCGGTGCCACTACACCTGCTGCTAAAGTACCACCCAATGCGTGCGATGCGATCTTTAGAAATTTTCTTCTGCTGTTTTCCACATTTTACCTCTTTTCAGCTTCTCAGGTAACAATCGTTAAAAATACGTACTCCTTTTTCAAGCCGCTATTTCCCTTTATTTGAGTTATGGCTCTTGATCGAAAACAAAAATTGTATAACTTTCTGTTCCAAAAATAAAGTCAATTTTTTAAAAAAATAACAGAACGTAAAGTGTTATTGGCTGACCGGTATGGACGGACAGCTTGATGTTAAGGAATTTCAATTTTTGTGGGCAATTCATGAATTACCCTTACAGGCAAGCCATTGTCGGGTGCGTCCTGCGCACCCTACACAAGTTGTAGAGCGATGAGCCCCGTCTCTCTGCATCGGAAAAATCGCCGAAGGCCTAATTTAACGGCAAGTCGAAGGCAACCTCTACCTCGTTTTTAACCTTGAGGGTTCCTAATAAGGCCTTGTAGGGTTTTATTCCAAAGTCTTTTTGGGATAGGGTAATCTTCCCTTTCAGATCTTTTCCCGTGGCGGTTTGAACGTCAAACTCTATGGGACGCGTTACGCCGTGGAGGGTCAGTTCTCCTTTTACATGGTAAATGCCTTCCTTTTCCTGGATGCCCGTGGAACGGAAGTTAATGGTAGGATACTTGTTGGGATGTAGCACATCCTTAAAAGTGGCTTCTTCAATATCTGTTTTGTCTTTTTCTTTTAATGTATCATAGTGACGTTGCCCGTCTTTCATTGCACAGATTACTTTTAATGAATTTGCCTGGATTTCTGCATCAACGCTCGCCGGATTAACACCACTGGCTGGAACGTTCAGGTTGACTTTAAAATCGGTCACCTCAATCAACAGGTCATGGGCTACCGCACTCAGAAATCCTTCCTTAAAAGTATAGACAAATAATTTTCCAGAACTTGCAGTGAAAGTATAGGTACCTTCCTTTAAAACCATGATCTTTCTCCTATCCTAAATAATGGGATCAATTACTTTGTTAGGCTGCTTAAAAAGAGTTTCAACAGTATTCCAATTTTTTCTCATAATGTCAATCCATAACTATAATAATTTTCCATCATTTCACTTGACTTGCAAAAATATTGTATTTACAATTATGAATTAAACCTGCCTTAAAATTTATCTGTTATGTTTTCATAAAAATAAAATATTCAATTAGGGGAAATTGAAGATGCTTCGATTTAATAAACGCCGAAACACATTAGAACCCGAAGAGTACATTTTCCAATTG
>JBKBTA010000305.1:0-1971 GCA_046291035.1 Candidatus Brocadia sp.
TTTCTTTTTTACCTGATACTATTTGCATTTATGCTTGACGTAGCCCTGTAATTATTTTCCGTTTATTGACATTATTTAATTTAGTGATATAATTTTAGGGTTATATATTATCTCAAACAATTCATCCCTTCCAGTTAATGGCAAATTTAATCCCACAAGAAAAAATTACGGAAATACAGCATGCCACAGATATTGTTCAAATCATATCAGAATATGTCCATCTCAAGCAGAGCGGTAGAAATTTTATTGGTTTGTGTCCCTTTCATTCCGAAAAAACACCCTCATTTACGGTAAATCAGGAAAAAAAACTCTTTAAATGCTTTGGATGCGGTGAGGGTGGAACCGTATTTCAGTTTATCATGAAACAAGAAGGTATGGATTTTGTGGAAGCCGTAAAGTATGTTGCCTCCAAAGCACATATTGACCTTTCTCATTTAAACCATCAAAAGGGATCTCTTTTTCTTGAAGAAAAGACCCGTTTGGTAAACATAAATGATTTTGCTGCAAAACTTTATCATAAAATTTTGCTCAACAGTGAACACGGGAGGTCTGCAAGAGATTATTTGCAGAAAAGGCAGATAAATGGCCAATCCATTAAAAACTTCTGTCTCGGTTACGCCCCTGATAGTTGGGATACGTTGATAAGAATATGTAAAGAACGAAATATTCCAGAAAATCTATTAGAAAAGGCTGGTTTGGCTATACTTAAAAAAGAGGGTAACGGCTATTATGACCGCTTTCGTAATAGATTGATGTTTCAAATATTTGACGCAAGAAAACAGGTCATCGGTTTTGGAGGGAGGGCATTAGATGATTCGCTCCCAAAATACCTGAATTCACCCGAAACCGTTCTTTTTAATAAAAGCAATGTCCTTTACGGTATCGACCAGGCAAAAAATTCAATTCTGAAACATCGTAAAGTCATACTCATGGAAGGTTATACCGATGTAATCATGGCACACCAGCACGGAATCGAGTGGTCGGTTGCCGTAATGGGAACGGCGATCTCTAAGCAACATTTGAGGCATTTAAGACAATATTGCAATCAGGTGGTGTTACTGCTGGATTCGGATATTGCAGGCTGGAAATCTTCCGATAGAAGCCTGGATATCTTTGTTGAAGAAGAATTTGACGTAAAAATTGCCCAACTGCCTAAAGATTACGACCCATGCGATTTCCTTGTTGCAGAAGGCCCTGATAAATTTCTGGCATACGTTGATAACGCCAGGGATTTTTTTAGCTTTAAGGTCGAAATGGCTGCGTCCAAATGGGACATGTCAACCATTCATGGAAAGGCAAATGCCATTAACGATGCCCTTTCCACTGCGATGAAAATGCCTGACGTTATCAAACGCAATTTACTTATCAAGAGGATTGCCGAGGAAATGTCTATCGATGAAGTGACCTTGAGAACACATCTGAAAAAATTCAATAAACACCCTTCTTCGCCGGACAACAACCAACCAACCAACCAACGGTTAGATGCCTCATTCCAAGCTGAAAGGGAACTTTTGTATTTGATGTTATCTTGCAATGATCTTATACCAAGAATCATGGAAGAAATAGGCCTGGAAGAATTCAGCAATACGGATCTTTTAAAGATTGCCGAAAAAATAATTGAGTTATACTATAAAAATAATAAGGTAAAAGAAGAAGACGTGTTACATATGCTGGATGACATGCAACTCAATAAAATGCTGATGGATGTTATAATAACTCAAGAGTTTCAAAATATTACAAATCAGAACGAGAGGCTGGAGGCATGTATTCATTTTTTTAAAAGACGAAATAGCAAAAGAGAAAGGCACCAAACAAAGGAAAAAACGTTAAAGACCATTAAGGTCGGCAGCAATGAGGAAGATATCATTGCCCTCCTGGATGAATTTCACAAAAAAAGCAAAAACATCCATGTCTTGAAAAATAAAGTCTAAAATATTTTCATAGTGTCAGGGTACCACAAAAGCGGTATGA
>JBKBTA010000306.1:0-1924 GCA_046291035.1 Candidatus Brocadia sp.
GTTTGAAGACAAAAGAATTGATCGATACCTTGCCTCGCGTCTTCCCGACTATTCCAGGACCTTTATTCAGAAGTTAATAAAAGAGGGGGCTGTACTGGTCAATGGACGTGCAGTCAAAAGCAGCTATGATATACAGAAGGGAGACTTTATTTCCGTTCGTGTGCCTGTGCTTGAGGAAAGCAAGATCGTCCCTGAGGATATTCCTTTAGATATTGTTTACGAAGACGATTATTTAATGCTCATTAATAAGCCGTATGACATGGTTGTACATCCTGCGGGTGGACATCCTTCCGGTACTCTTGTTAATGCATTAGCCTTTCACTGCCAGAATCTTTCCCAGGTCAATGGCCCTTTAAAAGCGGGCATTGTGCATCGGTTGGATAGAGATACAAGCGGGATTATGCTGGTAATCAAGAGCGACGCTGTCCATTCCCATATCGCCATGCAGTTTGAGAAACGGTATGTGAAAAAGGAATATATCGCGGTGGTAGAGGGTGAGATTATGTTTGATTCCGATGAGATTCATTTGCCCATTGGAAGACACAAAACAGACCGACAAAAGATGGCCGTAAGACGCGATAACGGTAAGGAGGCCGTGTCTATCTACGAGGTGATGGAACGTTTCCGTGGTTATACCCTGGTGAAAGTGATGCCGAAGACGGGCCGGACGCATCAGATCCGTGTACACATGCGGTCAATTGGGCATCCTGTCGTAGCGGACTTTATGTATAGTAACCATGAGTCGTGCTGTCTTTCTGACCTGTTGGGGAAGGAACGGGAATCCGGAGAGATCCCGATCATCGAAAGGCAGGCACTCCACGCCCACAAGATCGAATTTTTTCATCCTATCCAGAATAAGACAATGGAATTTCAGGTAGACCTGCCAGAGGATATATCACGTCTTGTAAAAACGCTGAGGGAAGTAAGGCCTTACAGAAACAGCAACAATTAACAATAGTCGTTGAATAGTAGAGATTATAGTGAATGACTTAAACCTGTTCCCATACATCCGCCAGGGCAAGCCCCGACAGGTTCAGGAATACCGGGCATGCAGATATCATTCCGATTCATTCGTTTCGTTGGTATGTATTCCGCAAAGCAATCCAGCCATTAGGCGCTTAGCGCCTAAACATCGACAATTTATTGGGGCAAAGGAAGTCAGGTATCCGCGCCTGACATTATGATGATAAATTATGCCTTCGGCCACTTTATATATTAGTGTAGTGGCAATCATGGATTGCCACTACATGGCCAGTTTGAAATTACCAAAAACAAATTCATTGATTTTCATCAGTGCAATGATATAATTTTAGGTATTATAAGAATTTTCTATAAGGAGGCATGAATATGTTTAGTATGCCAGGTGGTTGGGAATGGCTTATCATCCTGATTGTGGCCCTTTTGATCTTCGGCAAAAGGCTCCCGGAGGTAATGAAGTCCCTGGGAAGAGGCATCGTAGAGTTTAAGAAAGGTGTAAAAGGTGTCGAGGAAGATGTAGAAGAAGCAAGCAGTAAAAGTGCGACTCAAAAAAAGATAGAGACTGAGAAGGACGTTACCAAACAGGAAAGTAAGTAGCCTGGAAATTTCGTGATTTATGATTTGAGATTTAATAAAATCGTAATTCGTAAATTGTAAGTCGTACATTTTATCAGACTCTGACAGATGTTTCATTTTTAAATTAAGGTTTGAACAGGAGTGATTATTATGAGAGACAAGAGAAGGCAAAGGTTAACATGGCGCAGTAAGCGTGCGAATCATGGAAAGATGGGATGTAAAGGCAGAAGGGTAGGGAGATATAAGTAGATATAAGTTTTCAGCCATCGGCTGTCAGCATACAGATTCTGGACGATAAATAAAATATTGTATCATTTTTACCGCAGACTAGAAAGCCACTCGTTTCGAGTGGCTTTTTCTTTAGTACTAT
>JBKBTA010000307.1:0-1888 GCA_046291035.1 Candidatus Brocadia sp.
GATTTTCCATTTCCTGTTTGCTTTGATATTGCCAGCGGAGAATGGTGTTGGATTTGATAATGCCATTGGCTCGTTCCACCATGCCATTTGTTTTTGGACTGTGGGGCTTTGTAAGACGGTGTTCAATAGTTTCTTTTTTACAAAGTTCGTCCACTTTGGATGGCTTGGTGCAGGTCTTTCCATTCCTGGATTTCAATAATGCATTGGTAAATTCAAGTCCGTTGTCTGTGAGGATATGGGTGATCTTGAAAGGAAAAAAATCTATGCAATGTCTGATAAAATCCTCTGCATTTTCAGCGTTTTTGGCATCATACATTTTGTAAAACAGAACACGGGTAGTACGGTCAATAGCCACAAACAGATATGGTTTTTCTCCGTCTATTTTGGGCAAGTAGGTTACATCTATATGCAGATACCCCGGCTCATACGCTTTGAATTTTTTTGCTTTTTCTTTTTCCTGCTGCGGCACTTTGTTCAGACCTGCTGCAAGCAGTGTTCTATACACCGTACTGCGGGATGCCGATGGATTGATCTGCTGCATTACCTCTGTGATTTCTTCCAAGGGCAGCCAGGAACTTTTCCTGATGGACTTGATGATTTCCTGCTCCAGAGCGGAAAGGGCATAATAAATGGTATGTGGAGCCGAACTGCGGTCATCGGGGTTTTCCCGATGTTTCCATTTGAGAATGGTATTTTCAGATACCCGGTATTTTTCTGCCAGAAACTTTATCGGTAAATTACTTTGTTTAATTGCAAGACGAATATGTATATTTGTCGTTGCATTGGAATGATACACTTGCTTCATATGTAAATTGTTTTTGGTTAAACATTTGCAAAGCAAGGTATTTTTTTCCGATTTTAGATGACCCGCCCTGCAGGGCGGGTCATCTAAATCTTTACACCCAACAACGTGGTGAAACTAAACAAGTAACTTAAAACTTCAGGAAAAATTTTCCGGACAATAAGTAATTTTGAATAGTGCGCAGACCAGATTATTCCATAACTTTGACTTTTGTAAATATGTTTTTTTTTGTTAAAAAATTACTTTGTGCAAATGAATTATTTTGTCAGAGGTGCCTTTTATCACCGCTCCCGGTTATGAAAAAGACAGATTTTTTCCGTGTTCATACCCATTGTCTTTTATGCGGTTCTACCCGGATTAAAAAATACAGACAATATTACCCTGCCCACCCTCTGGTGCAATGTACACAATGCCATTTTGTATTTATGGAACCTATACCATCAGAAGAAGAGTTACGCCGGCACTATCAGACGTATGCCTATCAGCAGGATACACCTCTTTCTCCTATCACTATCAAACGTTATCAATCATTACTCAATGAATTTCATCCTTACCGGAAAACTAACCGGATACTTGAGATAGGTTGCGGCAAGGGCGATTTTCTTCCCTGCTGCTTTCATCACTGCCACGATGGCATTGACGGTGGTGGTCTTGCCGGTGCCGGGCCCGCCAGTGAGCACCAACACCGACGAATCCAGCATGGTGCGAACCGCCTTCCGTTGCTGAACATGCAAAGGTTCCAGCGCTGCTTTCACACTCGGCTCGTCGAGCACTCGTGGATCGATGGGTTCCACTCCGCTCGCTACCCGATGGGCCAGTCGTGAAGAGAGCGTGCGTTCTGCTTCGAGCAACGGTGGTGGATAGATCAATCCCCTATCGACGGAGACCAAGCGACGTGCGTCCAGTGCACGCACAGCTTCCACTGCCCGAGCGGGAGGCACTCCCAATTCGGCAGCCTGCGCTTGGAGGGCGACGGGAGGAAGCGCACTGTGCCCTGCTTCGATCGCTTCCACCAAGAGATGCAACACCACACCTTCGGCACGGCGCGGATCGTCGTCAGCAATGCCCAGTTGGTGTCCGATGCGA
>JBKBTA010000030.1:0-21117 GCA_046291035.1 Candidatus Brocadia sp.
TAACACATTTTATACCACCACCGGTCGAACCTGCACATGCGCCAATAAACATTAATAAAACCAGTAAAAATCGGCAAGAATTTGGCCATAAATCAAAGTCAGTCGAAACATGTCCTGTTCCGGTACATACCGTAATTATCTGGAAAAAGGCATAGCGAAAGGAATTTCCTAAATCGTAATACCGACCATCTTTAACACCACCATGAAAGGCTTCCGGCTTGCTGAAATACAAACTGAGCGCTACAAAAACAATTGCTATAAAAATAAGTACTGCAAAGAATCGAAGTTCTGAATTTTTAAAGACTTTTCTAAATTCCTTTTGATAGCATTTATAATAAAGTGCAAAGTTACATCCGCAAATAAACATAAAGGCGCCAACCACGATCTCTACGTACAGGTTATTAAAGTATGCGATACCAGTATTTTTCGTAGAAAAACCCGCAGTGGAAACCGAAGTAAAAGTATGGCATATCGCATCAAACAGGGGCATACCTCCAAAAAAAAGCAGTAATAGCATAGAGGCGGTAATTATGAGATAGATGTACCATAATAATTTTGCTGTCTCACCAATCCTCGGTTTTAGCTTGTCGGGGGTAGGACCGCTGACCTCGGCGCTGAAAAGCTGATAGCCGCTCATCCCCATTGCAGGTAGTAAGGCAACAAAGATAACGACAATTCCCATGCCACCCAACCAGCAGGTAAAGGCCCTCCAAAAGAGAATGCTCTGAGGTAGCGTTTCTACGTCTTTAATAATAGATGCCCCCGTGGTTGTAAAACCACTGGTTGTTTCAAAGACAGCATCACAATACGTGGTACATACACCAGAAAACCAGAAAGGAAGTGCCCCCAAAAAGATACATACAATCCAACTAAAAGTTACAATGGCAATACTATCCCGAATACCAATGTCTTCATTTTTTTTCCTGAAAAATGCCTTACTTAATCCGCCTAAGGTACCTGTAGCAATGATGGTAAAAATAAATGCCCACATAGCAGCATCGTCTTTATAATAAAAAGCTACTCCGAATGGAATTAGGAGGATACCGGCCAGCATAAGCACAAGATTACTTACCGTATACAGGACGACAGAAATGTTCATGGTGATGGGTATTGTGAATTTGCGAAGTTATGTCCGCTC
The DNA here is from genome assembly GCA_046291035.1 of Candidatus Brocadia sp. Taxonomy (GTDB): domain Bacteria; phylum Planctomycetota; class Brocadiia; order Brocadiales; family Brocadiaceae; genus Brocadia. The sequence continues at coordinate 1,139 of JBKBTA010000030.1, forward strand.
TTTTTTGCCTATGAAAAGGGATTGAACCTTTTCAATGGCATTGGGTAGGGCAAAGACGATGACTCTCTCGTTTGGATTAATGACGGTATTGCCTGCCGGTATCTGCATGACACCTTCCCGCACAATAGCACCAAGGATAGAGCCTTGCGGAAAGGATATGTCCCTGAGTGGCTTACCCACAATCTTTGAGCCTTCCTCGGCGATTAATTCTATAGCCTCGGCCTCGCTTTGGTGAAATTTTACAACAGAAAGCGTGTGGCCACGCCGGATATGCTGCAATATGGAACCTACCGTGATAAGTCTTGGATTTATTACAATATCCATACCTAATGAATTGATAATAGGTACAAACGCAGGGTCTACGGTAAGCACAATCGCCTTCTTTGCACCAAGCCTTTTGGCAAGTAACGAAGACAGGATATTCGTCTGTTCGTTTTCGGATAGAGCCACGAAGAAATCAACGATATCAACAGACGATTCCTTCAGGAGGTCGATATCCAGTGCGTCTCCCTGGAGTACGATCGTTTTATTGAGGACTGTTGCAGCTTGCTGTGTTTTTTCCTTATCGGGTTCAATGATGGTAACCCCAATTTTCTGGTCTTCCAGTTTTTTTGCCAGCTCAAGGCTTGCACGATTTACGCCATAAATAGTGACTTTTTCGACCTCGTCTGCACGTCTGTTGACCATGGGAAGAAAATAAGGTAGTGCCTCTTTGGCCACGAGTACAAAAATATTGTCGTGCGGGAGTATTTTAGTTTCACCAGTCGGAATAACCATCTCTTCACTTCGCTGGATGGCAACGATGAGGAAGGAATCAGTAGATTCGATTTCTTTTAATTCAGAGAGTTTTTTCCCAGCGATGGGGGCATCGTCAGGTACATTAAACCCTCTCAGGAGGATATCTCCTTCTGTGAAATCGGCTACATAGATTGCCCCGGGAGTTCCGATAATATTCAAGATAGAATTAATGGTAATTTTTTCCGGATTTACAATGTGGTCTATATGGAATCCGTTTCGATGGAAAAATGGTTGTTCTTCCGTAAATTCGGGGCTTCTTATCCTGGCAATTTTCGTTTTAACACCATAACTGTGACCAAGCGTGCATACTACCATATTGATTTCGTCGCTGTTTGTAACGGCCAATACCATGTCGGCGTTTTTTATTCCTGCCTCTTCAAGGACTATGGGAGAACTGGCGCTCCCTGAAACAACAAAGACATCCAATTTTTCGCTGATCCGTTTTACAAGTTCCTGATCTTTTTCCACAACGGAGATGTCGTGCCCTTCTTTTGATAATTGCTTTGCCAGATTAAATCCTACGGCTCCGGCACCGACGATAAGTATTTTCATGTTAGTGATGGTACCTCAAACTAAATTACTCTCTATCTAGAGAATGGGGGTTTTGTTCTGCCCCTAAAATCTGACTTACCCTGCCAGATTTGGCTAAATCTTCCAAGCACTTTTCTCCCAGTTCTTGAAATTGAGACTTAAATGTTTCTCCACCAAAATTGGGATCCTCTGCATGCAAGCCATCGATGAGATTCTTCACATTTTCAAACTTTCCCTGTTCAAGCATGGTTCTGGCGATATCCAAACGACCCTGCCAGCACAGTTGATTGTTTTGAGGTGTTTCTTTGATCCATGTAGAGTACCACTCCAGTGCATGGTCGTATTGTTTCATTTCTTTCAGGCACTGGATGAGTTCCAATTTTATTGTATCGTCGTTGGGATATTGCTTTACCATTTCCTCGTAAAGGCCGAGCGCCTTTGGCCAATCTTTTATTGCAGACAGCGTTTTGGCTAACTTGATCTTCGTTTGTGAAATCTTTTCCTGGAGTTCAGGTTGTGTTGAATATTCTGTAATTTGTCGTTCAAGAAGGGCCACTGCCCTTTTATAATCCTTGTTGGTATAAAAGGTAGTTGCCACAGCATCCAGAGCGTCAAAATTCATTTTCTTGATATTGACCAGAGATTCAGCGGCTTGTTCTGATACTCGTTTATCGATATCCTGGAGCGCTTTTATCAAAGATTCTATAGCCTGCTGATTCCCGATTTGCCCTAATGCCGTCACGGCGGATTCTCTCACCCGTGCACTGGCATCAGAGAGTAATCTGACGAGAGACTCTACGCAAACGGGGTCGCCGATTTTGCCCAAACTATCGGCAGCGTACCAACGCACGCGCTCCTGTTCGTCATTCAAGACGGTAATGAGAGGTTCCACAGCGCGGGCATCACGAAGCTTTCCTAACGATGCCGCCGTGCACTCTCTTACTTTTGATTCTTTGTGCGTTAAAAAGGCAATCAAAGGTTCTACTGCCCTTGTGTCGCCAATCTGACCAAGGGCTTCAATAATAGAACATACGATGGATAAATTCGTATTACTGTTTAATGCCGAAATTAAAGCCCCTGTTGCCTCTTTTTTCCCCAGTTGGCCCAATGCTTTGGCGGCCTTTTCACTGACGACCATACTCTCGTCATTAAGGGTATAAATCAAGGGTTTTACGGCCCTCTCGTCACCAATTTCCCCCAATGCCTGAACTACCACAATACGGACCTCTTCCTCTTTGTCTGAAATGGCATTAATCAATACATCGATTACCAACGGGTCTTTAATCTTTACTAATTCTTTTGCTGCAAATATTCTTACTTCCGGGTATTCACTCTTGATGGCCTCAATTAATGGCCTTGGATCCGTTTTGTCAGGCCGAATTTCTAGTAATTTAATTGACTTTTGGGCCACTTCAAGTTTCATCTTTGCGATCTTGGATTCCAGTTGTTTTGCGTTCTCTTCCTGCTTTAATACAATATCTTCCAGCCATTGTTCCCGCGTTTTTGTTTTGTTGAGGAGCCACCACTCATTCCACCACGCTACATCATTAGTATTGGTTAACTTTGTAATCTTTTCTAAAGATTTCTTTGCAACTTCTCTCAGACCTCTGTCATCCATCGCAAGTATTTTAATCAGAGGTTCCACGGCATCTCGATCATTTGTATTACCCAACGCCTTTGCTAGCCAGATTTTTGCATTCAGAGATCGTTGAGGATCCAACAATGCCTCAGACATGATCTGTATGGCATTTTTTGTTTTTAATTCCCCCAGGGTCTCAGCCGAAGCTGTTTGTATTGCAACAGAATCACTGTCCAACAAGTTAATCAGGGTATCTGTTGCACGATCATCCCTGGTAAATCCAAATGCCTTAATAATAGAAATCTTAACATCTTCACGCTCTTTGCTGTCTTTTAATATCCTTACGAGTGGTTCCTGTGCATTGAGAAGATTCAGCCCCAGTAAAGAAACAGCAGCAGAGCTTCGGATTGTGGGGTCATTGGAATGCAACTGTTCCGCCCACTCATCCATCTTGCGCCGAAGTTCAATGGCAGTCTTGAGATGTACCTTTTCAATCGCAACCTTTCTCGAGATTGCTGAGCATCCTGTCAATAAACTTACCGATACGAATAATAAACAGCAAAACGTTTGTTTTGTTTTTTTCATAAAAATATTTACAAGTTGTTACAGTTATCTTGTTTTGGAAAAGGCAAGCATTCGGCGAGAGCATTTAATGTAGTTGTTCTGTAGCATAAGCCATGCTAACAGATTTTAGTTTTCCAGTCAATATAAAAGACAATCCGGAAAAAACGTGTTAAATGATCAGGGAAGAACGCACAATGCGTAAATCGAAGGTTTTTGATTACGGATACGCTGTGTCAGGTTATCAGGCGCTTAATAAAATATTTTTACATCCTTGACTCAGCGAAAAATAGTTTGTTACCGCCTTTTGTGTAGGGGCAGGGCTACCACGCCCCTGCAGTTTGCAGGACAGCGACATAAGTGTCGCACTAGGTTCTTACTCGCTCAGGTTAGGGTATTTCTTTGGATAGGTCTATGACAAGCCAGTTTTCGTGACCGGGCTCTAGTTGTTGTCCTGTTGAAGGAACTAATTTCCAAAAACCGCTGCGTCTCTTTTTCACAGGGTTCTCTAATGTTGTATAATAATATTTTTTTTTCTCTGACATGATGTCATTATACGTTTGAAATTTATGAACATGGCTGAAGACAACATTTAGATTCTGTTCTTCCATGAATAATACACAATAATTATGCCTATCGGTTAAAAGCAAACGCTCAAAATAAGATGAAACGGTAACGGCCTGCGTTGGTGTAGCAACTGAAAACGCATGTGCAATCAAAGGAACTAGCTGTTTTACCTCATTCTCTTGAAAGACATTCAAAGTCTTTTTCCTTTTAAACAGCCCTTTTTCTTTATAATGAATATTTGATAATACTTTTGCGATCACATCTTCCGTAAGTTCATAGGGATGGTTAAATCGGATGCGGCGACCATTTCTTTTAACGGGTAATTCTTTGTGCCCTACGGCAATCATGCCATATTCATAAGTATACGCATGGATGTCGCATAACGTGGAAGAGAACAGCGCGCAAACAATTCCTATAAACAGAATCAGGAGTTTCAATCTTTGATTTTTTATACGCATGTTACATTTCTGCCCGTTTAGTATTTTCCAAATAATTTTGACATTTATCGCATATCGCAAAAATTCAATGAAAAATGGCAGGGGTGGGGTTAACCCACCCCTATTTTGCAACTGTAACACTTTAGTTCTTTGAAAGATTAACTAACGATTTTAGTAACAATTTAGCTTATTGAAAATATCAGTTTAGTTTTGGTTGAACGAAGCCGTGTATATCAATTTTCAAAAAACCAAAGTGGTACTATTTTCTGTTGTTATTTTCTGATTCGTTCCTGTCAGGGAAAAGAGAAAAACTTTTTTTTCAATAAACCAGCCACGGTAAAAAAATTTACATAGAATCGTTCCGCTTGTTTCATATAATCTTTTTCCAATGCGATATAATCATCAACCATTTTTTGTATATCTGAAACAATGCCCTTAAGTGATTCCAGTTCTTCTTTATAAGCATCGGCCCACTGGATGATCATATCTTTTGTTACTTCGACATGAAACTGGATGCCGTAAATATTCCGACCGTATTTTAATGCCTGATTTTGGCAGAGTTCTGAAAAGGCCAATCGTTTTCCTACAGGCGGTATGCCAAAGGTATCTCCATGCCATTGAAATACCTTGAAGACTTCCGGGAAGTCTCTAAACAAATCATCTTTTAGTCCATTATCATTAAGAACGATCTTGTACCAACCGATCTCTTTCTCAGGATTTTTTGTTACTCTGGCACCGGTTGCTTTTGCGATCAATTGTGCCCCCAGACAAATCCCCAGAAAGGGTACTTCCTCTTCAGCAATTCTTTTGAGCAGGATATCCTCGTCTTTCAGGAACCGGTATTTCTCCTCCTCATACACATTCATGGGGCCGCCGAGACAAATAACCGCCCGAAAGACCTTTTCCAGTTTAGGTACTTTGTCGCCCTGGGAGAGATCAATAACCGCATATGGTAACTTATTATCTTCCAAAAAATCCGCAATAGTGCCAGGCCCTTCGATATCGATATGTTTTATGAATAAGATCACAATTCTACCCCGAAAATAAAATTCAAAGGAATTGTTGAACCATGAATTATAAAAATTTAAATATACAGAAGTTCAAGATTGAATACAAGATGAAAGTCGATCGATAAGATAAAGACCTTTATCGGAGCCAGCATCAAGAAAAGGGGTCAAGAAAAGGGGTCAAATCTTTATCATTGACAAATTTTCTTCGATTCTTTTGATAATCTGAGAAAGATGCATGTCAATGATAAAGATTTGACCCCTTTTAGATTTGATAATTAAAAATCAAGACTAATTTCATTTACTTCCTCATAAATTCCTAGTTTTCTTATTATAGTTTCTAGCGATTCCTTTTCTTGCGAAACCAGTATTTGTAATTTCCCTTTTTTCCCAGAATCCTGAAAATTTCCCTCCAACGACTTTCTTACTTTTTCAGAGACGATTTTAGCAGGGTCTACTAAATTGAGGTTTGGCCTTAAAGCGTTAAAATATTTATTCAGAAACGGAAGGTGGGTGCTGGAAAGCGTAACTGTATCAATTAAGGGATCAATTTTATCCAACTTTGCAAACTCATCAGAAATCAATTGGAGGCTTTTTTCTTCATTTGATAAAAACAAACCAGTTTCGACAAGTTCTACCATGCCGGATGCATTAAATTTTGTTATTGTAACCTCCGAAGGGATTTTTTGTGATTTAATATATTCCTCTAACTCCAAACTATTTATCGTATTTTGTGTTGCTAAAATAGCTATGTGGCCGGTTTTTGAAATGGTAACTGCTTCTTTTATAGGCGGGAATACACCAATAATCTCAGTTTCATATTTTTTGATCTTGTGAAGTATTTGAATAGACGGGGTATTAGAAGCAAGCACAACGAGCTTCGGCTTGTAATGTTTCAAGAGGTATTCTATGGTATTTTGAATAATATTTAACAAATCACTATGCGCTTTTTTCCCATAAGGAAAGTGTTTTCTGTCCGCAAGGTAGATGTAATTTTCATTTGGCAGTAATCTTCTGACCTCCTTTATAATTGAAAGACTTCCAACTCCGGAATCAAAAATTGCGATGGGATTTTTCTTATTCATAAAAATATATTCCTTCCCTTTTGATGAAAATTGATGAAAAAATCTCGCACTATGAATACATGGTATGAACGCAAATTATTTGCCAATTATTTTCCAATAAAATTGTAGTTATAAATCCTCTTTAATTCTGGAGATGTCAATTTTAACGGTTTTGGGGCTACGTTTATTAAAATCTATAGGTAAAATCGTGTGCGAAATTTTTTCGTCATATTTTTAACCATTATCGCTAAATTCTAGCAAATTTTTCGCAAATAAACTCTCAAAAAGAAATTTGTAAATTAACTCTTCTTTGAAAAAAGCAAAAACTCTTTCGATAAATCCATATAATTAAATCACTTAAAAACGATATCACAGATAAAAATATTTTCAGGAACACTTATTGCTCTTTTCTCTAACAACTTTTTAAATCTGAAAATGTCCTAAATAAGGAGGAACATATGAAATGCAAAAAATAACAGATTTTTTGTAAAGAAACAAGCAGTGTAATAATGGACGGTAACTATCTTGTTCGTTACAAGCATTAAATCTTATTTCCAGTGATTTAAATTGTAAATAAAATTTTTTTAATATTTGTTAGGAGGATGAAGTTATGGCTAAGTCCGTAGATCAATTTTTTGATGAATTAGAATCAGAGATTTTGAAGCACCCAGCAGTAAAAAGTCATCCATATTTGCAAAAATTCAGTAAAAAAGCAGATAAGAGGGCTGCGAAACTTTTTGGTGAACAATATTATTGCTTCTCAAGGCATTTTTCTCGATATCTCGCCGGTGCCGTTGCAATATGCCCTGATGAAGCTGGTAGGGCGCCTTTAATTAAAAATTTGTTTGAAGAGTATGGTGGAAGATCTGAAGAACAGAAAGGCATGAATCCTGAACTTACGCATCCTGCTCTTTTCCGCAGATTCTTAAAGGCCGTAGGTGTTGATACCTCTCAAAAGGGTTTAGACAGCATTAAGCCGTTGCCGGAAACGGCATTGTTTGTAGAAAAATATCTAAATATCCATTATATGAATTATGTTGAAGCGCTTGGAGCGCTTGGACCTGGAACTGAATTCATCGTTCCAACGATGTATGTGCCTATTCGTGATGGATTGAAACACGCCGGCTTAAGTGACGATGATGTGCTGTTTTTCTCCGCGCATATTGAATTGGACGTTGAGCATGCGGCGAATATAAGGAAATCGTTAGCATTCTGCGCCCAGACGGATGAAGATCAGGCTCGGATTAGGAAGGGGGCTTTTGATTTTCTTGACACAAGGGCTGTATTGTGGAGTGGTTTGGAGAGGGCAAGCGAACAATACTTTAAATAAAAATTAAGACAAGATAATACTCAATTTAAGAAAGGAGTATTTCATGGGTTCTTTGTTTATACCAAACAGATCCAGGGCGACCGGAACATGGACACGTTTAGGTGACGAGGTTTTACCACAGAGTGGTATGTGTGTTACGTGTTTGGATGGTTGTCCAGGTTTCTGTGAAATTGGGAAATCGGCTTATAGAGGCTCAGAGGCTATTTATCCTGGTCCGTTTGGTGAAGTAACCGCAGCAGCACAAAAAGACTTCCCTGTTGATTTCTCCCATTTTAATATTACCGGCTCAATTACCGGGCATCATCAGAAAGAGTATGACCTTTTTACCAACGCCTGTATCGAAACATCTATGGGACGGGACAGGGGACTTAAATTACGAGTGCCTATAATTTGTACAGGCCTCGGATCAACTATGATTGCCCAGAAGCATTTTGATTCATTAGGAATTGGCGCTGCGATCTCCGGTTCGGGTATCGTTATTGGCGAAAATGTGGCGGCAATGGATGATAAATCAACCATTGAGAATGGCAAAATCGCGAATAGTCCTGAATTAGTTAGACGCTTTAAATCATTTAAGGATCATCAGAAAGACGGCTATGGATTTATTGCAATACAAGCAAATCAGGAAGATTGGCGTCTTGAAGTATTGCCGTATTGTTTAGAAAAATTGGGGAGCGATGCCCTTGAATTAAAGTGGGGACAAGGCGCTAAAAATATCGGCGGCGAGGTTAAATTAACTTCCATTGAAAAGGCCATTCGGTTAAAAAAATTAGGGTATGTTGTTATACCTGACCCAGAAGACCCGGTTACCCAACAAGCCTTTAATAATGGCACAATAAAAGGTTTTGAAAGGCATACGCGAATTTGTGCTATCCCAGACGCTATGTCGCGTGCGTTTGATGGTTTTATGGAGAACGTGCAACATTTGCGGGATGCGGGGGCAAAATATATCTTTTTGAAGACAGGTTCTTACAGACCTTCTGATTTAGCCCGCGCTATCAAATTCGCTTCATGGGCGAGAATAGACGTTTTGACAATTGACGGTTCTGGAGGCGGTACTGGAATGAGTCCGTGGCGTATGATGAATGAATGGGGACTTCCAACTGTTTATATTGCTGCTTTAACGTATCAATATTGCAAGAGATTGGCAGATCGTGGGGAATATGTTCCTGATATCGTTCTGGCAGGCGGCCTTGTTTCAGAGGACCATATTTACAAGGCATTTGCCCTTTTGTCTCCATTTATTAAAGCGGTTGGAATGTCCAGATCGACCATCTGCGCTGCTATGGTGGGAAATACAATTGGTAAGGCTGTTGCGGAGGGCAAGGTACCGAAACCGGTTTCTGAATATGGTTCAACAATTGATCAAATCTTTTATTATTCAGGAAAGATTAAAGAGCAATTTGGCAATATCCCTGCAGGCGCCATGGGCGTGTATTCTTATTATCAGAGATTGGCAACGGGACTGAAACAGCTTATGGCAGGTTCAAGAAGATGGTCAATTACCGATATAACACGTGACGACATCTTTGCACTCACCAGGGAAGCAACTGATATAACGGGCATTACTTACATCATGGACTATGACAGGGAACAAGCCGAAAGAGTTTTGGATGCTTAAAATTTTTAATAAAGAGAAAAAAACTGCTTTGCAAAGCAGTTTTTTTCTCTCTTGATGAGTAATTCCAGAATTTAACAGATTCTTCATAATTTTTAATTAATTTGAAAGAGGGCAAAATGGCAAATATAACATTGGCTGATTTAGATAAAATGACGATCGACGCAGCACATAAGTTGTCTTTTGACGACAGAGATAAGCTATTAGATTTGATACTTAAAGATGGCTTAAGAAATGTTGGAAAACAACCGGAAAGGCAAATAGGATTAATGAGTGATTATTTTGAGGAAGATATTGTTAGACTTGTTAAGATCCGTGCAATACAAATACGTTGTGGTGGTTTTATTCCTATTGATTCCGCAGGCGAAGTGCCGTCTTTAGATCAGAAAGAACAATACAGATTGGTTTTTACGAACCTGAAAAAAGCATTAGAGAGCATGGGATCAAATTTAAACCGGATTGTAAATATGATTATTTTTCTTAAAAATATGGATTACTGGGGTGAGATGAACGCTGTTTACCGGGAGTTTGTTAAGTGTTGTCCGACCCGTGCAGCTATTGGAATACAGGACCTCAATAAAACATATCAAATAGAAATTGTAAACGTTATTGCCTATAAAGTTGCTAAATAGCTTAACAATAAATAAACAACCTTTCTTTTGGTTTTAGGCGCAATTATCAAATATGTAAGCCTAATTCAAATGAATTGGAAAAGCCATAGTAGCAAGGCGCGCCTTGCCACTACGAAAATATTTTTGCTGAAAACGTCAAAATATTTTTTGCAAGGCACTACGCATCTGACTCCCGTAATGATAAATCACTAGGCTAAAGAGCACATTTTCACCGTTATGCCCTTTGATAAGACTGGTTCAAACAATATCGCATATTGCAGAATCAGTAGAAAGTTTGACATGAGAAAAGGAGATATACGGGCAAACCTCCTTACCCGTATATTTTATATGCTGTGCTTACGGGAGTCAGGTACATATCCCCATAATAATGGAAATGGTAGAATCGGTTTCCACACGAATATTTTGGCAATGGAGCAAAAGCATTACATCTACTCATTTAATACTTATTTTGAAGTCACTGGTCAAGGGGGATCCTATTCCGGAACAGTAAATTCATAAATAAAAGGTGATATATGTGTAACTATTTTTTGTGTAACTTCGTGTCAGTGCGGGGTCGTTTTCGCATTGTAGTGGTACTCCTGATGGCTGTTTTCATCTATGTCATAGAATGGTCAATGCCAGGGTTATTTATTCATAGTATCCAAGCGCAAACGAGCACAACAGATAAAAAACCCATGTCTGTGGCGGGAAAATCCACCGAAGAAGGAAAAACTTTGTTAGGAGTGCAGTCCACAGCGCAAAACGAGTCAGAAATGGGCCATGTACCGCTGCCAATAATTGATTGGAATGATCAGCTTAAACTTTTCGAGTTGTCTTCCACTACACAGCAACAACCTGAAAAAACACAAACATCATCGGCATGGCTATTGATCACGACGATTATTGTAGTAGGTGTCATTTTTTACTTATGGAGAGTCAACATCGTGAGCAATGCTGTCAAATATGGATCAGAATTCGTGGGAACGTTTGCCCTGATTTTTATTGGGGCGGGGAGTGTGTGCGCCGACTACTATTTAGTAAAATCCGGTTCTCAAGGATTTGGGCTGCTTGGGATTGCTGTTGCATTTGGCCTTGTTGTGGTTGCTATTGCATATTCGTTCGGTTATATATCCGGCGCTCATATCAATCCAGCGGTTACGGTTTCCATGGTTGTTTTAAACAGGATGGATGCGAAAACGGGATTCCTGTATATTGTCTCGCAATTAGGAGGGGCTATATTTGGCGGGTATTTGCTGAAAATGCTTTTCCCAGCGGCGATGGCGGTAAATCTTGGGACATGCGCCCTTGGTTCAGGAGTTACAATATTACAAGCTATCATTATGGAGGCAGTAATAACGTTTTTTCTGGTTTTTGTGGTATATGCAACAGTGATCGATAAAAGGGCAACCCCTGCCCTAGCCGGATTGGCTATCGGTTTGGTAGTTTTGTTCGGAGTTATGGTTGGAGGCGCAATTAGTGGCGGTTCTATGAATCCAGCGCGTGTCTTTGGGCCTGCATTAGCGTCCGGACATTTTGATAACCATTATGTATGGTGGGTTGGCCCTATTGCTGGTGGTGTACTCGCCGGATTAGTATATGAAAACTTTTTTGCCGAAAAAGCAAAGAATAAACAGCAACTCATTGACTCCGCAAAGAATGATATCAGGATATCATTTTGAACGAGATTGAACCGTAACGACTTCCCTAAGCTTGTTGTTAGACAAAATATGGACGAACAAAATGGCAATGCTTGTTCAAAAATCTTTAAAACAGTTTTTGATTCTTTTTAAAAAATCTTTGGATCGCGTATCTTTTAACAAGGCAATATTTTTAATGAATGAATGTAGGAAAATAAAGAGGAATGAAGGTAGAAGAGCGAGCTATAGAAAATGCGAAGGTGGTGGAGGTAAGAGAGCAGGTGGGATTTGCCTTCGATCGGCGTGATATATTGAGGTGGGGAGGGTGGAGTTGCGTATGGTTTTTTATTGTAGGATGCGTATTGTCGATCATACGGTTTTTCTTCCCACGGGTGCTTTTTGAACCGCCGACGAAGTTCAAGATAGGGTTTCCGTTTGAATATACAGTGGGGATAAGTGAGAGATATAAGCAGGAGCATCGGATATGGGTGGTACGAGAGCTCGACCGGTTGTATGTGATACAGGCGAAGTGCACCCATCTTGGGTGTACGCCGAATTGGCTTGCGGCGGAAGGGAAATTTAAGTGCCCATGTCACGGGAGCGGATTTACTTCTGATGGGGTGAACGTGGAGGGGCCTGCGCCTCGACCGCTTGAGAGGTTTAAGGTAAGTATTGCGGAAGATGGGCAGATATTGGTAGACAAGGGAGTAAGGTTTCGCGGGGAGCGTGGGGAGTGGGAGAAGGCTGGGGCGTATCTGAAGGTGTAAATGATCTGTTGGGTTATATGCCTGTGTAATCGCAATTAATGGTAATGATGGATTCGCTTCACCCATCTTCTATGCGTAATGCACTTCATCGAAATGGTGAAACTATTCATGATAGATAACGGATTGAAAAATCAGGGTAAATCCGTGCAAATCTGCGTCCGTATGGATGTTTAGGAAATACAAAGTCTCTACGGCTTGCTGTTTATTAGGTATTAATTTGATCGTCTCCAGGTGATGAGAGGAGGAATGATGTGGAGGAGTTGGTAAATAAGATAAGGCGAATAATAGAGGTGGTGTCTCGCACGCAGATGTGGGGTTCGTTCTTCAGGCGTAATCATGACAATACACGTCGCAGCAGGGTGCTGGCGATTGTGGGGAATTTCTTCCTGCATTTGCATCCGGTGATGATTTCCCGTCAAGCGATAAAGCTGAAATATACGTGGTGTATGGGGGGGATAACGTTCTTTTTGTTTTTATTCCTGACCATTACCGGCGTGTTACTCATGTTTTATTATCATCCCGATACGAGGAATGCCTACTGGGACGTAAAGGATCTGGAATACACCGTGGCGTTTGGGAGCATATTGCGGAACACCCACCGGTGGGGAGCGCATCTAATGGTAATCACGGTAATGATCCATATGTTCAGGGTATTTATGACGGGGTCATACAAGCCGCCAAGGGAGTTCAACTGGGTAGTAGGGGTGATTTTATTGGTATTGACATTTCTTTTGAGTTTTAGTGGTTATTTGCTGACGTGGGATCAGTTGGGATTTTGGGCTATAACGGTAGGGACAAATATGGCAAGGGCGACCCCATTTTTGGGGCATGAAGGGCCGTTTGGCGCGCAGTTGGGGATGACGGCGTTTAATGACATTCGGTTTGCAATATTGGGGGGATCGGAGGTGGGGGGCAATGCCCTGTTGCGGGCGTATATATGGCACTGTATTGCCTTCCCCTTGATGATATCCATCCTTATGGGAGTGCATTTCTGGAGGGTCAGAAAAGATGGGGGTGTGTCAGGCCCTCTGTAGGAAAGGCAAAGTGGATTTATGGAAAATTTTTTAAAGGTTTTGCTGGTAAAAGACAATGAAGTGATAGCCTTGTGCGGCATCATGGTGGTCTTTTTTACGATCGTAGCATTTGCGCAGGCTATCATGAACGATATGCGGAAGAAACAAGAGTTGCCACCAGGGGGAGCAAAAGAAGGTCAAGTGAGCGAGCGGATACTCGTGTGGCCATATTTGGTGAGGAAGGAATTTTTGGTGTGCATCTGGGTGACGATAGGGCTTATCGTGTGGGGATTGATAACCGATGCGCCATTAGAGGAATTTGCCAATCCCAACGTGACGCCAAATCCGTCAAAAGCGCCTTGGTATTTTCTGGGGCTGCAGGAAATGCTTGTTTATTTTGACCCATGGATTGCAGGAGTTATACTTCCTAGTTTAATCATTATAGGTCTAATGGCTATTCCTTATATGGATATTAATCCAAAAGGAAATGGGTATTATACGTTTCGTGAGAGGATATTTGCCATAACGGTATTTTGTTTTGGATTCTTAGTGCTCTGGATAATGTTGATAGTAGTGGGTGTGTTTTTGCGCGGGCCGGGATGGTTAATATTTATGCCTTGGCAGGATTGGGATCCGCACAGGGTTGTAGCAGAAACGAATTACGACCTTACCCAATTCTTGGGTATAGATTCAAAATCATTCCTGGGATTTATTATCGGCGGCGGGGTAATAATGCTCTATTATGCAGCGGGGATGGGGATTCCCTACCTGGTTATGAGGAAAGGCGAAACAATGGCAAAGTTGGGAATAGTAAGGTATGCATTGGTGGCGTTCCTTTTTTGGACGATGCTGGCCCTGCCGATCAAGATATTGTTACGGTTAATGATGAATTTGAAGTATGTGTGGGTAACCCCCTGGTTTAACATATAAGGGTACAAACAGGAGCATTGGGATAGAGATATGTCAGAAAATGAGCAGAAACAGAAAGTCGAGAGAAAAGAAGAGGAGAGATCGTATGCCTTATTATACTTCTTTTCAGGATTAGTGCTGATAGGGGTATCAGGATGGGTATTATATAATGAGGGTGTGGTAAGGAGGCCGTGGAAGGCATTTCAAAAGCAATTCAACAAGCTTGAATATAACAAGTTAAAGGCTCAATATGACACGCAGATGCGGGAGATGGAAGCACCTGAAAAGAACACATCGTATAAGCAGGCAAAAGAGCGGTTAGATAAGGCAAGACAGGCATTTAACAAACCCGAGGTGCAGAAAGAATATCATGAGTTGCAATCTGAGTTAACGAGATTGCAGAAAAAGGAGCTTGAGCCCCTGCGGTTTGAATTGGCAGACGTGAACAATAAGCGGATGGCTGAGGATTATCTCTATACGAAATTTGGGAATGAAGAAAACAAAAAAAAGCTGGAGGTGTTACAGAAAAAGGGAAGAGAGATTGAAGAGAAAATAAAGGGGATAAACGGGAAGATTGAAGAAGTCCGGGGAAAGATTGCTCATCTGACGGCGGATATTGACAAAGCAACAGAAGAGGTGGAGTCGTTTACAGCAAAGAGGGAAAAGTTACGGAAGGACATGGAAATGGTAAAGGCTAGATATCCACGGTTAGACGATAAGCAGGTCTATATCGAGGCGACGAATGAAGTTGACCGATGTATGTCGTGCCACGTGGGGATTAATGCGCCGGAAAGTGTGTCTGCAGATCAACCTTTTGCCCACCATCCAGGTGGGTATATTTATATAAAAAACCACGTGTCGAACGAGTTTGGATGTGTGTCGTGTCATCGGGGGCAAGGGAGGGCTACGACATCGGTGGAAAAGGCACATGGGGAGGTGGAATACTGGCTAACTCCCATACTGAAAGGACAGCAGACACAGGCCAGTTGTATAAAATGTCATGGTAATGTTGATGGGCTCAAAGGCGGTCAGTTTATAGGGAAGGGCGTGCAAATTTTCAGAGATCGGGGATGCACCGGCTGTCACAAGACGAAGGGATTTGAAGATGAAAAAATTGGCCCAAGTTTAAACAATGTGGGAAAGAAGGTGAATTATAACTGGCTGCTTAGATGGTTAAAAAATCCAAAGGACTATCTTCCCCAGGGGCGTATGCCAAATTTTAAGTTAAGCGACGAAGAGATAAAGGCGATTGCTGATTTTTTAATGAGTTTGAGCGTGGACAAGAGAAATCTAATAGCAGCACAACAGGTGGAATCAGATGAAAAGTTGGCTGAAAAAGGCAAGACTCGGTTTAATCAACACCGATGTGTTATCTGCCATCCGGTTGATGGTAAAGGGGGTGACGTTTACTACGTATATGCACCTGATTTAGTGAAGGTGGCAAGCAAGGTTAATCGTGAGTGGTTGACAGGATTTTTGAAGAATCCGAAATCGCACAACCCTTCGACGGCGATGCCACAGTTCCGCTTCGAAGGAGAAGACGCTATCAAAGAGATCGTGGAATTCATTAGTTTTGAGTATGTAGATTGGGATGTTATGGAACTGGAGGAAAAAGGAGAGACCCTGGACGTTGCTGGAGAGCTTGAACAGAAATTAATAAAAGAAGGCGAAACGTTGGTAAGAAAGTATGGATGCTATGGCTGTCATGAGATTAAGGGATTTGAGGGATTGGGAAAGGTAGGACCGGAACTCACGGGATTTGGCAGTAAACCAGTGGACTTACTAGATTTTGGTAAGGGTAAGCAAGTACCCCATACATGGGAGGGATGGGTTACAACTAAGTTGGAAAGCCCAAGAATATTCAGGGATGGACTACAGATGCCTGAATTCGGATTTACCACAGAGGAAATCCAGGCTCTAATTGCTCTGTTGGTAGGGTTTACCGAAGAGACCGTGCCTGAAAAATTTAAGGTTCCAAAGAATGTGTCCTCATATAAGCCCCAAGGCGCGTTTGGAAAAATTGTAAACGAAGTCAACTGTCTTATTTGCCATGAAATAAATGGGCGGGGCGGAAAATACGCCCCCATGTTAACATATGAGGGAAGCAGAGTGAATCGGAAATGGCTGGAGAAATTTCTAATGTCTCCGGACCTTATAAGACCCATGTTGCAGCAAATGCCGAAATTTGGTTTTTCTGCCGATGAGGTAAAAGTAATTGCAGATTATTTACAAACTGTGTTAGTGAATGATGAATTATCGTTAAAAAAGTTACCTGACGGCGGCGAATGGGAGTTGCCAATTGACGATGGACCAAAAAAATTTAATTTACCGGCAGATTGGGAATCGGATGTTAACGATGGTAAAAGTATTTATTATAGGAAGGGATGTCAGGTCTGTCATCAGATAGGCAATGCAGGTGGCGCGGTGGGTCCCAACCTCAGTGATGCAGGCAACAGGCTGACAGTTGGATACATTTTTAATCACATCAAGCATCCCGCAAAATGGGGATTTTTGCCGATAGCGCCAGACTATGCTTTGTCTAATAATGAGGCGTATCAGATCACAAGTTATTTGTCATCGTTAAAAGACTGAAGGAGAAAAACTAAAAAGTACAAAGATTAAAATGTTAATTTATCCCGCCTTTGTAGAAGGAATAAAAGTTATGAAGAAAATGACTTATATAGGTATGGCAGCAGGATTTCTTGCGTGTTTTTTCTTGACTGTTGCTTTTTCAAATGCAAAACCAACGGTACAAAAAAAAGAAAAAACAACATTCAGTATAAGAAATGGGGGCGAGATATTTAAGGTCTACTGTGCTGCCTGCCATGGTGAAAATGGGAAGGGAAATGGTCGATATTATGTCTCTGAATTTGAGACAAAACCTGCGGACTTTACCAAAGCCGAAATAATGAGCAATAAAAGCGACGCATATTTATTTGATTTCATCACAAGGGGTTCCGCTGTTATGGGGAAGTCGGTATTGTGTCCTCCCTGGGGACATACACTGGTTGCGGACGAAATTAAGGATGTGATAATATACCTCAGGACATTGGTTGCCCCGTAAGCATTCTGGTTTTTCTGTAGTTTTGGTGAAACGTATTTAGATTTGGATTTTCTGAATCAGGTCGCTTCATTGCTTGCAATTGTATCAGAGAATACTCGGTTGTCGAGGAGCGTCAAAAGGTCCGAAGAAAAGTACTATGCTATTATAGTATTACTCTGTAAAAACTTCTTTTTTTGTAAGTTTTTTAGTAACTAGCCCATTTGTCCGCTTAAGTAGGCAGTAAGCAGTAGGTAGTTGGCAGTTTGTAATGGAAATGTATCACTTTTTGCCTACTGCCAACTGTGTTCTGCCTGCTTCATCTTTTTGGTTGCGGCGCAGCTGCGCTAGAGAATACTCACCTGAAGTTCTTTATGAGTAGAATGTGAACGGTAAGTTTAAAATTTTTACTCCATCTGTGGATACGATTACTGGTTTTCCGAAAGAATATTTTTCGGGCAACGCGGAGTTCGGGTTTGCCCTTTGCCATCCAGATGATCTTGATTCGATGAAGGTGGTGGTAGAAGATGTTATGACTGATTAAAGGGGAGATGCGAAGAACTATGAATTTCGAATTGTCACCTGTGACGGAAAGGCCCGCTGGCTGTCACAGAAAGGTGTTACGAATGAAATACGACACGGAAAAAATTGGCGGTATTGAAAGAATTTGCAGGGATATCACAGAAAAGAAGATTTCCGATTTCCAAAAAAAATCATCTCTAATATCAATAGAATTATTATTTCGAGTCTGGATATCCGTGAGGTGTACAAGAGCATTAAAGCAGAGCTCAATCGTATTATTAGTTTTGATCGCATCAGCGTAACGCTTTTGTCTTCTTCCAAGGGACGTTACGAGACATTTATGTTAACTCATGACTACACTTCCACAGAGTTCCAGGAGGGGAGCTATTATCCATTAAAAGGGAGTATTGTGGAAAGGGTACTAGAAACAGGGAAACCATTCATTGTGGATGATACGAAACTCAATGTTTTAGAAACAGACAGTGCGATGTTGAAGGAGGGAATTAGATCGAGAATGAGTTATCCCCTTGAGCATAAGGGGCAAATTATCGGTACGATCAATTTTGGCAACAAAGAACCATACCAATTTTCTCCCGGTCAATTTGCAGTCCTTGAGCACGTTGCTCCACAGGTAGCAATTGCTGTTGAAAACACACGTCTTTTCCAGAAAATCAAGAAATCCGAAGAGAAATATCGGACGGTGATTGATAACTCGCCTGATATAATCTTTGAATATAACAACAAAGGAGTTTGTACATTTATTAGTCCCGCGGTTGAAAAGATATTGGGCTATACTCCTTCAGACTTTTATAACAACGCGTATTTTTGTTATGCTATCTGTCATTCAGATGACGTTGATAAGGTCAGGTCGGAAATGGAGAATATTTTTAATGGCACAAAGGCGGTTTCAAGAAACCTGGAATATCGTGTAATAACTAGGGAAGGGGAGCTTCGTTGGCTGTCGCAGGTAATGCAGGCGGTTGACAATGAGGAGAATCATGTGATAGGTATTGAAGGTTCATGCCGTGACATTACGGAACGAAAACAAATCGATGAAATCAAGGATAACTTGATCCGGGATGTAACACACGAACTCAGGACGCCCATTGTTAAACTTGAGATGAGTTTAAATATGTATAAAGAAGCTGTAAAGGGACGGCTGCTCAGTGAAAAGGAGCAAAAGGTTTATGACATTCTCGTCAATAATGTAGCGCGGGTTAAAAGTACTGTAGATAATATTCTGGATATTACTGCCTTTGAATCAGGAAGGGTTCGACTGTTGAAAGAGGATGTGAAATTATATGAGATAGCGCAGAAGGCAATCGAGGATATGGCAGACCTTGCAGAGAAAAAGAAGTTGTTATTATTCAATCATGTACCAAAAGAACTTCCCATTGTTCATGTTGACAAAGAAAAAATTTTTCACATTCTGACAAATCTGGTCCACAACGCTATCAAATTTACTGAGAAAGGGCGGATTACCGTCAATGGTAGAGTAGATGGTGGTTTTGTTAAGCTTTCGGTAGCTGATACAGGAATTGGTCTCGCAAATCAATCTTTGGAAAAGGTCTTTGATCGTTTTTGGCAAAAAACCCCTTCTTCTCATGGTTCAGGGATTGGATTGGCCATTTGTAAGTATATTGTTCAAATGCACAAAGGCCAGATATGGGCAGAGTCCAAAGGGAAAGGAGAAGGTTCTACGTTCTTTTTCACTTTGCCTCTGGTTGCCACTGAAGATTAAATTGCAGCTTTCTTTTGATCTTTTTCTGCATGGCTACAGGATTCAATTCCCTTTATAGTATATAGTATTACTCTATAAAAACTTCTTTTTTTTGTAAGTTTTTTAGTAACTAGCCCATTTGTCCGCTTAAGTAGGCAATAAGCAGTAGGTAGTTGGCAGTTTGTAATGGAAATGTATCACTTTTTGCCTACTGCCAACTGTGTTCTGCCTGCTTCATCTTTTTGGTTGCGGCGTAGCTGCGCTAGGG
>JBKBTA010000308.1:0-1886 GCA_046291035.1 Candidatus Brocadia sp.
GTTTGTACGCGGTATACATCATTTTGGTTCAAGCGCCATGATGATACTTGCCATTGTGCACATGTTCCAGGTCTTTATCTTTGGTGCATATAAAAAACCCCGTGAATTGAATTGGATTTCCGGAGTAATCCTCCTTTTATTCCTGGCTGGTTTTGGGTTAACCGGCTACCTTTTACCCTGGGATCAGAAAGGATACTGGGCTACACAGGTTGCGACCAATATTATGGGAACTATCCCTGTAATCGGGAAATATATCAAAATACTACACCAGGGTGGTGCTGACTACGGGAATTTTACCATTACCCGTTTTTACACCCTGCATGTATTTTTATTACCACTTTCACTCGTCTTTTTTCTCTTTATTCATATAGCACTTTTCCGTAAGCACGGTGTAACCCCGTACTGGAAAATGAGTGAAGAGGTATTAAAAAACCGTGTTGACCCCTTCTGGCCGGATCAGATATTTAAAGACGTTGTATTTGCTATAGGAATGTACGCCGCACTTGCCGGGGTGGTCTTCTGGACGGGTGGTGCAGAACTCCAGGCGCCAGCCGATCCCGCGTCGAATTACCTTGCCAGACCTGAATGGTATTTTTTGTTTTTATTCCAACTCTTAAAATATTGTCAGGGAAAGTTTTTAATTGTGGGTACCGTTATTATCCCTGCCCTTGCTTTAATTTTTCTATTCGTGCTTCCTTTTATTGACAGAAACCCTTCGAGAGAACCTGTGAAAAGAATACCCTATTTTGGTGCCGTGTTTTCAGGGTTGACAGGAATAATAGTCTTAACCTCCCTTGCTATCTACCATGATAGTCAGGATATCCATATTATTCATCAGCGGGAAGAAGCCGAAAAGCAGGCTGCAAGGGCCGTAAAACTGGCGTCAAAGGGCATTCCACCTGCAGGTGGAATGTCTATTTTTCTCAACGATCCTGTATATCTAGGAGAAAAGATTTTCAAAGAAAATTGCCTTGGTTGCCATAAGGTGAGGGGTGACGGTGGAGAAAATGGCCCCGATTTTACCAATTTTGGGTCGAGGGAATGGGTGACCGAGTTGCTAAGAAATCCCAAAGATAAAAAGTATTTTAAGGAATCGGGAGCCATGCCTCCGGTAAAACTCCCCGATGAATCACTCCTGGATATGTCTGAATTCCTGCTCAGCCAGTCAGGAGGTCTGCTCAATCAAAATACCGAAAGGGTAGAGAGGGGAAGAGAGCTTGTCCTGAAGGGTAATTGTGTTGTCTGCCATCCCTTTGGTGATAAAGATATGAAAAAGGTCGCACCAAATTTGACTGAGTATTTGTCTGAAACGTGGCTAAAAGAGTTTATCAAAAACCCGGCTGACCAGAAATTCTATGGTACCAGGAATAAGATGCCCGGTTTTGACAAACTCACCGATAGGGAACTGGATGCAGTTATACAATATCTCTTTAGTTTGTCGAAAGATCGGGTGCTTGTTTCTGAGAAAGAAGAAAACGGGAAAAAAGTATATGTATTTGGCATGACAAGTCCAAGGACACAAATTAAATTTTAAAGTCGAGCCAGTAAGTAAGGTAATATTTTAAATATTGGAACCCTCTTTAATAGTAGGGACATGGAGCTCGTGCCCCTACAATCCCAGCCTGATAAAAAAATAGCAAAAACAATTTAACGCCTTAGGCGAATTTGCTGGTTGTAGAGTAAAACACTGGCGTAGTGGTTACAGGCTGAAGTTTGTGTTCCCCGTTTCTCTCCGTTTCCTCTGAGAGTGTCACACTATCACGGCCATATCCTATTCCCAGCATCTTCTCGTCAATCTGCTAAGTCCCTGAATAAATGCTCCAGAAATGCCCTCTTAGTCTCAGAATATTTGAGTCTAATACCCAGCAAATGATTTGAAAAATCTT
>JBKBTA010000309.1:0-1871 GCA_046291035.1 Candidatus Brocadia sp.
TTGCCATAACAAAAATATTATTGGGATCATCAGCGAGTTGTTGTCGTAATAGGTCGCCTGTCCTTTTATATTTCCTTCGCATTTCAGATTCAGATAAATTGTACCCATAATGATAGAATCTTATTTCCGATTGAAATGCCTTGCCTTCGAAGATAAGCTGGTTGTGTACAATTCCCTCAAAGTGGGCTTTTCCCCTGCGAAATACCCGCGTATAATAGTGTTTTGACCGACCGCCGGGGAGATCGCTATATATAGCGACAAATATGGCATTGTACGAATCAGCAGTTATTAACTTGTGCAAAAGGGGGATGTCGGCATGTTCCAGTGCCTCGTCTGCATCGATTTGCAGGATCCAATCACCTGTTGCGTAGCTCAGGGAGTGGTTCCGTGCCTCGCTAAAGTTATTCTTCCAGGGATGATGATATACCCTTGCGCCAAAAGATTGCGCAATTTCAACAGTCTTGTCCGTTGAGCCTGTATCGACAATAATAATTTCATCCACGGCATCTTTAATGCTCTGCAGGCATTGAGGTAAAAATTTCTCTTCGTTTTTAACGATCATACATGCAGAGAGGGTAGGACTGCTCCTGGATGTCTTAACCAGGGATTTGCTATTATTTTGTGTTGTATGAAGGTCTGTAATTGTCATTAACTATTTACCTCATTTAGGACCTAATTTGCTTAAAGCCGCAAGATTTTGTCTGGCATAATCACATCTGGGGTCTATTTGTAGCGCTGCCTGAAATCCGAATTTTGCAGATTCCAATTTACCTAATCTGGCATAACAGGTAGCGATGTTGGCAACGACAGTTGCATCACTCTGAGAGGTATTAAGGTATCTTTCCAATAGTTCAATGGCTAAGGTATATTGTTCCATTTCCATACAAAGGTCTCCAAGATCGAGATAGATGTCACTATCCGTGATATGGGACTTTAGTATATTTTTGATAAATTTAGCGGCGCTCTCCCGGTCACCCTGTTTATATTTGATTCTTTCCAAAAGACATTTAAGCCGCAGGTTATCCGGGTAAGAAGGAATTATCCCTTTTAGTGTCTCTTCCGCCTGTGTAAGCTGATTTGTTTGTATTAATAAGTTGATCAAATATATGTGTGCAGATACGTTTTTATAGTCAATATGAATGGACTGTTTAAAAGCATCGATAGCATCGTTATATCTTCTTTGAGAACTATATGCCTTTCCAAGTAATAAATATGTCGAATGATTAGCAATACCCAGTTTTACAGCGGTGTTAGCTATATTTTCAGCTTCATCCAAGCGATTTTGAGAAATATAGAGTTGGGCAAGGTTTGAGTAGTATAGTGGTTCCCTGTTGTTGAGTTCTATCGCCTTTTTATAAGCTACTTCAGCCTCACTGATAAGTCCCAGACGTCTGTAACATTCACCAATATTGTTATATGCACCGTGTTCGTAATGATAAAAGTCCGCGGAAAGTACTGTAAAAGAAGGTTCCCTGTTTTCTTTTTCTTTCAAGACAAGATACTTTTTAAAATAATGAAGGGCGTTACTAAAGGCTCTTTTTTTCAACAATATTTCTCCAAGTACCAGGTGGACATCAAAGGAATCCGGGTTTTCTCCCAGTGCTTTTTTACAGACCTCTTCAGCCCTGTCCACTTGATTTTTATTTAAAAGGGCATGTGCAAGATCAATGGATATTCTTCGCCTTTGAATTTTAGAAACGAGGTCTGTTTGTGAGAGAGATATATTCAGTCCCTTTTCTGCCAATTCAATAACCTTCTCAAAGTTATATTCGTTTCTGTAGTTTCGAATGAGATTTGCCATAACAAAAATGTTATTGGGATCATCAGCGAGTTGTTGTCGTAATAGGTCGCCTGTCCTTTTATATTTCCTT
>JBKBTA010000310.1:0-1829 GCA_046291035.1 Candidatus Brocadia sp.
GGGGTTTCTCTGGTATCATTAATCAGGATATTACCGACTACTTTGGTGTTGCACTAAGGGGTGAGTATTTTGATGACAGCGATGGTGCCAGGCTCGGTGTTGCCAAACTTAATCTCTGGGAAGTCACTCTTACGGCCAATTTAAAGATCAGGGAAAACCTCCTGGTCAGACCCGAAGTTCGTTATGATGAAGGAAGTGAAGACATATTTAATGGCCGCGATAATGAGCTTACAACGGCAATTGATTTAGCTTATTTGTTCTAACAAGTTCATTTTTAGGGCATTTACGACAAACGTGAATGCCAACAAGATTTATGAATCCCCCTATATCCCTTTACAAAGGAAGGTATAGGGGGATTTGCATTTATACAAGGAATGAATTTTGTCAATTCTGCCTTTGCAAAATCACCAAAAATTAAGTATTGTAACATAGTGAAAAATATATCAATTTACAAAATTATAAGTGGATTAAGGCTTTGGTTTTTACGCCGGATGCGCCAATACTATTTCCAAGAAAAGTGGATTCGCTCCCGCCCTTCGCAAAACGCAGGACAGGCTTAATCCATCCTGCCGCAAAACCGCATGAATAAAATGAAAATTTCTATACATTCAAGTCACCAGGAGAAGCCATTTTTTGTGTTTATTCTCATCCTAATATCGGCATTCTCCTTTTTGCTTTATTTAAATGCAACGCACGGCAAATTCGTTTACGATGACTTTAAGATTATTGTAGAAAATTCCTTTATTAAGGAATGGAGGTATCTCCCCAAGGTCTTTACGAAGGATTATTTTAGTATCTCAGGTGAGATGAGTTATCGACCCCTTGTTACAATCTCATACTTCGTTGATTATGCCATCTGGTGCTTAAATCCCTTCGGATTTCACCTCACCAATGTCATTTTGCATACACTAAATACGGTACTTTTTTATCTTTTACTCCGCGCCGTTTTGCCCAACAAAATGATTGTTATGCTTTCGGTTTTTTTCTTTGTCACTCACCCAGTACTCGTGGAAACCGTAAATGCCATAGGCTACCGGGAAGACCTCTTATCTGCCACCTTTCTCCTTGTTTCTCTTATTTATTTTATAAAATCCGATACCCTTCTTTACCAGGAAAGTGTTAACAAGAGCCGAATCGTAGTTTATTATGCAATTTCTCTTATTGCATATTTGTGCGCCCTTTTTTCAAAAGAAATGGCCATAACCCTTCCTGCCCTGCTTATGCTGTTTGTAGTATTTTCCGATCAGAAGCCATGGCCAGCCCTTGCCAGAAGATTTAAGGGAATCTATATAGGGTATCTTGCGATTTCCCTGTTCTACTTTGTAATTCGGTTTATTGTATTCAGTAATCCAGCATTAAAAGCTGCCTATCAACCCGGCGGTTTCTTGGTCAATGCCTTCTCCATGATGAAGATACTGGCATCCTATATCAATTTGTCATTCTTTCCTTTGAATCCGAATGCTGACTACGTGGTACCCCTTGTAACGCATCCACTGGAAGGGTCGTTTATTCTCTCTGTAGCCCTCTTAATCTCAATTTTTATTATATGTGCCATATTGTGTAAAAAGAGAAATATGTTTTCCTGCTGGATGGCATGGTTCCTTATCACACTGTTACCCGTCATGAACATCCTTCCAATTGGTAATATCATGGCCGAGAGGTATCTCTATATCCCGGTGATGGGGTTTTGTGTGGCAAAAGGAATCCTCATTTATCGGATCACAGACCGCACCCTGTCTCCAAGCGCCGTTCCATTAAGGCGAATAGTACAACTGGTCCTGGTGACCTTAATGATCAGTGGATATGGTGTTTCTATTATCTGGAAGAAT
>JBKBTA010000311.1:0-1823 GCA_046291035.1 Candidatus Brocadia sp.
TACTACAACGGATTTGATACATGAGAAACTATAAATGGAGGGCTTTTGTCAGGTCTCCACTTGACAACGCTACCAAATTTTTATGCAATGGTCTATGACGAGTCATGTTTGTCGTTATCATAGGCATTTAGGCATTATGGAACAACAAGGCATGTATGGTAAGGGCGTTTTAAGAGCTTTGTTATACGGGGGGATAATCATCTTTTAACAGTTTTGGAAGGCAAGAAAAGGTAGCCTGTCCCCTTTCCCTTATAGAACCGTCCAAATTAAATTCCTAAATGTCCCCTGAAGGCATATATACAATTTCTATATCGGGATTTGGGAGGAGGTTGCGGATTACCTTGGGTTGTATTATACAACAGCAAGCGGGATTGTAAATGATAAATAGTAAAAGTTAACAGGTTGTCCGAGAATGCTTTTTCACAGTTGATGCTATACTATATATTGACAAATTGTTCCCAGACAAACAATATATGGTATGCTTCGATTGGGACAACTCCATTCTCGGACAACCTGTAAAGACCTGACCCCATTATATATTTCTATCATCAAGTTTATAAATCACAAATTGTGAGCCACCGTGTATATATTCAGAAATTTACTGCGCTTTAGCGCCTCCTTTTCCAGGCGCAGTCTTGGGAAAGGCGTAGTTCTCTTTTGCTTCATGTCATCTGTTTCTGTCTTTACATAAGTTTTATGAAAAAAATGTTTCATAATCAAATTTCCTAGAATGAATAGTTCTTGATTATCACCTCCTCTGGATTTTATTCCTTGTATGTCAAGACCCGGCCCCAGAGGCTTTTTGTTCCCCAGATGCCAGACCTCAGGGATTCAAGCTGAACAATCTGGCTGTGGTCAACAAAGAGATTAACTTCCGGCCCGTAATTCTTAATATACCATGAAAAGACGTCTGGATCGGACGCTTCAAACATCACCTTTTCCAGCCCCAACGCATTAATGATCCTGGCCACGACATCAGTACGCCATACCTTTACATTTTCAGTGATCCCTTCTGACTCGATCATAATCATATGCGCCCCGGCATCCAGAAATCGCTTCGCTTGTAAAATAGCCCATTCCGGGTCGCGCGTCCCTTCGGCCTCCAGCTCGGCTATGGCACTTGCGCCGCCCGATCCGAACTGAATTCCAACTTCTGGTTTGGCGTTTAATCCAGCCTTCTGTACTTTCTCAACGAGGCGTACGAGGTCTTCCGTTGGTACCGTGATAAAGCCGCTTGAAATCTCTACGATATCGAAGCCGAGTTCCTTGCACTCTTGAATGTAACGGTTCACTGCGTCAACTCCTTGAGTTAGTACGTATTCTATAAAGCCGCCAGTGGAGACACGAACGTTATAATTGTGGCAGATATCAATGAGTTCTTTTACCACCTGCCGTGGCATGAGGCTGAACGATCCGCCAGCAAACTTGAGGGTGTCCACATACGCACCCATAGTTTCCAGAATGTCTTGCAAATAATGTCTGCCCATTGGTGTATAGTAAGGGCCGCGGATCTCCGTAACACCCTTCGTACGAGGCTTTTGTTGGCGCTCATTTACTTTCAGGAAGGCAAATGCTCGTTCTGCGGAGTGAGTTTTGGATTGAGTCATTTTTGATCCTCCTTTACTTGTTTCATTTTTTATTGCATTAAGATACCAAGTCACAAAGGGGAGTTTCCCGATTTTTTGTAACCGTTCATGGGCTCATGGCGAAACAGCCCAACAACCCTGTCAGGGTTAACATTATTGTACGTTTCATTAAAACGTGGCAGAAGTTACAAAAAATCGTCAGGTGTACCCGTCACAAAGAGATCTTAGTGTTACCTT
>JBKBTA010000312.1:0-1801 GCA_046291035.1 Candidatus Brocadia sp.
TTACTCTCATTTGAAAGAGAATATCGTAATGCGTGTGCAAAGGCATGATAATTAACTTTTCTCTGATTGAGAGCAACGTTACGGGGTCGCTAACAACGAGAAATACGTATGATTTAAAAGGATACTTTGTTACGTTGTTCAAAGTATTTGGCGACGAGTGGGGGTTGGAGGCTAACGCCTCCAGCCTACCAGCTAGGCTCATGTCCAGTAACAATCTTTTATGCCAGTCTTCGCCTTTCGGAGTTCCTCCATTAATTCCTCTGCTATTATCTTAAATATCCTCTCGACACCCATGTAAAAATCCACCAAGTTAACCGATAGCCAATATATTCTTGAATGTCCAAATGGCCTGATAAAAATAATGACTATCGATGCCGTTAGTTGCAGTCTTGTCGTAAATACATGGATAAAAATCTAAAATCGCTGCTTTCCCTCCGAAACCTTTCGATGGGATTTAATCCATGCCTTCATTTTTTTTTATTATTGAGTCTCTCACTTAATCGCCTGTTTACAAACAGAATAGAACTTACCGCCGTTAGGCGGACTTCTTCTTACCCATCCACGTTGTAAACATGCTAATATTTTTTGGCAGTGTCCCCCGCTGGCGAGGGATCAAGGGGGTGGATTGGACCGCCCGTTCGCGTTCACTATTCTTTCAATGAGCGCATTCCCCATTATTTATAAACCATTATAAAGCAGTGTTACAAACCGTGCTATAACTTTTCACCAGTACCACATGATACAAGACTAAGCCCAAGGTTATCACCCATAACACTTGACTTTAAAACTACTTTAGTTCCATGAAGAGAATCTTCCCACACTTCTATTGACCCAGAGACTATACCAGCATCAGGATTGCAGGAAAATGCAGAGGCTACCTGCTTAAGGGCACATGGCAACCAAGTATCATCACTATTGAAAATGGCAATAATATCGCCAGTTGCACGTTTAATGCCCTTGTTCATTGCGTCGTATTTACCGTTATCTGGCTCTGACTGCCAGTCTGACATTGCAGTATTTTCAGACTAATTCCAATGTCTTTTTTGAAGAGAAATACACAATCATCTTATGGATCAAAATCTAATCCCTCATGGTGTCTTGTAAAAAGGACATAAAACTGTGCATATCCTTCGCTATATGATTCCAGTTAACGACGATCTTTTGTTTAAGGTTATCGATCCTCTCCGTGTCGAGTTCATAGTCATAAGCATGCCGGAAAATATGCCTGAACCCCCTTAGCTCATCAAGGGTACGGTAACTCTCATGAGAGAGCAATTTTGGCCTTATACCTGGGACATCCATGTACATACGCTTAAGAAGTTCCCTATGGTATTTAGCCGGATCTTCTACTTTATTCTCAAAGGTCTTTGCTACCTCCTGAAAGAGATCTTCCAATGAGCAATATAAATTATGAAGTAAATATGCGAGATGGGTAGTTTCCGCTCTTTTCGATGGCTTTGTGTCATATATCTCCTTCAATATTCCTTCTATAAGTTCCATCTGATGGGTAAAATATCCCATGAGTATTGCAATAGATTCTTTTCTCATACGATCTTCATTCCTTTTCTCAGAAGAGAATCCTTGAACTTACACTTCCTCATTTCTATCAAATCAACATCCCTTTCAAGTATCTCTTCAAGTTCCGCCAATGTTTTAAGATAATCTTCCTCCAAGCCATCTACGACCACGTCGATATCCGAGAATGGGTAAAATTTCCCCTCCTCAAGAACAGAACCAACAAGAATTACTTTTCCGACATGCTTATCCTTAAAATAAGCCTTTAATGATTCAATAGTCTTTT
>JBKBTA010000313.1:0-1795 GCA_046291035.1 Candidatus Brocadia sp.
GTGTGGATTGGTACGGTGTAGCAGTGGGAACTTATCCTGGCGGGTAAATGAAAAATACATGCTTATTACAGCAACCCGTTCATGGATGGCAGAGATGGACAGTGAGCAGGTTGCGGTTTGCCGGATTTCCGATGGCACTGTCTTGAACGAAAAGAGACCTTCGGCAGAGAATGGTTTCCATTTTGGCATACTTCGTGAACGTTCCGATGTCAATGTGGTTCTGCATTTCCAGTCACCCTTTGCCACCGCGGTCGCCTGTAGCAACAGGAATCCGGGGGATTTCTTTGTTATTCCTGAAATCCCTTACTATATCGGTCCAATTGCAGTTATACCTTATTTAAATCCTGGGTCAAATGATCTTGCAAAAGAAGTCATTTCAGCCACGAAAGAACACGATCTGGTGATTTTGAAGAATCACGGCCAGGTCACAGTGGGAAGAAGTTTTGATGACGCAATTCAGAAGGCAAGTTTCTTTGAATTGGCTTGTGAGATTATCCTTCACGCGGGTGAGCAGATTCAACACCTTTCTCAGGAGGCTATTGCCTACCTGCGTCCGCAAGAAGGCAAAAAACAGCCTGATGCGTATAACAAGCACAGTCCTGAAATTTCCCCCACATATTGAAGGGGACATTCCCCTCTCTTGATAGAACCTAAAAAACTGAGCTTTAGAAAATAGAGAGTATTTCATGATACGTTCTGAAATCCAAACGGGTAGTTTCAGACATTCACTGGCTCTTTTAAAAAGGTCATACCTGTTTTAACCAGGTAATTTCCAAATTGACAGAAGGTTTGTAGAAATGCTATAAAATGAGTAAACGTGGCCAATATTTTTACCTGGTAATAATAGTTCATAAACTTAATTCTTATTGAGGAGATAAAATGAAGACTTTTCAAAATATTCTTGTAACGGCTACTTTTGTATTCTTCCCGTTTATTGCAGCAACGTCTTTGTTCGCTGGCGTTGGTGAGCACATTCCCTCAGACCATTGGGATTACGAAGGTGAGCGCGGCCCCGAGCATTGGGGTGAGATCAAACGTGAATTTTGCAAATGCAAGACGGGAGATATGCAATCGCCGATCGGTATTTCCGTTACGGAAAAGGCCCAACTGGATAATATAATCTTTCATTACTACCCCACCCCTTTAAGAATCATAAATAACGGTCATACCATTCAGGTTAACTATGGAAAAGGAAGCTCAATATCTATCGGTCACAAGAAGTTCGAACTTATACAATTTCACTTTCACACGCCGAGTGAACATATCATACACGGAAAATCTTATGATATGGAGGCGCATTTAGTACATAGGGGTGAGCATGGTGAATTGGCAGTCGTTGCCGTACTCATTGAGGAAGGCAAAGAAAACGCCTTCATAAAAACGCTGTGGAGTAACTTTCCAAAAGACGTGGGTAAAGAGCACGTTGTCCCAGATATTAAGATATGCGCAAGTCAGCTCCTTCCAAAGAATACCACGGGATATTATAACTATACTGGTTCGCTTACTACCCCACCTTGCAGTGAAATTGTGAATTGGCTTATCTTAAAGTCGCCGGTCGAGGTATCGAAAGCAGGGTTAGACAAATTTACTTCAATATTCAAGCATGATGCAAGACCAATTCAGCCCGTTCATGGTCGGGTTGTCAAGGAAAGCTACTAAACCAGACTGCCTTTGATAATTTTTTATTATACCAGAACGCTGAGTCACAAAGAAAAAACTTAGCCTAAGTTACGCATTTAAAAACATAAGTGATTGATATTCAAGGATCTTCAAAATTATTCCTCACTACAATTCT
>JBKBTA010000314.1:0-1726 GCA_046291035.1 Candidatus Brocadia sp.
ATCTTTAAATCTAAGTTTTGATTTTTTTCGATTACCCCGAGGGGTAATCTCTTTAACACTATTAACAACGAGTTCTTTTAAACCGAGGAAGACCTTAAGACTAACTCTTTTAATCTTCCTCAAAGCTACGGGAGAGGGGGTATGATGTCTCTTCCCATTCCCGTAATCTCAAAACTAATTATTGTAATCGCAATACAATAATGTCCGGTTTTAACAAAGCAAAAATGTCCTATTCCAAAGTTGCTATAATGTCTATCTTAAAAAGGAGGGCATTATGGCAGGAAAGGACATTATCATGGCTACACAGGAGGAATTGAAGCGGCTTAACGTTGTTCATAAGGTAATCGATAAACGCATTACGCAGGTAGAGGCATCAGGGATTCTGGGCATTACTGATAGACACATAAGAAGGATAATAAAGCGGATAATCAAAGAAGGCGATAAAGGAATTGTTCATAAAGCGAGAGGTCAACCGGCGCATAACCGTACCCCTGATAAGGTAAAGAAGAAGGCGCTGAGTCTCTGCAGGACTATCTACGAAGGTTTTAACCCAACACTGGCTTCAGAGAAGCTCTTTGAAAGAGACAAGATTAAAGTGAGCCGCGAGCTATTAAGGCAATGGTTTATCGAGGAGCATATCCCATATCAAAGCCGCAGGATGAGGCCTCACAGATCCTGGCGGGAGCGCAAAGCCAACTACGGCCAGATGGTTCAGGTAGATGGCTCTCACCACGACTGGTTCGAAGGAAGAGGTCCTTGGTGTGTGCTCATGGCAGAGATAGATGACGCTACGAACATTGTATCGGCAGAGTTCCACGACCATGAGGGCACGCTTCCATTCATGGCAAGCTTTAAGTCTTACATCAAGGCTAAGGGGATACCGATAAGCATGTATATAGACCGTCACACGACGTATAAATCGAATAAGAAGCCATCAATAGAGGATGAGCTTGAGAATAGAGAGCCCTTGACGCAAGTCGGTAGGGCCCTTAAGGAGTTAGGTGTGGAAGTTATATTCGCTCATTCAGCCCCGGCAAAAGGCAGGATAGAACGGCTCTTCAGGACATTCCAGGATAGACTCGTAAAGGAGATGCGTCTTGAGAAGATTAAATCGATAGAAGAGGCAAATTCGTTCTTAAAAGAATACCTGCCTATATACAACAAGAGATTCGCCATACCTAGTGTGGAGAACATAGATCTGCACAGGCCTTTACCAAGAGGCGTAGACCTTGATAGGATTTTGTGTGTAAAGACAGAAAGGGTCTTGAGGAACGACTTCACAGTGGCTTATAATGGCAAGTTCTATCAGGTCGAAGATAATATAAAAGCAGATAGGGTCATTATTGAAGAGAGGATTGACGGCTCAATGATAATCGCCCATAAGGATAACATACTCAAGTTCAAAGAGATAGCCGCGCGCCCCAATAAGGTCTCGGAGAAGCCAAGATATACATTCAAACTGAAAAAGGTTTATAAACCTCCGAAAGACCACCCGTGGCGCCTGGCGGCCCATGCACATTATAAACAGTATCAACAAAGAGAAAAAGTCGCCCAAAAAGAGAAAGGGCTACTACTAACAAAAACTTAAAAACAGGACATTTTTGCTTTGCTAGAATTAGGACATTTTTGCCTTGCTATAACAAAGTGGAGTTTTAAAGGTTGACACAGCGGAGGTTTTGTAGTAATCTTTTAGAAAAATATGGAAAGGATACATTGTGAACAAGGC
>JBKBTA010000315.1:0-1681 GCA_046291035.1 Candidatus Brocadia sp.
TGGATCGTTGCCACTACCTGCGGCGTGCCCGCCATCAACTCACCAGTCGTCCACACCCCTGCTATCCCAAGGGCTGCGATCAGGCCTAATTTTAACGTCTTCGTAAACATGTTAAACCTCCTTCACTACATAAAAAATTGCTAATCCAACAAAAATTGCAAATCCAACAATAAGACCGTCGAGGATAGTCAAATACATCATGGTTTGCCCTCCTTTTGTTATTTTATTCCACCCTATACGATTCCTGCTGAACCACCTCCTTTCATTCAAACAAAATTCCTTCAGAAACTTTAAAATGTAGTGCCAATCCATGAATTGCCACTACATGGCCGGTTTGAAATTCCTTGCCACTGTTAGTAGTTAACTTCAGTGAACTATTTTAGCAATGGAAGTGCCATGATATTCCCTGAGAACTATTCGTTCTGTAAATAATTATGAATATATGGCTTATGAGAATTTACAGAAGGTTCTTTCTATTTTTTGAGACAGGGGATATTTTAAATTTGACTGGAATAAGTCCGGGAGGTTTATCGGAATGGACAAAATTTATGGTAAGTCTTTTAAAAAACAAGATTTAGAACACTGCCTAAATATGGGCAATGTTTAGCCCATTTGATGGCAGGAGCTTTGTTTTAAATATTGATTTTTGTTATATTATGTTTTGCAAGCTTGTTTTGAAGTGTAGTGCGAGGTATCCGCAACATCTCGGACATGCGTACCTGGTTACCGTTTGTCTTTTGGTATGCCCACAAAAGGAGCTTTCGTTCTGCCTCGCTCAGGGTCTCTTGCAAGTCAATAGATTCAATCGTTGAAAGTTCAATGGGAAATATTCCGGAAGGGGTTTCCCCATCCGTTAGATTTTTGGGGAGGTTTTCAGGTACAATTATATCAGACGTGCAAAACGTTACCGCATACTCGATGGCGTTTTCTAGTTCCCGGATATTTCCCGGCCAATTATATGCTAACAGCAAGTGAAGCGCTTCCTGAGAAATGGAATTGATTGCAACACGTTGCTGTGCGGCATATTTTTTAATAAAGTGATTTACCAGGAGTGGTATATCTTCTCTTCTTTCCCTCAGGGGTGGGAGGTGAATAGTTACCACATGTATCCGATAATAGAGATCCTCTCGAAAACGTCCTTCCTGAACAAGTTTTTTGAGGTCTTTTTTCGTTGCGCAGATAACACGGACATTAATGGGAATCGTTTCTTCGCTACCGACGCGCTCAAATTCCCGTTCCTGAAGAACCCTGAGGAGTTTCACCTGCATTTCTAATGGGATATCATCGACGTCGTCAAGAAATATCGTACCCCCATCAGCAAGTTCAAAACGTCCTCGCCGCGCCTTTATAGCACCTGTAAAGGAACCTTTTTCGTGTCCGAAGAGCTCACTCTCGAGAATTTCCTTGTTTAAAGTGGCGCAGCTGAGTTTTATAAAAGGCCCATCCCTTCGATTGCTGTTATAGTGAATCGCTCCCGCCGTGAGTTCCTTTCCGGTACCACTCTCTCCTTGAATAAGAACCGTTGTGTCGCGGTCGGATACGGTGCTGATAATCTCGAACACCCGTTTCATTGCATCGCTATTTCCGATCATATTGTCATAACCATACCGGCTCATGACCTGTCGTTTCAGTAAGGCGTTTTCTGCAATCGTGTCTTTGTGTTTGAGTGCCTTTCGGAGTT
>JBKBTA010000316.1:0-1681 GCA_046291035.1 Candidatus Brocadia sp.
CCGCTTAAGTAGGCAGTAAGCAGTAGGTAGTTGGCAGTTTGTAATGGAAATGTATCACTTTTTGCCTACTGCCAACTATGTTCTGCCTACTACATCTTTTTGGTTGCGGCGTAGCTGCGCTAGGATGTTTACTATAAAAATCTGAGAAATCTGTAAAATCAGTGGTTGCTTTAAAGTCAAAGCTTAACTGCTTCTGACGTTTTACACAGATTTTTTATGGCGTAGTCAAGCCTTTTTAGGGTTTTTTCTTTTCCCAGAAGCTCCATCGTTTCAAAAATACCAGCACTCACACTCTTTCCCGTAATGGCCACCCTCATGGGTTGTGCAAGCTTGGAAAAACCAATGCCAAGCCTTTCGGTCAAATCCCGCAGGGAATCTTCTAACGTTTTTTTATCAAAAGTATCTATCCGGGAAATAGCCGAGTACACCTCTTTTAATAACTCACCAACCCCTTCCTTTTTGAGGAATTTGTCTACTGCGACCTGATCGTATTCGACCATATCGGTAAAAAAGAACCTTGTCTGGTTGAGCAAATCCTGAAAGGTCTTGAACCGTTCGTGATATAGTTTCACGAAATCAAATAGCCACTCCGGAGTGATTTTTGCCATATCAATACCAGATTTTTCGAAAAACTTCTTTACCTCCGGTATTAACTGTTCAACAGGGGTATTTTTGATATATTGACCGTTCATCCAATCCAGTTTTATGTTGTTGAATTGTGCGCTCGTTTTATTTACACGCTTTAAGGTAAACTTCTCAATCATTTCAGGAATCGATATAATCTCCACATCGTTTCCAGGTGACCATCCCAGAAGGGCAAGGAAATTTACCAGGGCATGAGGCAAATAGCCCTTATCCCGATATTCAGAAACAGAGGTTGCCCCATGACGTTTACTTAATCTCGACCCGTCTTCCCCAAGGATCATGGGGATATGTGCAAATTCCGGCACTTTAAATCCAAAGGCCTTGTAGAGGGCTATCTGTTTGGGGGTATTCGATATGTGGTCATCTCCCCGAATAATATGGGTAATCCCCATCTCGGCATCATCCACGACACAGGCAAAATTATAGGTTGGGAAGCCGTCGGCCTTCAGTATGACAAAATCCTCGATAAGGGAAGTATCAAAGGTAATGGTACCGTGGATAAGGTCATTAATTTCCGTTACCCCATCCTGCATCTTAAAACGAATCGCCTTGCGCCCCTCGGCATCGATATCGTAAAATGCCTTCCCCTCTGCCACCAATTTCTCTGCATATTGCTTATAGATGGGCAGTCTCTGGCTTTGGAAATATGGGCCTTCATCCCATTCTAACCCCAGCCATTTCATGCTATCGAGGATGGCCTGTGTTGCCTCTTCGGTGGAGCGCTGCTGATCGGTATCTTCTATGCGTAGGAGAAAAACACCCTTGTTATGTCGTGCAAAAAGCCAGTTAAAAAGCGCCGTCCGCGCCCCTCCAATATGGAGATAACCCGTTGGGCTAGGCGCAAAACGAACCTTAACGTGAGAACTCAAACCTTCTTCCTTAACTATAAAATCCAATGAAATTCATAAAACAATATGATAACGAATCTGGAATAAAAGTGTCAAGCGATTTATTATAGTGGCAGGGCTACGTCAAGCATAAATGCAAATAGTATCAGGTAAAAAAGAAAGAAAATAAACTGGCTTTTTCAGAACCG
>JBKBTA010000317.1:0-1594 GCA_046291035.1 Candidatus Brocadia sp.
CCTTCTTACTCCCTCTTTTTGGTATCGCTGGACTTTGACGTTACCCTGATGAAAAGAGAAAAGCCTTGATAACTTCTGGGCAAATTGATACTATTTATAAGTTATTAATAATTTACCTGGATAATGGAAAATCGGCAACTGACAACTGTTTCCTGAACCCTGAGTGTTACAATAATTTAAAAGGGAATTCGAATTTGAAACCAGTAATTGTATCCACAACAATTTTAGCGGTCCGGAAGGACGGTCACGTTGCCATCGGCGGCGATGGCCAGGTCACCATGAATGCCGCCGTGGTGAAGCAGGATGCCAAAAAGATTCGAAGGCTTTACCATGACAAGGTCGTCGTGGGTTTTGCCGGTTCATCTGCCGACTCCTTTGCCCTTATGGAAAGGTTTGATGCCAAGCTGGAACAGTATCAGGGGAATGTGTTGCGCAGTGCCCATGAACTGGCTAAGGAGTGGCGAACTGACAAGGTGCTCAGGAGACTGGAATCCCTGCTTGTTGTTGTGGATAAACAATACTCCTTTTTGATTTCGGGTGGTGGAGACGTAATTGAGCCGGATGACGGCATTATTGGTATAGGCTCCGGAGGTTCTTATGCAATTGCGGCGGCCAGGGCATTGATGAAACATACCTCATTGTCTGCAAAAGAGATCGTTGAGGAGGCCCTTAACATAGCAGCAGACATTTGTGTATATACCAATAAAAATATCAAGGTAGAGGAGGTCAGGTAGTGAAGGAACTAACACCCCGTAAGATCGTAGAAGAGCTTGATAAATACATTATCGGACAAAAAAATGCCAAGCGTGCCGTGGCAATTGCGATCCGTAACCGATGGCGCAGACACCAGCTTTCTGATGAATTACGGGAAGAAGTCTTACCGAAGAACATTATCATGATCGGGCCAACAGGCGTAGGGAAAACAGAGATTGCAAGACGCATGGCCGCCCTTGTGAAGGCACCTTTTCTTAAGGTTGAGGCGTCAAAATACACGGAAGTTGGTTACCATGGCCGCGATGTGGAATCTATGGTACGCGATATTACCGAGATTGGTGTGAATATGGTCAAGGCCGAAATGATACAATCCGTCCAGGAAAAGGCCGAAAAGATGGCCGAAGAGAGACTTTTGGATTTATTATTGCCACCGGTACCAAAAAGTACGGAACAGTCCCATGTCGAGGCTGAGGAACAACGGTTAAGCACGCGAGAAAAATTCCGTAAAAAACTGCACGACGGGGAACTTTCAAACCGTACGGTAGAATTAACCGTCAGTGAAAAGCCTTACGTACTCCAGGGTTTTGTTGCAGGGGTTGAAGAAATAGGCATGGATTTCCAGAACATGCTGGAAAAGATGATTCCTCCCCGCACACAGGTACGAAAGGTTCCCGTAGCTGAGGCAAAGAGGATTTTGACACAGGAAGAGGCTGAAAAGCTCATTGACCGTGAAAAAGTCATTCAGGAAGCAATTAGGAGAACGGAACAGTTCGGAATTATTTTCGTTGATGAAATTGATAAGATCGCAGGCCGTGAATCCACGCACGGTCCCGACGTCTCCCGCGAGGGCGTGCAGAGGGACTTATTACCGATTGTGGAT
>JBKBTA010000031.1:0-16428 GCA_046291035.1 Candidatus Brocadia sp.
ACGCCCTTTTTTTAAGGAATTGGACCTACGTATGGGAGCTATGTCAGAAAGACCCGGCATTGAGGGGAAAGATTGGGGTATCTCTGTTACCCAAATTTCCTCATGGAAATCCAACCGCTGTGTACGGAGGATGGCACCTTGCCATGAATGCCAGTTCAGGGAAAAAGGAACGGGCGTGGCAATTGATCGATTTTTTAACATCACAGAGAGTACAAAAAGAGTTGGCATTGAATTTATCCTGGGCGCCGACAAGGCGCGCATTATATAACGACCCGCAGATTATACAGAATTTACCTTTTCTTCAAGTAGTGGAAATGGGCCTGAAAAACATTCAGATCAGACCAAATCTTCCTTATTATCAATGGATCAGCGACATTTTGCAAAAATACGTTAACAAGGTATTGTCTGATCAGATGAGTAGTGAAGAGGCATTAAGCAGCATTCACAAAGAACTTGAAGGGATCAGAAATGAATTCGGCAAGGACTAAACTGCCTTATCTATTTTTACTGCCTGGCCTAACGCTGGTAATAACATTTAACTTTATCCCATTCATAAATACTCTTGCAATTTCATTCAAAAATTCAAAGCTCATTCTACCGGAAGAATCATTTACAGGCTTTTATAATTATCAGGTAATTTTGTCAAATACCCGTTTTTGGTACTCACTTTTTCTTACGCTTTCTTTTACCATCTTTTCCATATGTCTGGAGTCTATTCTGGGTTTATGTCTTGGACTTATGATGAACCGACTATCTACGGGAAACAATTTTTTTAGAATATGCATCCTTATCCCCTGGACAATCCCAACAGTCGTAACAGCCAAAATATGGCAATGGATGCTTGACTATAATTTGGGTATTATAAATTATCTTTTAGAAATTCTGGGAATGGCAAGGATCAACTGGCTTGGGAATTCATTTTTGGCCTTCTTTTCGATAGTTATTGCAGATGTCTGGAAGACAGCCCCCTTTGTGGCTATCATAGTTTTGGCAGGCCTTTCTGCCATCCCGCAAGAAATATATAAAGCATCTATCATTGACGGTGCGAATGCCTGGCAACGATTCCGTTTCATAATCCTGCCATTACTATTACCCATATTAGGCGTGGCCATTCTTTTCAGAGCGATTGATGCCCTCAGGATATTTGATCTCGTTTATGTACTTACTGGCGGTGGGCCAGGTGGTTCAACAGAAACGTTGTCTGTTTATGCTTACAAACTCCTTTTTTATAAGGGAGATTTTGGTCAGGGGGCTGCAACCTCGGTAATCATCCTGCTCCTTGTTGCAGGATTTAGTTATTTTTATACAAAAAAATCCTTCGGAAAAGATCATGTTAAAACGATATAGAAAGATTAAAGAGATTTTCAAAGGGAAAAAGCTGTTTGAGCATTTTTCATGGCTCGTTCCAAGGCAACATCACCTGAATGGTACACTCCTGCATCGTATTGTTGGGGAAAGGCTCTTTGAACCGAAGATCTGGAAGCCGACGAAGACAAGCATAGCCTGCGGACTGGCGGTAGGAGTTTTTGTGGCACTTACACCAACGATGGGGGTACAAATGTTCCTTGCTGTTATCGTGGCATATTTTTTACAGGTGAATATTCCTGCAGCAGTGGCGGCTTGCTGGATAACAAATCCATTCACCGCACCCATCATTTACACTTTGCAGTACAAATTGGGAATATGGTTAAGCGGCATTCCAGAAAAAGAAGAATTGGCAGGATACCGTGGCATGCTGAAACATTTTGTCCAATATGCAAAACCCCTATGGGTTGGCAGCCTCATTTCAGCAGCTTTTTTCTCTGCGTTCATATATGCAGTGGTTTTTATTGTTTGGGGACTGATTCGTAAATTGACAAAAAAATGAATCCGGATTACAGGAAAAAAGTTCCTTTTTTAGACTCGGCTCTTATCCTGTAATTTTTGTCGAATTTTTTATCAAATTGCTTCAACGTTTCGCCTGTTATGACTGATTCTAACGCATTCAGTTTTTCATGGAGCATCTCATCAAACTCCAGCATCGTTTTACAATACGGAATCTTTATCTGCAGGATAAAATCCTTTTCGGTTCTCAATACTATTTGCACATCCATAATATTGTTAAACTTTTCGCTATTGCAATTGGTACACCCAAAAAATACATCCGTCATTATTGCACCATTTTCATGCTTTTTTGTGAGCCTGCGGCTCATGGATGTTTCATTTGTAATACCTCCTTACCCTTCAGAATTAGTAAAAACCGTAACAGCTTCGTTTTTTGAAAAATTCCGTACCTATTCAGCTTCAGCAAAAATATTTTAAAATTTGCCTGCCAGGAGATGCAGTAATACTATGGTCATTATGCAATGTATGGGCTATTTGCGGATTGCCGCATAAGGATTACCAATAAACAAACCGAACACGTTTGTTTTTCAACACTTTGGAGATCAAGCGCTGCTGTCAGGGCTAAGGCCCAATTCAGATAAGACCGTCACGAACCCATGGCCGGTCAGGCGTCCTCGCCTGGCCTTATGATGACAAGCGGGGACGCTTGTCTTACCATAAGGCTGGGGTTATCAGATAAGGCCATCCTGCGGCTGTCCAAGTATTAACCCCAGCCTTAAGGCTGGGGTTCGTGGATACCTGTCATACCTGGGCTTTAGCCCTGATGGCACAGTTGTTCATGTTGTTTATTGCCAATCCCATAAGCATTTTTAACTATTGATGTTTTTCAAAAAACTAAATTGTTACCGAGAATGAATGCATATTTCCGTTGCTTTGAAAGAAGTTTATCGAATTCTTTACGGGATCTCTTTAGATTAATCAATCCATAAATTTTTTTGTTGAAACGAACCGGGGCTATAACATTTATATAATTCACATTATTTATTTTTTCCTGATTCAGTATTGTTTTACCTTTCTTAACCTGATTTATATCTTTTAGTCTTAACATGGTTTGAGGGATGGAACCCGTCGTTTTGAAAATCAGAGGTTTTAAAACACCATTCGTTTGAAAAGAAAAGAAATCGATTCGAACGATACTTGGTCGGACAAGCATTAATTCTTTTAAAACTTCGTCTATTTCTTTTATGTCAGCAATTTCTTCCGACGTTACAAGGCTTAAGTTTATCTGCTTGACGATCTTCGCAACGTCATCTTTAAGATTGGCTTCAGCATTCTTTTTGATAATCTCCTGAAAATAATAGGTAGATACAAAAAGGATTAAGATTAAGCTAAAAATTATTATAAAAAGTATCTTTACTTTAATTCTCATATTTTCTTAAATATACAACGTTATGCAGGAGCTACCAATATTTTCATGCATAACCATTAACTAATTCTAATATCAAATAGCCGAAAATGTAAATTTACAACAATATTAGGTGTAGCTTCAATGGAAAACTGCTATTAAAACCCTCGGTAGCGATCGAAATGTTCCACCCATTAATATGATTAAATAATTACAAACTCCAACTTTTACAGGTTTTTGATATGAATACCTGGAAATTAGACCTTGGAGCAACGGTGATTGATAAAGGGAAGGTCCGCTTCAGGGTTTGGGCGCCAAAGGCGGACGTACTTTCCGTTGGTATTATATTATCCCAAAAGGGGGAAAAGGCTATTTTCCCACTGGAGAAAGACCAGCGGGGATATTTCTCCGGTACTGTTGATGGCGTTTCAGACGGAGAACGTTATTTTTACGTCCTAAACAACAAGATTGAACTCCCGGATCCGGCATCAAGGTTTCAACCTGAAGGCGTGCATGGTCCATCACAAATAATAGATCCCGGCTGTTTTGTGTGGACGGATGACACTTGGAAAGGGATACCTTTAAAGGATTTTATAATCTATGAACTGCACGTTGGCACGTTTACCGTTGAAGGAACTTTTCAATCAATCATTCCCTGCCTGGATTACTTGCATGAACTCGGGATAACAGCCATAGAGCTTATGCCTGTAGCGCAATTTCCGGGCAACAGAAACTGGGGTTATGATGGTGTGTATCCG
Source organism: Candidatus Brocadia sp. (assembly GCA_046291035.1). Taxonomy (GTDB): domain Bacteria; phylum Planctomycetota; class Brocadiia; order Brocadiales; family Brocadiaceae; genus Brocadia. The sequence goes on from JBKBTA010000031.1 coordinate 3,988, forward strand.
TTTGCTCCCCAGAACTCTTATGGCGGTCCTGGCGGGTTGAAGGCATTAATTAACACGTGTCATAAAAAGGGATTGGCTGTTATTTTAGACGTCGTCTACAACCACCTTGGTCCCGAAGGAAACTACTTAAATTGTTTTGGACATTATTTTACAGACAGATACAAAACCCCGTGGGGGGATGCAATCAATTTTGACGGACAATACAGTGATGAAGTAAGAAAGTTTTTCATTGATAATTCCCTTTACTGGATTACCGAATATCATTTTGACGCCCTCAGAGTTGATGCCGTTCACGGAATCTTTGACTTCAGCGCAAAACATTTTTTGCAAGAGCTGACCGAAACGGTTCGCAGACATACAATCTCATCAGGCAGGGATGTCTCCGTGATCGCAGAGAGTGATCTCAATGATGTCAAGGTATTAAATTCTCCAGCGAATGGGGGGTATGGTTTCGATGCCCAATGGAATGACGATTTCCATCATGCCCTTCATACCCTGATTACGGGAGAGACAACGGGATACTATGAAGACTTTGGAAAGGTAGAACATATGGAAAAGGCGTTCAGAGAAGGCTTTGTCTATTCAGGATACTATTCTAGATTCAGAAAACGCAGACATGGCAGTTCTTCAAAGAGAATAGCAGCTCATCAGTTTATTGTCTTTTCACAAAATCATGACCAGGTGGGAAACAGGATGCTTGGTGAAAGGCTCAGCACCCTTGTATCATTTGAGGCCCTGAAACTTGCCGCAGGAATAGTCCTTCTTTCTCCCTATATACCCCTTCTCTTTATGGGCGAGGAATATGGGGAGGATGCCCCATTTCTTTATTTCGTAAGCCATTCCGATCCTGCCCTTATTGAGGCGGTGCGGCAGGGAAGGAAGAAAGAGTTTCATGAGTTCAAATGGCAAGGTGAACCGCCCGACCCGCAGAGTATAGAGACATTTCTGAAATCAAAAATAAACTGGAATAAAAGAACCGAAGGCAACCACAGGATTTTGCTGAACTTTTATAAGATTTTGATAACGTTAAGGAAAACAACCCCAGCCCTTTCACATCTTGATAAAAATTGCCTTTATGTGAACGGTCTTGAAGATGAAAAGATTGTGTTTATGAGGAGGTGGAAGGACTTCGACCATGTATTTCTTATTTTCAATTTCAACAGCGCCGATATGAAGCTTGTCCCTTCCGGCATTGAAGGCAGATGGAATAAAGTACTGGATTCCTCAGGAAAAATATGGAACGGCCCCGGTTCACTTCTCCCAGATGAACTAAATTCTGGAAAAGAAATAATCATAAGGGGACAGAGTTTCGTTATGTATAGTAAAGGAAAACCTGGTAGCGCAGCCGCAACCAAACTAAGCTTATGCTAAGGAAAATCAAGGCTGCGGTTGTAGAGCGACGAGGCTCGCCGCTCTATGCTGAGAAACGGAAGGCCTGATTAACTTATTTATGAAGAAAAACACAGATAAAATCTACTACGGTACGTTAATGTAGTGTAAGGAATCTTTCCATGCATATTGACGGAAGAAAAAGGGTTATTATTGAACAAGTAAAGCCGGAGATCGATGGTGGTCGTTTTCCCATCAAGAGGGTCGTTGGGGAAAAGGTAGTAGTTTCTGCCGATATTTTCGCCGATGGACATGACGCCGTTTGGGCAAATGTTCTATATAAAAGACCGAACAATAACAATTGGAAAGAGGTTCCCATGAAGTTCAGGGAAAATGATCGATGGGAGGCGGTGTTTGTCGTTGAAGAAGTAGGAACTTATTTTTATACGATTGAGGGTGGCATTGACCATTTCATAACCTGGCGGAGAGATCTCAAAAAGAAATTTGATGCCAACCTGAACATAAAAGTCGACATACTTACCGGAATTCAATACATTAAAGACGCGTCGCAAAGGGCATCTGCGGATGATAAAAAAAAGCTTCTTATATATATTGACTTGCTAAAAACGGAAGAGGATGGACAAAAAGCGGTATCAATTGCTTTCAGCGAAGAACTCAGTAACCTGATGAATAGGTGTCAGGATAGAAAGTTTGCTACGAATTATGGAAAGGAACTCCCAGTTGTAGTAGACAGGCCCAAAGCCCTTTTCAGCGCATGGTATGAGCGATTCCCCAGGTCATGCTCTCCGGAACCCGGCAGACACGGAACATTTAAAGATTGCGAAGCCATCCTTCCTGAGATAGCAAAGATGGGCTTTGATGTCTTTTATCTTCCACCCATCCATCCCATTGGAAGGACGAACCGCAAAGGAAAGAATAATTCATCCGTGACTGATCAAGATGATGTTGGAAGCCCTTGGGCAATAGGGTCTCAAGAAGGCGGGCATAAATCAGTACATCCTTACCTGGGGACTGTGGAAGACTTCGAAAGGCTTATAAATAAAGCCAGAGACTATGACATTGAAATCGCTATGGACTTAGCATTCCAGTGTTCGCCTGATCACCCTTACGTTGCGGAACATCCTGAGTGGTTCAAATGGCGTCCCGATGGATCCGTACAGCATGCGGAGAATCCACCAAAGAAATACGAAGACGTACTTCCCTTAAACTTTGAAACAGAACAATGGTATCAATTGTGGGAAGAGTTAAAAAGCATCGTGGTCTTCTGGATAGAAAAAGGTGTCCGCATATTCAGGGTTGATAACCCCCACACGAAGCCGTTTTCTTTCTGGGAGTGGCTGATACAGGAAGTAAAGAGTAAGTATCCGGAGGTTATCTTCCTTTCAGAGGCATTCACAAGACCAAAGGTTATGTACTATCTAGCAAAACTCGGATTTACTCAATCCTACACCTATTTCACATGGAGGAATACAAAGCTGGAATTTATCGAGTACATTACCGAACTTACTCAGACAGAAAGGAGTGAATATTTTCGGCCTAATTTCTGGCCCAACACACCCGACATCCTTCCCGAACATCTCCAGTATGGCGGCAGGCCAGCCTTTATGATTAGACTCATTCTCGCAGCAACCTTGTCATCCAGCTATGGTATCTTTGGTCCTTCCTTTGAACTATGTGTTAGTGAGGCAATTCCCGGTAAGGAAGAGTATCTCAATTCAGAAAAATACGAGATACGATATTGGAATTGGGACCGGCCTGGAAACCTTAAGGATTTTATTTCACGAGTTAACCGGATAAGAAAAGAAAACCCTGCCCTTCAGACCACACGCAATGTACAATTTTACGAGGCAGACAATGATTATATTCTTTTTTATGGAAAAGCAACTGAAGATCTTTCTAATATAATTCTGGTTGTAGTAAACCTTGATCCCTATCATACCCAGACTGGGTATGTAAGGGTTCCCATAAGCACATTTGGAATAGATATCGATCATCCATATATGGTCCATGATCTGTTAACCGATGATAAATATGTCTGGCATGGGGAAAAAAATTATGTGGAACTCAGACTTCATAGTATTCCTGCCCATATTTTTAAGGTAAGGAAGAGATTGAAAAGAGAAACCGATTTTGATTATTTCATGTAAGGAGATTCATTGAATGGATCAAAGAGAAGTTTATCTCGACAACGATCCTTTTTGGTATAAAGACGCCATTATATACGAACTCCATGTGAAGGCATTTTATGATTTCAATGGTGACGGAATTGGTGATTTTAAAGGACTTACTGAAAAGTTAGACTATCTGGAAAATCTCGGCATAACCGCCATATGGCTCCTCCCATTTTATCCCTCCCCCCTTAAAGACGATGGATATGATATAGCGAATTATTTTGGCGTCCATCCTGATTACGGCTCATTAAGAGATTTCAAGGAATTTATCAAAGAGGCTCATAGAAGAGGGATACGGGTTATTACAGAACTGGTTTTAAACCATACTTCTGAACGGCATGTCTGGTTCCAGGGAGCAAGGAAGGCGAAACCGCGCTCCACATTGAGGAATTTTTACGTCTGGAGTGACACAACGGAAAGGTATCAGGATGCAAGGATAATATTCAAGGACTTTGAATCTTCAAACTGGACATGGGATCCCGTGGCAAAAGCTTACTTCTGGCACCGTTTTTACTCCCATCAGCCAGATCTAAACTTTGATAACCTCCTTGTGCAAAAGAAGATCCTGAGAGTTATTGACTTTTGGCTGGATATGGGCGTTGATGGGTTCCGTCTGGATGCCGTTCCCTACCTCTTTGAAATGGAAGGAACAAACTGCGAAAATCTGCCTGAGACCCATGAATTCCTGAAGAAGCTCAGGGCGCATGTAGACAGCGCATATAAAAACAAGATGCTTCTTGCGGAGGCAAACCAGTGGCCAGAGGATGCAGTTGCTTACTTCGGGAAAGGTGACGAGTGCCATATGGCCTTTCATTTTCCTTTGATGCCCAGGCTGTTCATGGCAATCTGGATGGAAGACAGATTTCCCATAACCGATATCTTCGAACAGACCCCATCGATACCTGATGCTTGTCAATGGGCGCTCTTTCTGAGAAACCATGACGAACTTACCCTTGAGATGGTAAGCGATGAAGAAAGGGATTATATGTACAGGGTCTATGCAAAGGACCCTGTTGCAAGAATAAATCTTGGTATCCGACGGCGCCTGGCTCCGCTTCTGGGAAATAACCCGAGAAAAATAGAACTCATGAATGCACTCCTCTTTTCCCTCCCCGGCACTCCCATTATCTACTATGGAGACGAAATCGGAATGGGAGATAATTACCATCTCGGGGACAGGGATGGCGTAAGAACTCCCATGCAGTGGAATGTGGACAGGAACGCCGGCTTTTCCAGAGCGAATCCGCAAAAACTCTATCTTCCCATCATCATGGATCCGGAGTATCATTATGAAACCGTTAATGTAGAGAATCAGGAAAGAAACCAGGCATCACTCCTCTGGTGGATGAAACGAGTTATAACGATGAGGAAGCGTTTTAAGGCGTTTGGAAGGGGAAGTATTGAGTTTTTGTATCCAGATAATCCGAAAGTATTTGCATTTATACGCCGGTATCGGGACGAGAATATTCTTACGGTAGTTAATCTCTCGCGTTTTTCACAGGTAGTGGAACTTGACCTTTCAAAGTTTTCCGGGTATCAGCCAGAAGAGGTGTTCAGCAGAAACAAATTCCCCAGGATAACGAATGTTCCTTATGTACTTACCCTTGGCCGTCACGATTATTACTGGCTTGTATTACGAAAAGTAGAGGACGGTATTAAGTTTGGACAGATACGAACTATCCCGGAACTAAGCGTAAGTGGAGGTTGGGAATCGGTATTTGAGGAGAAAGCAAAAGAAATGCTGGAAAGAGAAGTATTGCCTTCTTACATAAAGAGGTGCAGATGGTTTGGCGGGAAGGCTCAGGAGATACAAGAGGTTAAAATCGTTGAAAATATTGCCTTGAAAGAAGATTCCTGTATTACCCAACTACTTTTGCTTGAGGTTAGCTATATCACGGCGTTATCCGATACCTACCTTCTCCCGCTTTCTTTTGCATCCGGAGATAAGGCGGAGGGTATTGTCGTGGAAAATTTCCCTGCAGTAGTGGCTCACCTGAAGACCGAAAGCGCCGAAGGAATTATCTACGATAGTATCTATAATGAAGAATTTCGTAAACATCTCCTGAGAATGTTCGTTCGAAAACATACTGTTCGTGGTTTCAATGGATATCTTGTCACCTATACGGGAAAGACCTTTAAAAAGGATAAACTGAAAGCGATCCTGTTAGAAAAATCGCAGGTGCTTAAAGCAGAACAGAGTAATTCATCTTTCCTTTATGGCAAAGAACTCATTTTAAAACTCTACAGACGTCTTGACGAAGGAATAAATCCAGATCTGGAAATGGGAAAATTCCTCACCGAGAAGATTTCATTTCCTCATGTTCCACCGTTTGCAGGAGCAATAGAGTACAGAAGACAGGGAACCGAACCGGTGGCCATAGGTATGCTTCAGGTCTTTGTTCCTAATCAGGGAGATGCATGGACATATACCCTTGACTGGGTGGGAAGATATTTTGGCAGAGTCCTTGCTAAAAGGACCGAAATTCAGGAAATACCAACGGCCCCCACTGCACTTTTGGAGATTGCATTTCAAGAAATACCACTGCTTTTTCAGGAATTAATTGGTGGTGTCTTCATTGAAATGATAACCCTCCTGGGAAAAAGAACGGCAGAACTGCACCTGTCACTTTCTTCCGAAACAGAAGATCCTGATTTTAAACCGGAACCATTCTCGGTACTTTACCAGAGGTCCCTGTATCAATCCATGCAAGTCCTTACAAAAAAAGTCTTTGCACTCCTGAAAAAAAATCTGAAAAATTTACCGGACGATGTAAAAGCGTTATCCGGTGAGATGCTGAATTTTGAAAAGGAGATCATGGGCTGTTTCAGCGCCCTTTTCAAAAGAAAGCTATCAGCGATGAAGATAAGGATCCATGGAGATTATCACCTGGGGCAGGTGCTCTATACGGGGAATGATTTTGTTATCATCGACTTTGAAGGAGAACCGGCAAGGACTCTGAGCGAAAGAAGACTGAAGAGGTCACCGTTACGGGATGTGGCAGGTATGATACGGTCCTTTCACTATGCAGCCCATACAGCACTTCTCAAGCATGCATCCGTCAAACCCGAAGATATTCCGGTACTTGAACCCTGGCTCAATCTCTGGTACAGATATGTCGGAGGTACTTATTTGAGGTCATACCTCAACACGGCAGGAAATGCACCTTTTATCCCAACTGATAAGGAAGAACTCAATGTCATGCTGAGGGCCTATCTCCTGGAAAAGTCGGTTTATGAACTCGGATACGAATTAAACAACAGGCCTGAATGGGTGATTATCCCATTGAATGGAATAAAGCACCTGCTTGAGGTCCGATAGTAAATTAGGCCTTCGCCAATTTTTTATAACAAGACTTCGCTGGTTAAATCGTCCCCGATTGAACCGAAACGTTTGGTACAATTGCTTCAAGATAGCTAAAACCCCAGTTACAGGTAAAGAGTAAAAACAAAGTACTTGGAAGGAGAAAAACTTACGGTGTAATACTATGGACCGATATATTTGCATACATGGACACTTCTATCAGCCACCAAGGGAAAATCCGTGGCTTGAGGCAATAGAGATACAGGACTCTGCTTCCCCTTATCATGATTGGAATGAGAAGGTAAACGCTGAATGTTACGCTCCTAACTCAGCTTCCAGAATTTTGGATGGAGAAAGGCGTATCATGGATATTGTCAGCAATTATGCGAGGATAAGCTTCAATTTTGGCCCCACCCTCCTTTCCTGGATGGAGACATATGCCCCTGATATCTATCAGGCAATACTTGATGCTGACAGGCAGAGTATGGAGCACCACTCCGGGCACGGCAACGCAATTGCACAGGTTTATAATCACATTATTATGCCTCTTGCCAACACCCGCGATAAACGCACTCAAATAATCTGGGGTATAAAGGACTTTGAGTACAGGTTTAAGCGTTCCCCCGAAGGTATGTGGCTCTCAGAGACGGCAGTCGATATGGAGACGCTGGACATCCTTGCAGAACATGGCATAAAGTTTACGATTCTTGCTCAGCACCAGGCATTCAGGGTAAGAAAGATTGGTACCGAAAAATGGAAGGATGTAAGCGGCGGACGTATCGATCCAACAAGGGCATATGTATGCAGATTGCCGTCCGGCCGTAATATAAATATCTTTTTTTATGACGGACCTATATCCAGCTCAGTAGCATTTGAAAAATTATTGAACCGGGGAGAAGATTTTGCCAATCGTCTGCTAGGTGGTTTTTCTTCTACACGAAAATGGCACCAGATTCTCAATATTGCAACAGATGGAGAGTCATATGGGCATCATCACAGATTCGGAGATATGGCACTTGCCTTTGCTCTTCATTACATAGAGTCTCAGGGACTTGCAAAATTGACAAATTACGGCGAATATTTGGAAAAATATCCACCAATGCATGAAGTTGAAATATTCAGTAATTCGTCCTGGAGTTGTGTTCATGGTATAGAACGATGGAAAAGCAACTGTGGCTGTAATTCTGGCATGCATCCTGAATGGAACCAGGAATGGCGTGCCCCGCTGCGCGACGCCCTGGACTGGTTAAGGGACCAGCTGACGGTCTATTATGAGCAAAAGGCCAAAGAATATCTCAAAGACCCGTGGGGGGCACGGGATGAATATATTCATATTATTCTGAACCGCTCAGATGAAAATATGAATACATTCTTCGGAAGATACGCAGGGAAGAATCTTGATAAAAATGAAAAGGTACAGGTACTCAAACTCCTTGAGGTTCAGAGACATGCCCTGTTGATGTATACAAGCTGTGGCTGGTTCTTTGATGAACTCTCAGGTCTTGAAACAGTGCAAATCATGCAGTATGCGGCCAGGGCAATACAACTGTCCGAGGGGTTTTTCCAGAACGGACTCGAGAAACCTTTTCTGGAAAGACTTGAAAAGGCAAAGAGCAACATACCGGAAAAGAAAAATGGCGCATTTATATACGAAAATTTTGTCAAACCGTGCGTGATAGACCTTAAAAAGGTTGGTGTGCACTACGCCGTCAGTTCACTTTATGAGGATTACCCGGAAAGTACCAGGATTTATTGCTATACGGTAACCAGAGAAGACTATCATCGGGCAGAGGCTGGTAGAATAAAAATCGCAACAGGGCGAGTCTCTGTCCGGTCTGAAATAATCATGGAAACCGAACGTTTAAGCTTCTCTGTATTACATCTCGGCAACCATGATTTTAGCGGAGGTGTACATACCTTTCTCGGAGACGATACGTATCAATCAATGAAAGATGAGATTTTGACATCATTTGAAAAGGGTGCCTTTTCCGATATTGTAAGGTTGATGGACAAACATTTTGGTATGCATAACTATTCACTGCAACATCTTTTTAAAGACGAACAGCGAAAGATCGTAAATCAGGTCATCAGCTCAACCCTTGAGCAATTTGAGGATACCTATTGCAATATGTATGAAAACAATCGCATTCTGATGGGTTTTTTACAGGAGACAGGTATGCCCATACCAAGGGCGTTTTATACCGCTGCTGAGTTTACCCTTAACCGTGATCTAAAAAAGGCGTTTGAAGAAGAAAAGGATGTAAGCAAGATACAAAGTATTATTCATGATATAAAAAAATGGAACGTCCATGTTGACGCTTTAGATCACGAATTTGTAATGCGTCGCAGGTTAGAGAAAGTAATGGACGAATTTCGCAAGAACCCTTCAGATCTTTCCCTGCTTCAGAGAATAGAGAGAAAGCTTCATCTGTTCCTTGCGTTGCCTTTCGAGATAAATCTCTGGTATGTACAAAATGTTTATTATGACATGGCAAAAACAAGATATAAAGAATTTCTGTCAAAGGCGAAAGCCGGTGATGCAGATGCAGTCCATTGGATAGAAGAATTCAGACAGATTGGACAAAAATTGTCTTTCAATCTGGCGGCAGTGCTGCCTGAAGTAGTGTAGGGAAGATTAAGGCGTTGTCTTTTACGCCGAATCCACCATAAACCGTTTGAACCGTTTAAACAGTTTAAAGCGATTGATGGTTTTGCATTCACCCTTTTCAAGCCTAGACAGGCTTAACCCGTCCCACTGTAAAATTATCCTTGAATAAAAATATTTTCATAAGGGAGGAATAAAAATGAATAAAAGAAGAAGCGGTATACTACTTCACATTACTTCCCTTCCATCTCCTCATGGTATAGGAGATTTCGGAGATACGGCTTACAAATTTGTGGATTTCCTTGCAGAAACCAGGCAGTCCTTATGGCAGGTACTTCCCTTAAATCCGACCCGTACGGTGTACGGAAATAGTCCTTATAGCAGTTATTCAGCCTTTGCTGGAAATCATCTTATGATAAGCCTTGATCTTCTTGTCCGGGACGGCGTTCTTTTAAAGTCCGATATAGAAAGTTATACAACCTTTCCACACAACAGAGTTGATTACTACACGGTTACAGCATATAAAGAGAATATTCTTCGCACAGCGTATAAAAATATGCATCGCAAGCTAGGGAAGGATTTTGAATTTGAAAGGTTTTGTGTTGAAAATGCATACTGGCTTGATGATTATGCCGTGTTTATAGCCCTGAAGGAACACTTTCATGGGGTTATCTGGAGTGATTGGCCGGAGGAATTACGGTACAGAAAAGAGGAAGTTATTAGAAGTTGGAAGGAAAAATTGAAAGATCGAATACTCATGGAAAAATTTTTCCAATTTCTTTTTTTTAAACAGTGGTTTTCTCTGAAAAAATACTGTAACTCAAAAAACATACAGATAATCGGTGATGTCCCTATTTATGTAACCTATGACAGCGCCGATGTATGGTCTAAACCTGAAATTTTTAAGCTGGATGACGCAAAAAAACCCCTGTTCATTGCCGGAGTCCCTCCTGATTATTTCAGTGCAACAGGACAACTGTGGGGGAACCCTGTCTATAACTGGGAAGTTCTTAAAGAAACCGGTTACTCATGGTGGCTGAGACGTATAGAATTCAACTTAAAGCTCTACGATATCGTCAGACTCGATCACTTCAGGGGTTTTGTTTCATACTGGGAAGTCCCGGCAACTGAGAAGACTGCTGTAAATGGGAAATGGGTAGATGCCCCGGTTCAAGATTTCTTTAACACACTGTATAAGCATTTCCCAAGTCTTCCCATTATTGCCGAAGACCTCGGAACGATAACACCCGACGTAAGAGAAATTATGAGTATGTTTGGAATTCCGGGTATGAAAGTGCTTCTCTTCGCCTTTGGAGATGATTTGCCCGTCAATCCCTATATCCCGCATAACCACAGACAATCCTGCATTGTGTACACTGGAACACACGATAATAATACTATAAAAGGCTGGTTTAAAAAGGAAGCGAGCCCTGAAGAGAAAAAAAGAATTCGCCAATATTTAGGGAGGGATGTCACAGTGGATACTATTCATCGGGAATTTATAAGGCTTGCTATGATGTCAGTTGCAAACATGATTGTTTTACCTATGCAGGATATACTCGGGCTGGGGGAAGAGTCGCGAATGAATTTTCCGGGAACTTCTGAAAAAAATTGGGAATGGAGACTCTTACCCGAACATATAACACCCGCACTGATACAGGAGCTATCGGAAGCAACGATAATATACGGCAGAGGGTAAAATACAAAATCAAGTTATGCACAAACACGTACAAACAAAGTATGTCCATGCCACTCAAAATCCCGCATAAATAAAATGAAAAATTCTATGCAATCAAGTTAGGCTATCTGCGGCAACGACCTTTAAGCTCCCCTCTAAAAAAGGGAATCATAATAAGATTGAAATTTACTTGTTTCCAAAACCCTGTTTGGGAACACGGTGTTATCGTGAAGCACGGTTTCATACGCATCTAATTTGTTGCTATGAACGCTTCAAATCTACCTTTTGAAACAAAGTCTTTTTGTCTGTTGCGTTCCCAAACAGAGTTTTGGAACCAGTCGCAAACTTGAAATACGCCGGTAGGAGCCAACTCCTGTTGGCGACCAGGCGCTTGCTCACCGTTGAGCATTGCCAGTCGCCATCAAGAGACGGCTCCTATTAAAAAGCTTTGCATTTTTTGTAGAACAATATAAGATGACTACATAACCATGGAAACAATATCTGATCCCCGAATACCCGTTTCAACGTACAGGCTGCAATTCAATCATCTGTTCAAATTTTCAGATGCAAAAAAAATTATCCATTACCTTTACGGCATAGGCATCAGCGATATTTATGCATCCCCTTATTTTAAGGCAAAAGTTGGTAGCCTCCATGGTTATGATATTGTTACCCATGATACGATAAATCCGGAAATAGGCACTGAAGATGAATATAACGAAATGATCCAGGAACTTCAGAAATACGGAATGGGCCAAATTCTCGACATTGTGCCAAACCACATGTGTATTACGAGCAATGAGAACTCTTGGTGGATGGATGTACTGGAAAATGGCCAGAGTTCTACCTATGCAGATTTTTTTGACATTGACTGGGAACCGGTAAAAATCGAACTGAAAAATAAAGTACTAATCCCTGTTTTAGGTGATCAATATGGAATTGTTCTTGAAAGACAGGAATTGCAGCTCGCCTTTGAAAACGGTGATTTTTTTCTCTACTACTATTTGCATAAATTCCCCATAAGACCAAAGACGTATATAGACATTTTACAGCATCGTATTGACGAACTAAAAAATCGTTTTTCCCTAGAAGTCCCCCATCTGAACGAGCTTTTGAGTATAATCACCGCATTAAACCATTTACCCTCGCATACAGAAAAGGATCCGGAAAAGATTGCGGAGCGATACCGCGAGAAAGAAATTATCAAGAAGCGCCTCCGGAATCTTTACAATGAAAATCCAGAAATTAAGGCATTCATCGATGAAAATGTGAAAATATTTAATGGAGTAAAAACTAAGCCCGAAAGCTTTGACCTCCTTGACAATCTTCTTAATAA
>JBKBTA010000031.1:16438-21117 GCA_046291035.1 Candidatus Brocadia sp.
TAGACTCTCGAAATGGAGTGTGGCTACCGAGGAAATAAATTACCGGAGATTCTTTGATATTAACGACCTTGCGGCAATCCGAATGGAAAACCCCCTTGTTTTCAGGGAAACCCATAAATTGATTTTTAAACTTATCAGAGAAGGCAAGGTCACTGGATTGAGGGTTGACCACCCCGATGGACTCTACAATCCTTCGGAATACTTTCAAAGGTTACAGAAAAACTGTTTTCTTTATAAAAGGCTCGATCATCCCGAATATGGAACGGAAATTTCCGATAGAGAAGCTGAAATATTGAGACAATATAATGAGCTGTTGTCAACGGAACCCCAGTTGAAGGCATTTTATATCATCGGCGAAAAAATTCTTATCAAAGGAGAAAAGACACCAGAAGACTGGCCCATCTTTGGCACGACAGGATATGACTTTTTAAATTCCTTGAATGGCATCTTTGTCGATACGACAAATATAAAAATATTTGACGATATATACACCAGATTCATCAGGTCAAAGCTTAATTTCCTGAATATTGTTTATGAAAAGAAAAAATTAATTATGGATGTAATTATGTCGAGCGAAGTCAACACCCTGGGACACTACCTGAACCGACTGTCGGAGAAAAACAGACATACAAGGGATTTCACCTTGAACAGCCTTACAAATGCTATAAAGGAAGTCATTGCCTTTTTCCCGGTATATAGAACCTATATAAAACCATCTGAGGTAACTGAAAGGGATCGGCGGTATATTGAGATTGCCGTATCAAAGGCAAAAAGGAAAAACCCTGCCATGAGCGAATCTATCTTTGACTTTCTCAAAGACGTCCTTTTGCTTAAGTATCCCGAAAATTTTAAAGATGCCGACCAGAGGGAATGGCTTGATTTCGTTATGAAGTTTCAGCAGATTACAGGTCCAGTCACGGCCAAAGGGATAGAGGATACCTCCTTTTATATTTATAATCGCCTTGTCTCCCTCAATGAAGTAGGTGGAAGTCCGGAAAGGTTTGGCACGCCCATGGAGACCTTTCACGGGCAGAATATAGAAAAGTGCAAGTTTTGGCCCCACACAATGAATGCCACCTCCACCCATGACTCAAAACGTAGCGAAGATGTACGAGCGAGGATTAATGCCCTTTCGGAAATCCCTGATGAATGGAGAGAACGTTTAACACGGTGGAGAAGGCTAAACAAGAAAAATGCCGTCGTTGCTGAAGGCCAGACTATACCTGACCCCAATGAAGAATATCTTCTTTACCAAACCCTTATCGGCGCATGGCCCATTGAACCAATGACCGGGCCTGAATACGAAGTGTTTAAGAAACGGATTAAAGATTACATGGTAAAGGCACTGAGGGAGGCGAAGGTCAACACAAGCTGGGTAAATCCCAACACGAATTACGAGAATGCCATAATGAATTTTATCGAGGCTATCCTGAACAATGCACGAAGAAATAAGTTTCTAAAAGATTTTCACGTTTTTCAAAGAAAGATATCCCATTACGGCATATACAACTCCCTTTCACAAACATTGCTCAAGATAACATCTCCTGGTATTCCGGATTTTTATCAAGGTACCGAATTGTGGAATTTCAGTCTTGTCGACCCTGATAATCGTCGACCCGTTGATTACAACGTAAGAATCAAGATGCTGGAGGAATTGAAACGGAATGAGTCAGAAATGCCATTGCCAGAGCTTGCGAAGGAATTAACCATTAACAAAGATAATGGAAAGATAAAGCTCTACCTTATATATAAGGCGCTCAATTATCGGAAAACACATAGAGAAATATTTGAACGCGGGGAATATGTCCCCCTTGAAGCAACGGGAGAAAGTTCCGATCATGTTTGCACGTTTATGAGGAAATTTGAAAATTCCGCAGCACTGATCGTTGCCCCAAGATTTTTTACAAGGCTTATACCACAACCTGAGAGCCTGCCCTTTGGTAAAGATGTTTGGAAAGACTCGTTTATTGTTCTACCGAATGAGGAAACGGAGATAAAATACCGGAACATTTTTACCGGAGAAGTTGTTACCACCGTAAGTTACAAAGATTCGACTATCTTGTATCTGTCAGAGATATTTGCCCATTTTCCTGTTGCTTTAATGGAAAGAATAGCCTGATGCAAGAACGGTATTTTAATTAAGTTTTGCAAGGCAAATCAAAACAACGTTGCCTCTCCCCGTTTCCACGAGGACAAGTTTCTGTCATTCCCGTGTAAATGGGAATCCGGATTAAAAGCACCAGGCTTCCCGCCTCTGTAGGAATGACATAATAAGAACGATTAACTTTGAAATTCCATAGCATTTAATTATGCCCTTCGACGGCTTTTTCATAACACTAAGGTAAGAGCCGTCTCCTGACGGTGACCGGCAGTGCTCAACGGTATGCACGCACCCGGTCGCTTTAAAATTCTTTGTTAAAGCCTTCGATGGCTTTCCCATGTAGAGCGAAGAGGCTCTTCGCTCTACAAACCAATTTCCTAAACATCAAATTAGATTTTTTTGCTTGTTTCCAAACAGAGTTTGGGATCAAGCCGCAACAGTACATTACAAATGACATTTATATCCAGGAAAACGGAAGCAATAAAAATCCCACGAAAACAACTACAACTTTTCTTATCTGTGCCCTTTTCATTACCTATCAAAACACATTATTAAGACCAACCTTGAAATATTATTCCAAAAACTTAATGAGGACTGAAAAATGAATTGGTATCAACTCCATATAAAAGAAATCATGCAGAAGCTTGGGACGTCTGAAGAAGGTTTAACTGACAATGAAGTCAGCAAACGGCTTCAACAATACGGTTTAAACAAACTTGTCGAAGAAGAGAAGATCAGCAGGCTGAAAATCCTTCTCCATCAATTTACAAGCCCCCTCATTTATATCCTTCTAGTAGCCGCTGTCGTGACGGCCCTTCTCAAAGAATACATTGATACCAGTGTAATTATGGCTGTCGTGGCCATTAACGCAATTATTGGCTATATCCAGGAATACAGGGCAGAACAGGGCGTACGGGCACTCAAAAAGATGCTCATACCAAAGGCAAGGGTTTTAAGAGACGGCAAAGAGAAAGAGATAAACAGTGAAGAACTTGTACCAGGGGATGTTGTCCTCCTTGCATCCGGTACAAAGGTGCCGGCAGACCTGAGGTTGATCAAGACGTATGAATTAAAGATTGAAGAAGCTATGCTTACCGGTGAATCAATCCCCGCTGAAAAATCCACTGCAATAATAAGTGAAGATAATTTGACCCCCGGTGATCAAAAGAATATGGCCTTTATGGGCACAGTAGTGGTAAGTGGAAGGGCAAAGGGCATTGTGGTAGAGACAGGGTCAAAGACTGTGCTTGGTAGCATTGCCCAAGAGGTTAAAGAAATAGGAGTTACAAAGGCACCACTTCAGAAAAAGATAGAAAATTTTGCAAAATATATTGGATTCATTGTTATGGCTGCCTCTGTGGTGCTTTTCAGTATAGGAATAGTTATTGGTGAAAGCATACAGGACATGTTCATGACGGCTGTGGCGGCTGCTGTAGCGGCCATACCTGAAGGACTTCCCATTGTCGTGACCATAGCCATGGCTATTGGTGTGGCAAGGATGGCAAGGCAGAATGCCATCATTAGGAAACTTCCGGCCGCTGAAACCCTCGGAAGCACCACAGTTATATGTTCAGACAAGACGGGAACCCTTACGAAAAATGAGATGACTGTCAGGCTAATTTACGATGGAGAACATATATACGATGTTACCGGGAGTGGATATGAACCAGAGGGTGAGATACTCCATGATCAAATGTCTGTTAAAGCAGAGGAGAAAAAGAAACATCTTCAAGTCCTGCGCATAGGACTTCTCTGCAATGAGTCAAATATTTATGAAGAAGATGGTCTGTATAAGGTTGACGGAGACCCTACGGAAGGGGCGCTGATTGTTTCTGCTATGAAGGCCGGTCTCAAGCCAGAGGATGAAAAGAAGCACTATCCACAGATTGCAATCATACCCTTTGAGTCTGAACGGGGCTACATGGCAACCCTTCACAGACACGGAGGGAAAAAGCTTATATTTGTTAAAGGGGCGCCTGAGAGGGTACTGGATATGTGTACCGAGCCTGCGGCTGGTGAAGGTTCTCAGAAAAAAGAGATCTTACATATTGCCAGCAATTTTGCAAAAGAGGGTATGAGGGTACTTGCCTTTGCTTACAGGGAAGCCCCGCAGGACATGGAAGAAATTACGCATCATGACGTGGAGTCTGGCATGATCTTCGCTGGTCTCCAGGGAATGATAGACCCTCCCCGACCAGAGTCAATAGAGGCCGTGAAAGGTTGTAAACAGGCAGGCATCAGGACTATCATGATAACGGGTGACCACGCAGTCACCGCAGTATCCATTGCAAAGAAACTCGGATTGGGTAGTGAGAATCCTGAGGTAATTACAGGAAAAGAACTTGAAACGATGAGTGATGAAGAACTCTTCCATAAGGTGAAGGATGTTTCTGTGTATGCCCGGGTCTCTCCACACCACAAATTGAGGATAGTACAACAATTGCAGGGGCGCGGTGAGAGTGTCGCAGTAACAGGCGACGGCGTTAATGACGCCCCAGCCCTCAAGGAAGCGCACATAGGCATCGCTATGGGAAGGACAGAAACCGATGTGGCAAAGGAGGCATCTGACATGGTCCTT
>JBKBTA010000318.1:0-1569 GCA_046291035.1 Candidatus Brocadia sp.
CGCACCCTACACAAGATGTCCACGTGGGACAGGCATCCTTGCCTGCCATTATCGCAAAGAGAAATCTTACAAGGCAGTTTAATTGAAAAGGAGGGGGGCATGTCAAAGGAAAAATTACCCAAACAATATCTTCAAATTAAAAAAAGACATGAGAAATTTTTCAATGCGATAGAGGAGCTTGGAAAGGTTGTCAGACAGGAAGGTCCTCTGGATGAAAAGACTGCACATCTGATCCAACTCGCTGCGGCGGCAACAGTGCATTCCGAGGGTGCTGTGCACAGTCATGTCAGAAGGGCACTTGAAACAGGGGTAACACCTGAGGAGATATATCACGCAATCATTCTTGTCACCAGTACCATCGGATTCCCAACCGTTGTTGCCGCATTGAGTTGGGCGGACGATATCATAGAAGGTGGGAAAAAATAAGGATTTGAACCCTGGTAAATGCTCAAAAATGAGTGAGAAATCGGTTCAGATATTTTTCATGATATTTTAGCCTCCCAACGTTTTGCAGATTTTAAAATTTCTGTATGTTAAGATTCTTGCAGGTTTGCTATAATATTTCGGTAACTAACGTGTTAATCATGAGCAGGAAAACGTATATGACCGCAGTCGTAGTTATACCTCCCCCGGATTTATGGCCGCAAATCCAGGCAATCCGACGTGAGTATGACAGACAGGCAAGGCGGTGGATGCCCCACATCACCCTGATTTATCCATTTCGGCCAAGGGAAGAGTTTGAATTTTTGGCCGGGCAATTTTCCCGGGTATGCGAAGGGATTGAACCTTTTGAAATTAAACTGAAGGAATTTTTTTTCTTTCGCCACCATCGTGATTGTTACACCCTCTGGTTGGCACCGGAGCCTAGGGAAGCCTTGGTCAGGTTGCAAACATTGTTATTGAGCGTGGTGCCAGAGTGTGACGATGTGAGAACATACGAAGGTGGGTTCACGCCTCATCTGAGTGTAGGTCAGGCGTGGGGGCAAATGGCGATGTTGAAATTACTCAGTATGCTTCAGGCAAGCTGGAAGCCATTGGTGTTTAACTTAAATGAGGTCTGCTTAATTTATCGCGGCGTTCCTCCTGACGATGTATTTCGCGTGGCTTTTACTGTAAGTTTGGGCAAACAAAGTTTGAAACCTGTGAATTTGGTAACAGTTTAGCTTTTTGAAAACATTGAAATATGATAACCGCATCATTACTGGTATTTTTCAAAAAACTAAACTGTTACCGAATTTGTAATTTTGAAATTGTTTCGAGTTTCGGGTTCCGTGCGTAGGTATTTAACAGTTTTTCATGAGCAGTAACTTACGAAGACATGTCCTCGTGAAAATGGGGAACGGGAATCCAGAATTTAATTCAGAAACTATCATGAGCCTTTGGTTCAGGAAGGATTTAATTTAAAAGGGAAGGTGAAATGATTACGATTGAAGATTTTGCAAAGGTCGAACTAAAGATAGGAAAAGTCCTTGAGGCGAAACGGGTTGAAGGTTCAAATAAACTGATTGTAATGAAGGTTGATACCGGTGAGGAGCGGCAGATAGTAGCAGGGATTGGCAAGGCATACAC
>JBKBTA010000319.1:0-1541 GCA_046291035.1 Candidatus Brocadia sp.
GCGAGGCATTGGCTCAGGCAGGTGAACAAAAAATCTTGGCGCAGCACAGCGCAGTCAAATTTACCTCCCCTATCCCCTCATTCGCAAGGAGGGGATATAAAGGGGAGGTAAAAAACTTCTCCAAAAAGAAATTTTTTACAAGGTAGTACTACATGTAGTCAGCCATCAGCGATCAGGTAAAAGTTGAATGCTGACCGCTGGTGGCAGAACGCCTTTAAAAGATCTAATGATTGAGATATATAAAAAACTACCCAAAATAAATTGTGGTAAGTGTGGTGTGCCCACCTGTATGGCCTTTGCGCTTAAGGTAAAAAATGCACAATGTAAGATATGGGATTGTCCTTATATCGCCAGAGAAAATGTGGAATCCGTTCCCCGGGAAGCCACAGTTACCATGGATGATAACTATGAACGAGTGAGTAACGACTTAGAGGTTGAGGCTAAGCATGTGAACTTCAAAGAGGCATCTACTGCCATCGGCGGCCATTTTGAGGTCAAAGATGGTGGAGAAATGATAAGGCTTACCATGCTGAACAAACCCTACGAGATGCACAAGGAGGGTTTGTTTGAAAATGATGCGTATTGTCACGATTCGTGGTCAAAAATCATAATCTATGATTACATACGCAGAAAAGGAAATAAACCTTTAACAGGGGATTGGGTCACGCTGGGATATTTTCCTGATACGGCTTCGCATGTAAAGGCATTTCAACGGAGTGCAGAAGAGAAGATTGCGACAACCTTCAATAAGAATATCCATGGTTTGAAGATGCGCTGTAAGGAACTGGGTGGTGTGGAAAGCCAGGGCAAAATGAAGGCCGATTATATCTGTCGTTTCGACCTCTTACCGCGTATACCCTTGTATTTGTGCTTTTGGGATGCCGATGAAGAGTTTCCGGCAAGCTGCAAGCTCTTTCTGGACAGCAGTGCAGAGGCGTACATCGACATTGAATACCTTGCCTATCTTGTGGAAAGATTTGTTGAAGTGTTTGTCAAGTTAGAAAGTCCCCTCTTGGGAGGGAACCCACCCCTAACCCCTCCCAAGAGGGGAATTGTAAAGTCTCCTTCCAAGAGGGGATAATTTGTACCATTATAAAATATGCGGAACCAAGTTAAACACCGACAACCGAAGTTTGTCAGTGTCTCCCAAAAACTGCATAAATAAAATGGTGTTTTATTATTCGTACAAATTCCTGTTCATTCATGGCTAAAATTATATAAGGAAATTTACGATGGCTAACTGCTGGAAGTGTGGTCTCTATCTCGGAGAAAAAGACGAATGGAAAAAGATGACTACCTCAAGGGGAGACATCTGCATCCTCTGTTACAATAAGGCCAAAGAGATTGATGAACCTCGTATAAGGGCCGATATGGATGCCTTTTTAAAAGAGAAAGGATGTGAGAATAACCATAATCAGCGACAATAAATATTTACGTTTATCTTTGCCGTAATCCCGATCGCCACGCAGGGCTACGTCAAGCATAAATGCAAATAGTATCAGGTAAAAAAGAAAGAAAATAAACTGGCTTTTTCAGAACCG
>JBKBTA010000320.1:0-1534 GCA_046291035.1 Candidatus Brocadia sp.
TGGAATGTATCACTTTTTGCCTACTGCCAACTGTGTTCTTCCTGCTTCATCTTTTTGGTTGCGGCGTAGCTGCGCTAGGTTATCAATTTCCTTTAAAACATCATGCTCAATGATAAGGTTTAAGGTGTATGACGCTCCTCATCTACGACGATATTTTTTTACAACACGATACGGGATTTGCCCATCCTGAGAATGCCAAAAGGCTTGAGCATACCATAAGACATCTCAAACAATGCAAACTGTGGGAACAATTAAGGGTGGAGAGACCGCGCGCCGCATCCCCGGAAGAAATTGGTCTGATTCACCCCCAAACCTATATCGGGGGCATCAAACAAATTGCGGATACCGGAGGGGGGTGGTTGGATGCCGACACAGTCGTTTCCCCTGCATCATACGATGCCGCTGTGTATGCCGCCGGAGCGCCATTAACGGCAATCGATCTGATTATGAAAGGCGAAGAGAAAAATGCCTTTTGTCTTGTACGTCCACCAGGTCACCATGCCACACCCACAAGGGGTACGGGGTTTTGCCTCTTCAATAATGTAGCCATTGCGGCAAGATACCTCCAGTGGAAATATCGGCTGGAAAAAATCTGTATCGTCGATTGGGATGTCCACCACGGTAACGGTACTCAGGATGCATTTTATAGTGACCCAACGGTATTGTATTTTTCCATGCACCGGTATCCGTTTTACCCTGGTTCAGGCAGAAAGGAGGAAGACGGACAGGGGGAAGGCAAGGGATTTACCATAAATATGCCTCTTTCGGCGGATACAGCTTCTCAAGAATACATTGAAGCATTTATGGATATTATGGAGCATCGGGTAAATCAATTTGCCCCGGAATTTATCATTATCTCAGCCGGTTTTGATACCTATTCGAAAGACCCTATCGGCGGATTGAATTTGGAAATAGATGATTTCCATACGCTAACGGGAGTTGTTATGAAGTGTGCGGAGAGATGCTGCGATGGCAGGATTGTATCATGCCTTGAAGGTGGTTACAATCTATCCTATCTTCCCTTCTGTATAGAAGCCCACCTCAAGGCATTGCTTCAGGCATAATTAACTTTTCTGCGGGGCCGCAGTTTTTATCTTGTTCAATCTCTTTGTCAGGCGTGATTTCTTTCTGCTGGCCGTGTTTTTGTGTAAAACGCCCTTGGCAGCGGCTTTGTCTAATTTTTTTATCGCAAGCCGGAGTTCTTTTTCGGCTGCCTGAACATTTCCCTCTTTCACAGCACCTAAAAAATGCTTTATTTGAGTTTTCAGTGCAGATTTGCGAGCCCTGTTTCTCAAATTACGCTTTATGTTTTGCCTGAGCCTTTTTTTGGCCGATTTCATTATTGGCATGGTATGATACTCCTGTAATTAAGATTAGAAAATTCAAATATTACCAATTCGAAACTGAAAGAATAATAATGTATTGAATTTATACCCCAAAGTCAATAGGAAAACGAAAGAGGCGGTAACGTCAAAGTCCAGCGATACCAAAAAGAGGGAGTAAGAAGGCCAGGAAAGGAAGGAAGTTGACGTGG
>JBKBTA010000321.1:0-1485 GCA_046291035.1 Candidatus Brocadia sp.
GTATAAACGGGAAATCCAATAGAGGCTACCAGGATAATGCCTAATACAATCACGAGGGTGTATTTGGTCCATTTTTTTAAGTAGACATTATTTGTCTCATTTCCAGATAGGCGTGACCACATGCCACCCATCATAAGCGCCAGTGCCGGGTAGAGGGGGAGGATATAACGGGCGCTTTTGCACCGGGAGATGGACATAAAGACGAAGATTGTAATAAACCATGCCGAAAGCCACCAACGATCGCCATGCTTTCTCTCTACCTTTTTTGAAAACAGGTAGACGAAGGTTGCGGGGAAAAAAATACTGTAGGGCAGAAATCCTTTGATAAGTTCAGGAAGAAAAAAATAAAAGGGCTGTTTGTGACCATATTCTTCCGTACTATAGCGAACGGCAGATTCGCTGAAGGCATTCTTAATTACCGTATCCAGTCCGATTCTCTGACACATAAGGATAACCCAGGGGCCTATGATAACCCCTAATATACCTGCTCCCATAAGCCAATGCATCTGTTTGAAGAATGCGAGTTCTTTTTTCCACAGGAGGTAGATAAAGATAATTAAAAGGGGAAGAACAAGACCTAATGGACCCTTGGTCAAAATGGCCAGCGCTACGGAAACATAAAATAGGATAAAATAAAACCTTCTTTTTTGGACATCTGACGTATAGCCCATATAAAAGGTGTATAAGGCAGTTAAGATGAATGTGGTGAGCATCATGTCCGTTTTGATGGTGCGGGAGTAAAGGAAAAACATGTAATTAGATAGAAGAATCAGTCCTGCCCAAAATCCCGCCATGGGATTTTTATAGAGATGCTTACCGAACAAAAATACGGTAATAACACTCAAAAGAGTACAGACGGCCGAAGGTATTCTTGCGGTAAAAGGTGTAATCACACCATAAAATTTGGAAGACAGGACGATTGACCACATGAGTAGCGGTGGTTTTGCAAGATAGATTTTGCCGGCATAATGGGGGACGACGTAATCCCCAGTGTACATCATTTCACGGGCTGTTTCAGCAAATCTAAGATAATCCCTATTCTGAAAACCCCTGCCTCCCAGATCAAAAAACAAGACAAAACAACTAAAGGTTACAAGTATTGCAAATAAGAGCCTGTGATTTATTGAGATGTTCTTTAACATTTTTCCCCTGAATATTGGTTAAGCAATATTATTTTGACTGAGCTCATTCACGTTATTTCCCAATGATAAAAAGAAAGTGAGCCATTTTCAAGCGCCCACTTTTTTATAACAATGGCTTGGATATAGATATCTTCCTTGAGCGACAGCGAGTTTTTCTGATTCTTTTTCTCCATTTCTGCTTCAAACTGGTCTACAAACTTCCTGACGGCATCTCGTTTCAGATACAGTCCCCTTTCTGTCTCATCGAAATCATCCCGTGAAACAACCTTCAGGTTGATCATGCGTATGATAAACCGATCGATCCTCGCCCTGAACAATTCCTCAATATCACAAACGAGGGACT
>JBKBTA010000322.1:0-1447 GCA_046291035.1 Candidatus Brocadia sp.
AGTTTTTTAGTAACTAGCCCATTTGTCCGCTTAAGTAGGCAGTAAGCAGTTGGCAGTTTGTAATGGAATTGTATCACTTTTTGCCCACTGCCAACTGTGTACTGCCTGCTCATCTTTTTGGTTGCGGCGTAGCTGCGCTAGGACATCCACTATTAATTAGGTCTTCGACAACTTTTTCATAACACAAAGGTATGAGCCGTCTCCTGACGGCGATTGGCAATGCACAACAGCGAGCACCCTTCCGGTCGCCAACGGGAGTTGCCTCCTATTAGCATAACTTTGAATTTCCTAAACATTCAATCAGACCTTCGGTGACTTTTTAATGTAGAGCGAAAAGGCTCTTCGCTCTACAACCGCAGCTAAATGTTCAATGAAAACATCAATAGTTAAAAATGCTTATGGGATTGACAATAAACAACCTGAACAACTGCACGTTGCTGCGCCAGAAAGAGGCGAGAGTCCAATAACATCCACTTCCTCCTGTATGGCCACGACAACAATTTCTTCCGGTGTTCTCCTTATCCCCGGATAAATGACCTCAAAGTCATCGTCACGCAAACCGCGGGCAATGATCATTGCCCCCCCTGTCAATGGCCATCCAGTCTAAGCTTACTACCCAGCACCCTGCCTTTATATTGACTCGTCTCCATAACAACTTACCTTAATCCATTAGTTATAGAGCTAAAGGTGTTTCTATGACTTTTGGCCTGGAGTTAATATCATTATCGGTGTTTATGGTATTCAACGGTAGGCTAATATAAAAATCTGTTCCAACTCCTTCTTTGCTTTCTACGTAGATGCCTCCCTCATGATCCTTTACAATCCTGTACACAACAGCAAGACCAAGTCCGGTACCTTTTTCCTTACTCGTAAAGAATGGTTCGAAGATATGCGAAATTTTTTCGGTGGGGATTCCGGTACCGTTATCGGAGATTTTTATTACAAAATACTGCTTATTCAGATTGTTTGTGAGCGGCGGGGCAAATGAGAAGAATACACTGCCAGGGTGTTCTTTTGCCATTTTTTTAAACTCAGAAAGGTCATCAACCAAGCGAGTGCTTATATTAATATGCCCCTTGCCCGGCAATGCATCAAGGCTGTTTTGCAAAACGTTTATAAGCACCTGCTTTACCTTATCTTCATCTGCAATGAGCTGGCATCTTTTTCCTTCCAACGTTGTAGTTATCTCAACATCTTTCTTTGCAGCATCGTTTTTGAGCAAGCTTACGGTATCCATTATCACACGATGGGGATCTGTATGCTGTATAACGAGTTTGGAGGGTTTTGCCAGGTTTAACATATCTTCGATGATTCTGTTAATTCTTCCTATTTCTTTTAAGGCAATTTCCCGGAAGTTATTGTGAAATTCTGGATCGTCTTTCTTGTAAGGCAGCAGTTGAAAGTAGGTATTTATGGCCACAAGGGGATTTTTTATTTCGTGGGCGAT
>JBKBTA010000323.1:0-1432 GCA_046291035.1 Candidatus Brocadia sp.
CCTGAAACCCCTTACTTTTTATGGTGTTGAGAAAGAACTATTATGAAAATTTACCCACACAAAACTTAGAAGACCCAATATTATTTTAACATTTATCATCTCCATCCACAATCGCAATCTCCTCCTCTGTTAAACCATAGAGTTTGTAAACCATTTCATCAATCTCCTGCTCAAGGGCAGAGGTGTTGGCATTCGGGTCCTTCTTTTTGGCAGCAAGGATTTGGTCAACGAGGGTGATGAAGGGCTGCTGGGTCATATCTTATAAACTTCACTGCGATGCCTGATTGCATATACCGTAATAATCTGAGTCGTATGCTCAAAGGAATATATCACTCTCCAGTCGCCAACTCTAAGCTTATATTTACCATCAAATTTTCCTTTAAGTGGAATAGGAATGATGTATTCAATGCTTTGTGAAAGCCAGTCTATTTTATTTGAAACTTGCTGGGCAATGGATTTATCAAGACGGGCAAGATCTTCTTCAGCCTGAGGCGTAAACTCAACTGAGTATGTCATCAATTCAATCCAAGCTTTTTCTTAATATCTTTAAAGGGTATCCTTTCTTTAGAGGCAATGGACGCTTCAAGGGCTTGAATAAAGTCTTCTCTTAACTCAAGACCGAGGTCAGGGTCAATGAGTTCTCTGAATTTCTCCTCAATGGTTTTACTTATTAACTCTTTAAACTCCTCTGTAGTTAAATCAGCTACTTTCATGGTTGCACCTCCTTTTAAATATTATTTTAACATTTATCATCTCCATCCACAATCGCAATCTCATCCTCCGTCAACCCATAAAGTTTATACACCAACTGGTCAATCTCTCTCAAGTTCTTTTAATGTATCACATACTGTATCACAGACATTTTTGTCTGTGTTTTTGTCTTCATAGGCAGGAATGCCTGTGTTAGGTGATGGATTTTACACTGGTCTTTATTCTTATACATAGTTTTTAACCACCTTTGTAATAAACGGCTTTGTCTAATACACGTAATAAATACGATATGAGGCTTAATAAATCCAAGCAATCTTCCTTTGATATTGGCCAATTGAAAGCAGGTTCATGAGCAGTAGGATTTCTAATTGCTTGCATCAACCCTGCCGACAGAAATTTGATCCCATTTTGGAAGTCTTTTTCAGTTTGTGTTTCACACTTCGTAACCTTTAAAACCCCGTCAGGGCCCCATACTTCCATCATTAACTGTTGCCCATCTTTTTGACTTTTAGACTTTTCTTTAACTTGTTGATTATAAATTTTCACGGCTTCAAAAACTGCATGAAAATAGTTTCTTTGTTTGTAAAGAGTTAGAGAGTGTTGATAAATGAGAGGATGGAAATTTCTGGACTGAAACTCACTTAATAGATCATCTAAATACAAATTTACTCCCGCATCTTTTAATTTTTTTCAACCTCGGTTATTTTATTCTCGGGAGTAA
>JBKBTA010000324.1:0-1412 GCA_046291035.1 Candidatus Brocadia sp.
CCTAAGGAAAGCCGCGTCCTCATCGGCACGGTGAGTATCAAATTACCTTCTTTTGTGATTTTTCTGATAAGGTGGATTGCCATGATTGCTCCTCAGATTTTTATGGGGCCCTTTGTTTAATATTAATATTCTGAGTGGTACAGGATCCGCTAATTTTTATCAATCCCTTGGTAGTTTAACAGACATGGTACCCCCCTGGACATTAGGCAGCCCACTGGGCTAACTCATCTTTGTACTGCACAAGCAGGTTGTCAAGCACCACCGGAGGGAACACTAAGGCTTCTGCCGGTAGGTCCGGATACGTCTGACGGATGAGGTGTAATGGGGTGTCCCCCTTGTAACTGTTATGCCGGGTACAATTAAACCACTTCTGGTACGCTGCGGCCTTTATCAAAAACTCGGTATGTGAGGAAAACGTTTCAGATGCATACAGTTCTTCCTCTATCCACCGATGGGAACTTTCCACATCGCTCTGGAACGTCTTGGCTCCCGGAGGAATACGATGATGGGTGGCATGCCAACAACGCTCCACAATTTTGGTAAATATCGTCACCTTGTGGCTGTTCCAGGGGGCGGTGAACTCGGTGCCGTTGTCCGTTTGTACTACCGAACCATCCAGACGAATCCCATAACTTTGAAAGTGTCGATACAGGGCAAGAAGAAACAGCGACGCATTCGTTACGCTCTTTTCCCGCCCAT
The DNA here is from genome assembly GCA_046291035.1 of Candidatus Brocadia sp. Classification (GTDB taxonomy): domain Bacteria; phylum Planctomycetota; class Brocadiia; order Brocadiales; family Brocadiaceae; genus Brocadia. The sequence goes on from JBKBTA010000324.1 coordinate 700, forward strand.
AGGCGATAAATAACGCTCCTGTACGCACGCAGCGGGCGGTAAACTGGTATTTTGGCAACCGGTATTGTCTATACTCCTGGTACAACTCAGGAATGTCATCCAGGTATTTTACGTCCACCTGCAGTTTCTCCAGGGCCTTTAGCCGCTGCTTTACTTCCCGTAAGTCCCGTTTTTTCTCCACCACCTTCCGCGTCCCCCGCCACAATCCCTCTTCCCTCAGAATCTTGAGGACTGTCGGTAAACTTACCGGAAGCTCGAGATCCCGTTTTAACCGGGATGCACTCTTCCGTTTGCCCGCCTGCTTAAGTCTCTCCGCCTCCTGCATAAGCTTAAATCGTACCCAGGGCTTTGTTGCCCCAGGACTGGTGTGTGGCCGGCGGCTCAATTCCGAGAGACCCGCCTTCTTCTGCTCCTTATACCGCCGGACCCATTTCCTCACCGTCTTCACCGTCGTTCCATATTTTTTTGCAGTAGGTTTGATACCCTGCTCTAACGCTGCTTCTACCAGCTCGAGCCGTGCCTCATACCGGTCTTTACTTATTCTGATAAACTCATAATACTTCTTTGTGTACATGGTTACCCTCCTGTCTAATCAGATTGATATATATTATTCTACCCCTATCCGTTGGATCGGGGTAGGCCCAGGGGGTACCATGTCTGTTTACATACCACTGAAAAAATAAGTGGTTGTTTGAAAAAATCTCTCTCCCGTT
>JBKBTA010000325.1:0-1348 GCA_046291035.1 Candidatus Brocadia sp.
ATTTCATATAGATCATACATCAAATCCGTTGTAGTAATAGGCAAGTCGAATCTTGGTAACATTCAGCGCTCCGGCAACACTCCATTTGCTTACGTTTACCCGCACTTTTATTAAGTTGCTTTTATTTATCTTATTTTTGAATTTTTATATTGACATTTTTAGTTAGAAATGTTTTAAATATTAAACGTTTAAAAATATAAACGTTTGTTATTGTAAACAATAAACTCTCATATCTCCCAATAGAGAGGCCCAATTCCTCTCGCAAAATAACAAAGCAGCGGGAGGAATTTGTAAAAAGGGGAATGGATAGAAACGTCGCATACTGGTTTGCTGTTCATACACGATCTCGTCATGAAAAACAAGTTGATTCATTTCTCAAAGAAAAGCGTATTGATTCATTCCTGCCGCTTATCAAAACACCAAGCCGTAGAAAAGATAGGGTAAAATTTGTTGATATACCTCTTTTCAAGGGCTATCTGTTTGTTAAGATACCATTGTGTAATGTTTGTGAGGTAATAAATACCCGAGGCGTGGTAAGGATAATAGGTACAGATCGTTTCACCCCAATTCCTATCCCAGAGAAACAAGTAAATGATATAAAATTACTGGTAAATAGTAATATAAAATTAGATCCTTACAAATATTTAGCAACTGGTACAAGGATAAGGGTTACATCCGGTCCCCTGGTGGGGATAGAAGGCATTCTCCTAGAGAAAAAGGCAAACTACCGGGTTGTTGTATCGATAGACCTTTTGCAAAGGTCCGCATCAGCGGAAGTTTGCATAGCAGATATTGAGCCTATTAATTAGGCCGACAGGCATTTTCGTGTTAAGTTATTTGTATTTGGTAGGTTACGCAAAACAATTGATGTAACTGAGAGGGACATAGTCCAGCTATGGGTTCCTTTTTATAAAACTTATATCAACTTTTTGAATACGTTATACCAGTGGATGGCATTGTTGGTTCCTTATAATATTTGATAGTTTTAGCAAAAATATTTTTGCTGAAAACTGTAGTGCCTTGCAATACACAATTCGTAAGGTCATTTTGTAATGTGACGAACTCTTTAAAGTTTTTGAAAATTGAGGAAAGAAAATGAGAAAAATAGCCTGTCCCCTTTTTCCCCAAGAAATCGGGAGGTGTTTTGGTATAAAGGGATCAACAGTAAGTGAAGCGCTAAAGCAAGTAGAAACCAGGCTAAAAAGAGATAAAATATTCCAGAATGAGATTGAAATATTAAAAAAACAATTAATTATTGAACAATGAAGGTTTGACCCTTTGTTTTTTTCTTTCAGAATGCACTGTGCATTTCAAAAAAGAAATGCCAGCGTTATATAACTTCAAAGAA
>JBKBTA010000326.1:0-1289 GCA_046291035.1 Candidatus Brocadia sp.
GAACTTGCAGGGAGAAAAACCCATTCAGAGTGCATGGAGATATTGGGGAAAGCCAAATTTATGGTAATACCGTCTATATGCTACGAAACATTTTCTTTGACGGCGCTGGAATCTTTTTCATGTGGTAAGACTGTAATTGCATCTAGACTCGGGGCTTTAGCTGAAATTGTCCATGAGAATAAAACAGGCCTCCTCTTTGAGCCATGTAATCCAAAAGACCTTGCACTGAAAATGAAGTGGATGATAGAGAATGAAGACGCCTGCATTGAAATGGGCAGGAATGCACGCAGGGAATTTGAGGCGAAATACACGGCAGAAAGGAATTTCCAAATATTGACGGACATTTATAAAATAGTGTTAAAAAAATGCAGCAAATAAACTTTTGACAATATGGACACAATTTAAAGGAGAAAGATTATGGATAAAAAGAGTGTAACATTATTATTACCTAAGTCATTATTAAAGAAGGCTGAAGCAATAGCGGCGAACAAGGGAAAATCACTCAGTGAGCTTATGAAAGAGTCACTCGAAGAAAAGGTTCGGGAAGCGACAGGATATGGAAAAGCAAGGGAAAGGCAATTAAATCTTCTCAAAAGAGGGTTCGATCTAGGAACAAAAGGAAGTATAACTATCTCAAGGAAAGAACTTCATGCCAGAAGATAAAGTATTTATAGACACCAATATTATGATTTATGCGTATGATACATCTGCTGGCACTAAGCATGAAATTGCAAAAGAAATCTTAATGAATTTATAGAATTCTGGATTGGGTGTTCTAAGTACTCAGGTATTGCAAGAATTCTTTGTTAATATAACAAAGAAAATACCAAAACCGATAAATGTAGATAATGCTAAAGATATTGTAAATGATTTTTTAAAATGGGATGTTGTGATTAACGATGGAGATAGTATTTTAGAGGCAATAGAAATACATAAGAAGCATAAATATTCTTTCTGGGATTCGATGATAATTGTGGCAGCCGTCAGGGGTGGATGTGCTATATTGTTGTCAGAAGACTTATCTGATAAACAGACTTTTAATAGGACTAAAATCAAAAATCCTTTTATTTGAAAAAGGTATGAAATGTTCCCGATGACCACTCTTGAAGCCTTTTCTTTTGGCAAGGCTGTGATTGCCTCAAGGCTTAGGGCATTAGCTGGAATAGTTCAAGGCCAGAAAACAGGCCTCTTGTATGAGCCAGGTGATGCGGAAGACCTTGCTTTGGAAATGAAGTGGATGTTTGAAAACGAAGACGCCTGCATTGAGATGGGCAGGAATGCACGCAAGG
>JBKBTA010000327.1:0-1281 GCA_046291035.1 Candidatus Brocadia sp.
AAGGTTCGATTTCCCTTGACAAAAAAGAATTTATATATAGGATATAAGGTTTACATTAATGATGATGTAAGAACTTCATGAAGGGATTCTTTATTAAGTTGCTTTTTGATATGGTTGCTATGGTAAGAGGAAATAACGATACGGTTTTTGGGCAAAATCTGGTATCTGTTAAGAAAATATCAAGTTAAATTAGGCACGGACAAACAAGTTTGTCCGTGCCACCCTTTAGTATTGAGATTCCTTAACGTAAATTTATAAAATTTTTGGAACATATTTCATATCATAGGTGTTACCGTGAATTATAAAAATATGGACTAACTTGCAAAACAAGTTGGTGGCTCATTGCGGCTTACAGTATTGATTATAAGCAGGGCAAGGCAAATTATAAAAAAGGCACCTGTATTGGTTGATGCAGATACAGACGACCCTGTTAGGATTGCTTTTCTGGAATTAATGCAAGAGAAGATTCGATTAAGCGAAGGTGAGGCGCAACAACCGAAAGTTTTAGAATCCAAAAAAAGTGAAGACTCATCAGAAGGTTCTAAAAAAACGTAAATTATGAGTTTTATCAGTTGCAGAGTATAGTCGCTGTATTGCTATTTTTTATAGATGCAAGGGGATATGTTTCATTAATTTAGCCGTGTTGTAGTTAGACTACAATTCTAATCCTCCTACCCAAAAATGTTGCATCAAACCATCGGCTTTAGTTCTTTATTTCAAAACTCGCTAAGCAAAGAAGTTTTTAAAGGATAAATCTAAAAGGGGAGTTTCATACATTATGATTAAAGTTGACCATTTGGCAAAACGTTATGCGGATGTTTATGCGGTAGATGATATCTCATTTGAAGTCAATCAGGGTGAAATTTTAGGGCTGTTGGGACCGAACGGAGCGGGTAAAACCACTACCATGCGTATCCTGACCTGTTACATGCCAGCGACCTCCGGTACAGCCACGGTTGCAGGGTATGATGTCTTCCGTGATTCGATCAATGTGCGCAAGCAAATAGGGTATTTACCTGAAAACGTGCCTCTGTATCCTGAAATGAGAGTGAAAGAGTATCTTTCGTTCCGCGCAAAGCTGAAGAAGTTACCCTATCGTGAGCGTAAATCGAAAATCGATGAATGTCTGGAGAAGTGCAGGATTACAGATGTCCAGAATCAGATCATCGGTACCTTGTCCAAGGGTTACCGCCAGAGGGTTGGCTTGGCAGACACCCTTGTCCATGACCCCAAGATACTCATTCTTGATGAACCAACAATTGGACTCGATCCCAATCATAT
>JBKBTA010000032.1:0-20673 GCA_046291035.1 Candidatus Brocadia sp.
AACGGTTCTGAAAAAGCCAGTTTATTTTCTTTCTTTTTTACCTGATACTATTTGCATTTATGCTTGACGTAGCCCTGCAAGGTCTCCTTCCTTATTCTCCTTCAGCTCCTTTATGCCTTCATAGCTAAATGCTACCTTTGAGGGGTCTGCACCAGGCTTTATCACTATGTCATACTCAAGCTGCCTCTGATTGCCATAAAAGACTATGTCTATGCCTGGGTAGAGTTCTTTGTATCTCACCTTTCCATAGGTGGGTATGTCTGTCCTCCACTTCTTTGGGTCATTGCCTATGAAGTAGTTGACCTTTCCAGAGAGCCTCTCTTCTGCCACTATCTCTACTGCCTTGTTTGCATTGATGGGCTTAAGAACCGCTGTCTCTCCAATAAACTTCTCCTCTTTTTGGTTTGTGAAATCTCCCGGTGCCTGTTTGCTATTGACTGACTTTTCCTTTTTACTCAGGCTTACATATACACCATCCTGAGTAAAGAATACACTCTGCCCTGAGCCCTTCTCATAGAACCTCACCCTTTCATCCACCTGCCCCTTATTCTCAATGAAATAAAGGGGAAGTTTTCCATATGCCTCTAATAACTTTGCCTTTCTGGCATCATCGGACTTGCCCTTTTCTGCCCATGCTGAAGACATGGGGCAGAGGATTGCGAGTGATAGGATTAGAAAACCCATCGCTCTCTTCATTTCTGATATCTCCTCTATTGATGTTTAAGGTTGCATGAAATGCGTGGCCCTATTAAATTAGGCCTTCGGCTACTTTCTCGGGATGCATACGAATAGATAAAACGGTTACAGCGGTATCTTTTTACGTCATTGCTAAAAGTTCATCAACCATAGAAGATATCTTTGCGAACCTTTCCTTCTGTATACCTCCTCCTGTAGCCTTTGCCTCTGCTACTTTTCCAGCAAAAAAATTAGGTATAACCTCGTTGTCGCGTGTATTTCTGAAGACATCCCACGCATCTTTCAATGCCTTAAGCTTCCCCTCAACATTTGTGCCTTTTGCTTTACCCGCCAGGGTAGAAAAAAGCCTTATCGTCTCCTCAGTTAGTTTTTTTACCGTCGTGCGGCATGCCTCTTGTTTTTGTTTATCACTCTCACCAAGCATGGTAACAAGCGCCGTTCTCGCATCTACAAGCTTCGTCTTAAGGTCGATGATATCACTCTTGCTAACTGCCATATTTCACCCTCCTAATAGTTTTGTGCCCTTCACCAGGAATGCAGACGACCACACGGACGTCAATGCACAGTAAATTATAACAGACAACTTGAACCCGGAGTCTTCAGATATGTTCTACTGGGAACGAATTCAATGGAGTACATGAAGACAGTATAGCGGGCAAATATCATTCCCATTTATAGGGATGGATTGCGTGTCATAATCCTTTATTTACCACTATACTAGGAGAGTTATTAATCCTTAATTCTTTGAAGTTATATAACGCTGGCATTTCTTTTTTGAAATGCACAGTGCATTCTGAAAGAAAAAAACAAAGGGTCACCCAAACATGCTCTCAAATCTTGTAACAGGGCAAGTTTTCCTTGAAATCGGCTTTCAAATCTGTTATTTTAATGCCCTAAATATTTTCTTAACCTAATGATAATCATTTACTTAATATTTTAGAATGGTAATAAATTGATATCGGAGTGTTGTTTGGGAGATTCTAAAGTATGAGAAATTTCTTTCTTAGCCTTTTTGAACGATTCGAAACGAGTATCTATAAATTCAATGGCAATGGAAATGGTAAGCATCGCGTCTCTGAACTGCCTAAACATGGATTAAGATTTGAAAGCACACCTGCAAAGACGGATCTCCATACCACGGTACCAACAAAAACTCCTCTAGATACTGCCATTTATAGGGCACAACAATATCTTTTACGCGAACAAAATAAGACAGATGGACATTGGGTAGGAATTTTAGAAGCAGATACTACCATAACCTCTGACTATATCATGCTGATGCATTTTCTCGGAAGAGTAGATCAGAAAAAACAGAGAATGGCTGCTAATCTACTCCGTGATCATCAACTCACAGACGGAGGGTGGAATATTTACCATGGAGGACCAAGTGAAATCAGTGCTTCGGTAAAGGCCTATTTCGCTTTAAAATTGGCGGGATATTCTGCAAACGAACCTTTTATGCAGAAGGCGAAGAAATGCATCCTCGATATGGGGGGCATCATGAAGTCCAACTGTTTTACGAAGATTTACCTTGCCATGTTCGGACAGGTTGATTGGCAGGCGGTACCTGCTGTGCCAGCCGAAATGATCCTGTTCCCGCCTGGTTTTTATTTTAGTATTTATGAGATGTCGTATTGGTCACGATGTATTGTTGTACCTCTTTCCATTGCTATAGCGAAAAAACCGCACATTCTTGTAGGTGATGACTTGCTGAAAGAACTCTACGTGATACCCCGTGAGAAGGTAGTTTACCGTATTAAGCGTGATCAATCGGGCTTGAGCTGGCATAATTTCTTCATCGATGCCGACAGTATCTTTAGAAGGTACGAGCAGCATCCCATTAAGTTTATCAGAAGGATAGCCCTTCGTAAGGCAGAAAAATGGATGCTGGACCATCTGGATAAATCTGGTGGTCTGGGGGCTATCTGGCCTGCAATTATTAATTCGATTTTTGCCATGAAATGTCTTGGCTACCCAGTCGACCACCCTGCATTAGTGAGTCAGCTTAAAGAAGTTGAAGACCTCATTGTATATGAAACAGATAAGCTTTATTTACAACCATGCGTGTCGCCTGTCTGGGATACGGCATGGACGATTATTGCGCTTTACGAGTCAGGGATACCCAGTACCAACCCGGCATTACAAAAGGCTGGGCGGTGGCTCATTAGTAAAGAAGTCAGGAGTTTTGGGGATTGGGCGTTAAAGTGCAAAGTAAATGAACCAAGCGGCTGGTACTTCCAATACGCAAATGAGTTTTATCCTGATACAGATGACAGTGCGGCTGTACTGATGGCTTTGCAACGTGTATCACTGCCGGAAACTGCCCATAAGGAGGGGGCATTTTTACGTGGATTGCAATGGATCCAGGCCATGCAGTGCGATGACGGGGGATGGGGGGCATTTGACCGCAACAACAATAAGACCATTCTCAATCATATACCCTTTGCAGATTTTAACGCCTTGTTAGATCCGAGCACCAGCGACGTTACAGGTCGGTGTTTAGACCTTTTAGGCCGTGTAGGGTTTAGTAAGTCCTCTCACCATATTCAAAAGGCAATAGAATTTCTCCAAAAAGAGCAGGAAAAAGATGGACCATGGTTTGGGCGTTGGGGCGCAAACTATATTTATGGGACATGGTCGGTACTCTCCGGACTTGCGGCGGTTGGAGAAGATATGAACAAGGCATACATCAGAAAGGCCGTTGAGTGGTTAAAAAGTGTTCAAAATCCCGACGGGGGATGGGGCGAAACGATAAAGTCGTACGATGACCCCTTCCTTAAGGCAATTGGCAAAAGCACGCCTTCACAAACGGCATGGGCCCTGTTAGCCCTAATCACCGCGGGCGAAGTAAGATCGGAGACAGTGGAAAGGGGAATAAAATTTCTCTTAACCAAACAAAGAGAAGACGGAAGCTGGGATGAAATTGAATTTACTGCAACGGGCTTCCCAAAGGTCTTTTATTTAAAATACCATATGTATCGCAACTATTTTCCCTTGATGGCATTGGGCAGGTATCGTAATCTTATCCAAAAATCGTAGCGCTGCAAGCTGCAATCCCAATAATCCCCCCTCAATCCCCCTTTAGAAAAGGGGGATGAAGAGAAATTTGATACATGTGTGGGAAAACGTACAAAAAATATGTTTTTACAAATAAGAGGAACAATCACACAAAGACAAGAAGCCACAAAAACTTTGTTATGAAAGAGAATATCGAATACTGATCATTATTCAATTTTTATCTTTTTTTAACTAAGACTCCATTTCGCCATTTCTATAATGTCCGATAGTCGTTTTCCACCTTCTAATACTACAGTGGGTTCAAAACCGCAGTGCATCATGCAATTTCCACATCGCGGGTCATTGCCTTCCTGATACTTCTCCCAATCCGTATTTTCCATATACTCAGCAAAGGTTTTATAATGAGTATCCGTAATAAGATAACAAGGGCTTTTCCAGCCCAAATAGTTTCGGGTTGGATTTCCCCATGGTGTGCACTTTAGGTGCCTTTCTCCCTTTAAAAACTTTAAATACAGGGGAGAATTCAGTATCTTATATTTCTTTGAAATCCCATAAATAAATCCGAATCGTTCCTGTATTTCATTCCGGCAAAGGAATACTTCGTTCTTGTTGTGTTCAAAACTAAAACCTGGAGAGACTAACATGCCATCAACACCCAATCCCTCAAGAAATGAAAACAATTCCTCTATCTCCTCTTCACTGGTATTTTTATATATGGTAGTATTTGTACAAACATTAAATCCTGCCCGTTTTGCTTCCCGGATGGCCCTGATCGCACGATCAAAGACACCTCTTCCCGCAATCGCATCGTGTGTTTCAGCAAGGCCGTCAATGTGAACGTTGATGTTAAAATATTTACTTGGTTTGAGTTTTTTTATAGCATCTACCAGTAAAATTCCATTGGTACACAAATAGATATGTCTTTTTTTATCCATAATACCACTGATAATTTTATCAATCTCAGGGTGCATCAGGGGTTCACCGCCTGTAACGGAGACAACCGGTGCGGGGCATTCATCAACTGCCTGGATACACTCTTCTGTGCTTAACATCTCCCGCATAGTTTCTTTATATTCCAGTATACGGCCACAACCCTCACAAGCAAGATTGCACAGATGAGTAACTTCCAGCATCAATACCAGAGGAAACCGTTTTCTGGATAAGAACTTGTTCTTAATAAGATATTTTGTCAGAGAAGAACCTAATGATAATGATACCCTCATAATAGGGAGAGCTCCATTTTATAATAAAGGTAGAAATGATTCGTATAAACTACAAATACCAAATGCTATATCAAATACATAATAGTGTCAAGTATTATTCAAAGAATGGCTTCTATTTAATTTCCATAATCTGACAGTTGACCAGTCACATGCTTTTCATAATTGTATTGAAAATTTCAATTAAATTTGATTCCATTTATGCGTTTCTTATTAGACAGGAAGATTTATGATAGCTGTATTCTTTGCATTAAGCCAGGAAATGGCTTCTTTAAGGTCACGAGTAAATATCGTAAAAAAGATTCGATATGCCCAAGCTGTATTCTATCAGGCAGAACTTCACGGTTTTCCGATAACCCTTGTTCAGACAGGCATAGGGAAAAACGTATCGGATGTAATCCACCAGTTATCAAAATACTTCAGGATACAATTAATGGTTTCTTCCGGTTTTGCAGGCAGCGTAAACCCCGAAATCGGTGTCGGAGACTTAATTATAGGAAAACGTGTCCTGTATCCCTCACAGGAAAGCTGGGAAGAAACAATCAAAATCGATTCAACCATTTCCTGCGATACATCAATTGCGGATCTTGCTGTTACCTTAAGCAGCGCATATAATCTCAGATCTCATTGCGGAGATATTCTATCTGTTCATAAGATAGTCAATCAATCCTCGATCAAAAAACGCATTGGGTGCCAAACTTCTGCAATAGCCGTGGATATGGAATCGTTTGCGATAGGAGAACGGGCCAATGCCATGGGAATTCCTTTTATCGTCGTGCGTGCAATTTCTGATGGCGCTGATGAAGATTTGGAAATTTGCGAAGATATGTTGACCGCAGGGGGAGATGTGAATATATCGGCCACCGTGCGCTATTTATTGAAGAAACCACACCGTATTCCATACCTGAACCGTCTTCGCAAACAGACTAGGTCTGCCACAAACACCTTATCAGCGTTCTTCCCAGATTTTATTACACAAATATATAATTCTTTGTTAATATAAAAGCCATTTAGAAGGTGAATTATGACAAATAAAAAGATTGGGATTGTAATGGGTAGTCATTCTGACCTTCCGGTAATGAAGGAGGCCATGAATATACTTAAGGAATTTGATGTGGCCTTCGAAGTGAATATCATTTCAGCCCACCGCTCTCCAGAAAGGGCTCGCTCATATGCGCTAGAGGCGGAAAAGAAATATGATGTAATTATTGCAGGTGCGGGGGGTGCTGCACACCTTGCTGGGGTTATTGCAAGTTTAACTCCCATTCCTGTCATCGGCGTACCCATGGTAACATCCGGACTTGGCGGCCTGGATTCACTTCTTTCCATGGTGCAGATGCCATCAGGCATTCCCGTACCTACCATGGGTATTGGAAAATCCGGTGCTATTAATGCTGCAATATTAGCAATCCAGATGGCAAGCCTGTCAGATCCAAAATTAAGGCAAAAAATGATTCAGTACAAAAAGAAACTTGCGGATGACGTTGAAAAAAAGGATAAAGAAGTAAGGAGAGAGCTTGGATTGTCATAACTTAATAATTCTCTATAGACGTGTATAATTACAAGGATAGAAAACGTTCTAAATATTTCACAAGGGAGATGAAATGCCGTTACCAACCATAGAATGGGAAGGTGATATAAATGGTCGCATCCGGCTGATCGACCAAACTTTGTTACCAAACGAATTAAAATTCGTTTATTGTGAGGATATTAAAAGTATCTGGCATGCAATTAAAACCCTCATGGTGCGTGGCGCACCGGCTATCGGCATCGCAGCCGCAATGGGTGTGGTCTTAGGCACGAAAGACATACATGCAAAGGACGGAGATACCTTTTTAAAGGAACTCGAGCATGTAACGTCCTATTTGCGAACCGCACGACCAACCGCGATCAACCTCTTTTGGGGGATCGCCCGTATGGAGCATGTTGCGCAAGAAAACAAATATAAATCCGTCGAGGAGATAAAAGAGGCACTCCTCCACGAAGCGATCAAAATACAAAATGAAGATAAGGTCATTTGCAGGCAGATTGGAGAGCATGGTGCAAAACTTATTAATGACGGTTACGGTATTTTAACCCATTGTAATGCAGGAGGTTTGGCCACCGCTGATTACGGTACCGCCTTAGCCGTCCTGTTTAAGGCAAAGGAACAAGGTAAACACATCAAGGTCTTCGCGGATGAAACTCGTCCCCTGCTGCAAGGTGCAAGGCTGACTGCCTGGGAACTCGTGCATGCGGGAATTGATGTTACCCTGATATGTGACAACATGGCCGCACATGTGATGAAGCTGGGAAGGGTGCAATGCGTAATTGTAGGTGCAGACAGGATCGCTGCCAATGGTGATACCGCCAATAAAATTGGCACGTATGGTGTCTCTATTTTAGCAAAGGAACATGGAATTCCTTTTTACGTCGCAGCCCCTGTATCGACCTTTGATTTAAGCATAAAATCAGGAGATGATATTCCCATCGAAGAGCGTTCCCCTGAAGAAATCACCCATGGATTTGGCAAGAAAACAGCGCCCGAAGGGGTCAAGGTCTTCAATCCTGCCTTTGATGTCACTCCTGCAAAAAACATCACGGCCATTATTACCGAAAAGGGAGTAATTACGAAACCCCTCGCAGAAAATATCCAGCGCCTCATGGGAACATCTACTTCATAAACAATATTTGAACTTTAATTTGCAATTTTGACCTTTTGTACTTAATTTTTTGATTTTTCTTAGTTTCTGATCTTAGTTTGATATATATATAACTGTTAAATGTAAAGAGGAAGGTTTTCATGCAAATCAGTGGTTATTTGCTATTACTATTGAGTGGTATTCCATTGTTACTTTTCGGCTGTGGCAGTGATCGAGTAAACATTGAATTCAAGACTTCCCGGCAGATTTACGTTGATGACACAAAAACGGATCCGGACAAATTAAACAAGGAACTTGAATATGACATAAGAGAAGCGGAGAAAAAACGCTTACAAAAACAGCGCGAGGCGGAAGCAGCAGCCAAGGCCAAAGCAGAAGCAGAACGAAAGGCCATGTCAGTCCAGGAGGGACAGGAGCAGACAAACGAAGAAACAATGAAATTGCAGGACACCGAACAGCAGCCACCACAACAATAAAACCAACGCCTATCCCGAACGAGCCGGAAGTGTAAATAAGGAATTGAAAATACAATTGCACCATAGGGGCGGGGTTAACCCACGCCTACCGGTAGTATGATTTGTTCACTGCTAAGTCTTTAAAGGAGAATCTATGTCTGGGAAAAATCTTGTAAAGCTATTTCTTCTGGCACTTGCTTGTTTGCTCGTATTATATAGCTATGGATACTACAAAAAATACCACACTTTAGTATTGCTTGAGGAGAAGATTAAGATGGGAAAATATAAAGATGCCCTGGCATCTATCCAGGAGTTGCAAAATTCTGCAATAATCCGCATCCTGGAGAAATTAGGAAATGAAGACCCTGTGATTGCTTACAATAAAGGAGTATTGTATACCCTTATGGAAAACAAGAAAAAGGCGAGCGCAGAATACCGAAAGGCCATGGAAACGAGTGACCCGATACTAAAGGCAAGGGCTATCTATAACAATGCGAACCTCATCGCAACAGACATGGATTTTTCTACCGCAGCCATGCAATATGTCGAGGTATTAAAAATCGATGCCGGCGATTTTCAGGCAAAGAAAAACTTAGAAAGGATGAGGCTGGGTGAACAGCAGTTTAATACTATGTTTAGCCCGGAACAACAGGAGCGGGAAGACAGGATCGAAGCCTTAAAACTTATTCCATGGGGCACGAAATACAAGTATAGCGGAGAACAAAAGATACGCTGGTAAACTCTTGCCAATAAGATGAAAATCGAATAGCGAGAACCGAATCTTGATAAGCCTGAAAGAGGTTGCATTATATCAAATCTCAAATAAATTCCAGATTACAATGTCCCATGACACAAATCAAGACGTTCGAATTTTGGAATCTTTGTCATTGAATTTTATTTGTTATTTGACGATTGTAATTCGGTGTTTATCAAATATTTTAAGAAATCCCCCGATTAAAAATTAAGAACTAAGGGCATACATGTTATTTTTTAATTACGAAGATTATACAATCCTTGTTTACGCCTTCGCTGGTCTGATCTTTATCTTGTATTTGTTCCTTTATCTAAGGAAGTCTGCCTGGTTAAAGGCCTTTGGTCAAAGAAGTTTAATCTGCAGATTCAGTAAAATTCCAAAAATCCACAGAAACCTCATGAAAGGTACCTGTATGAGTGCAGCCTGCTGTGCCCTGGGGATGGTGATATTACAACCTAAATGGCAAACGACGCAGGATCATTATGAAAAAGAGGGATTGGAGATTGTCTTCGTGCTTGACGTCTCGATCAGCATGCTTGCAGAAGATGTAAAACCAAACCGATTACAACGCGCAAAGATGGAGATATCCCATCTCGTGCAGGGACTGGAAGGCGACCGTGTCGGTTTAGTGGTATTTGCAGCCCGTGCATTTTCACTTCTTCCGTATCCCACCAATGATTATGAAAGGGTCTTCCTGCGCATATTGAATATGATCAATGATAATTACGTGCGATTTGTACCTTATGGGACGAATATTGGCAACGCATTTATCATGGCGATGAATACGTTCAGCAAAGAAAATACAAAGAAGGTAATGATTCTCCTCACGGATGGCGAGGAGCAGATCATTACACGCAGCCAGGTCGCAGAGGCTGTAAAACTGCTGTTGGAGAGGAGAGACATCGCTATTTATGTCGTCGGTATCGGGGACACTAAGAAGGCATCGCCGATACCCAAAAGAGATAAAGAAGGGAACGTGACAGGTTACGAGGTCACGGAAGAGGGAGAAATCATTTACACCAAACCCAACCCGACTTTTTTACGGGAAATTGCAGAGATGGTAGGCGGGACCTATCTGCATGATGCCACAGGCAACGAACTCAGGCATATCTTCGAGCAGGTTCTTGAAGAGCATAAAAATATTGTAGGAATCAAAAAGAAAAATATTATTAAAGATGTTTCCCAATACTTTCTCGGCGGCGCGCTGGCGTTGCTTGCACTGTATTTTATTCTCTGATGTACTCTCTTAAATCCAAAATGCATTGATAGTCTTTGAGGTATTGGACGGGAGGTTCCAAACCCCAATAAACTATCAACACATTTCAGATATATCCAAACTGTTAATTTTAGAAATCCTTAAAAGCCTCTTCATCCATAGGAATAATTGCATCTGCATCTAACCCTGGCGGATGTCTTTTACCGAATCCTCGCCCTTTCCCATGCCCGTTTCCTTTACCATGTATGATATGCTCATCATTCCACCTGTTGTTTGATACCGTTTTATCCCTTACCACAGTTCTATTTATCGGTTCTTTTGCTATATCAGGTTTTTTTACTGCCCGGTGTTTATCTTCATGTGTTTCTACTTCCTTGTTCCCCGCCTCTTTGGCAATTCTATCCACCAAAGAGAGCAAGCTGCTTGCCTGTGCGGACAACTCTTCACTTGCCGATGCCGTTTCTTCGGCATTTGCAGCATTTTGCTGTATGACCTGATCCATCTGGGTTACGGCTTTTCCTACCTGACTAACGCCTTCAGACTGTTCCTGTGATGCATTGGCAATCTCATTTACCAGATCAGTTACCTTCTTGACATTTTTCACAATTTCTTTGAGGGATTCACCCACCTTGTTTGTTAATTCCACACCAACATCTACCTTCTTTACGCTGTCCTCAATCAGCTGGGCTGTCTCCTTTGCAGCGTTGGCGCTGCGTTGGGCCAGGTTTCTTACCTCTTCCGCAACCACAGCAAATCCCTTCCCATGTTCACCCGCCCTCGCCGCTTCTACGGCCGCATTTAAAGCCAACAAATTAGTCTGGAATGCAATCTCGTCAATTACCTTGATAATATTTGCTATCTTCTTGCTACTATCACTGATTTCATGTATTGCTGTGTTGAGCATCCCCATAGCATGCTCACCCTGTTCTGCAGAGGCATTACACAAATTGGCCAAACCGGCGGCCTCTTTGGCGTTGTCGGCGTTTTGCCTAGTCATCGCCGAAATCTCTTCCATAGATGAAGACGTCTCCTCAATTGAAGCCGCTTGTTTCGAAGCCCCCTCAGCCAGATTCTGGCTTGATTCGGAGATTTGTTCCGCTGCCGAGGCAACCTGAGAAGATCCCTCCGTCAGTTCGGCCAGCAGCATCTTAAAGAGGCCAGATATCTTTCCGGTGATCTTCAGCACGATCCATCCCAGCCCTATTACGAAAAGCACTGCAGCTATGCCGATAATAAAATTCCAATTTTTAAGTAATGTCGCTGCTTTAAAGGCCTCCTTTTTGTCAATTTCCGCAATAATTGCCCAGTTCGTATCCTTTATATCAAGGGGCGCATATGCGCTGAGTACTTCTGAACCCCTGTAATCTTTTATTATCTTGCAATCACTCTTACCGGATAATGCGTCTTTGGTTGCTTCCGTGTCTATCTTATTTACTAATATCGTCCTCTTGTCTGAAAATCTGGAATCCGACCTCATAAGCTTGTCACTCCCTACAAGATAGGTCTCACCAGTTTCTCCCAGACCAGCCCTTTCGGTCATAATAGAGTTGATCTGATCGATGGGTATCTGAATTACCAAAACACCTATTTTGTTAAACCCTGCATAGATGGGGGCTGCAATAAACGAGGCAGGTTCAAAGTTAGAAGGCGCATACGACTCAAAGTCGATCATCTTTACAAGATCGTGTCCATCTGCATTATTTACCTCCGTATAAAGCCTAGCAATATTCGTATCCGCATACGGACCATACACAAGATTAGAACCAAAATCCGGCTCTTTAAAGGCCGTATATACAATATCCCCGGTTTCTGAATCGATTAAAAGGATGTCGTAATAACCACATTTTTCCAATATGCCTTTGAAATAGGGATGATATGTGGCGTGTAAACTGCTATACTCGCTTCCGTCGTTTGCATTGAGAAAGTCGATTTTTTTCTCTTTACGAAACGGATTTTTTTCGACGTAAAGCTCGTGGATTTTCTCTGCGCCCATCTCCCTGAATGCCCGTTTCATCTCTTGCATGGCGATGCAGATCGTTGGATCCTCAGATAATGCAGATATATCTAATCGTATCCTCTCAAAATATCCCTCTATCTGCTCCTTTTTTATGTCCCTTACAGAAGTTAAATGATTAAAAGACTGCTCAGAAAGGGACTTACTCGCTATCCGGTAACTCAATATTCCCGTAATGATAAAAGGCAGTAAGCCTGCAATTACAAAGAGCGTTATAATCTTCGCGTTAAGGGTAATCTTCATTATTATTACCTCCTGTTTTATCAAAACCTGCACATCGCTTATTTCCTGCAAAAACTCAATAAAAATGGTAGGGGAGGCGTGCAGCGCCCCAGCGTTGCAATTTGCATTTTTCAATTTCCATTTTGCACTTACGACTTGTTCGAGTTAGGATTTACCCTGGTGTATAAAATGTCCATCCTTAGACAATGCTACCCTTTTTTCAATATTAATTATCGGCAAACCAGCAAAATAATTTAATATAAATAATTTAATAATACTAAATATTTCGTGACTCATCTTCACAATAAATCCATTATTATCTCTTAGGTGCAGAGGCGAGGCATTTAGTACAATCGATATAAATGCGTCCCGTATCCAAATGGGCAAATACTTTGGCTCTACCATGAAAATAATTATGAGTTACACATATTCAAAACCTCATATTTAACTTGACAAAACATTCCTATTGGGTAATAATCGCATCGGCTCTCAATGATTAATAACCTAAGAAGAACGAGATTTCTGTTTTAGCATTCACTTTTCAAAATCCAGACGATCGGAGGTTCCGCATTTATGATAAAGCAAATCCTTGTCCCTACTGATGGTTCTGAAAACAGCTTTACGGCAGCCGATTACGCAATAAACATAGCACGTCTGTTTAACGCCGGTATCAAGGGATTGTTCGTTAAAGACGTCAAGGTATTGACTGGCCCCCTGATCCATGACATTGGGACAAGCATCGGCGGAATGGTTCCCTATGGGACATTTAATCAAACCGTAAGGGAAATGATGGAATCGCAGGCTGACGCAGCCTTGAATTTGATAGAGGGAAAATGCAGCCAGGTTGGAATACCTTTTCGACGGGAGGTAAGAGAAGGGGTTGTGAGCCGCGAGATCATCAAATCTGCCGATGATTGCGACCTGATTTCTATGGGAAAGATGGGGGCTCATGCTGAATGGCGTGACGTCTTTTTAGGCACCAATGTTGAATTTGTAGTGCGGCAGACCCATAAACCGGTACTCATTACGCCATCTGAATTCAAACCTTTTACCAAAATGTTGATTGCTTATGACGGAAGCTCATTTGCGGATAAGGCACTGCAGAGTGGCGCTGAAATAGCACAACCCATGAAATTGCCTGTAACAGTGGTCTTTGTGGCAGGGAAAAAAGAAGAGGCATCGGAAACGCTGTCAAAGGCAAAGGCCTTTCTCGAAAGTTACAACCTTACCATCATTACTGTCGCAAAAGAAGGAGTCGATCACGCAAAAGGTATCCTGGAACTCTGTAATGACGAAGACGAAAAATTTGATATCCTGGTTATGGGTGCATATGGACACTCCAGACTCCAGGAGATGATCTTGGGAAGTACCACCGTAAGGGTTATGCGATCCACAAACTGCCCAATCTTATTGTGTCGTTAAAACAGCTGTCTACCATGAGAAAGTACTCATAAAAAAAGCCACACACTCATATCAACCATATCAGAAAAGGTTCAACTTGCACATCTAACTAAAAGCAACTCCATGTTTGTAACTATGTACCCCAACTTCATTCTCAATAAAAAAAGTTTGTCTAACGCCATTTAGAGATTTATAATTTAAAATTAAAGGTAACGAAGATTATTAAGTTACTGGAGACTTGTCATCGAACACATTCATAGTATAGATTATTATCACATTGAAGATGAACATGGCCACAAACATGAGTACAGGGCTCATGAAAGGAAGAAGCTGATTCTGGCCAGTGCCATTACCGGTAGCATCTTTATTGTAGAAGTTATTGGAGGCATTATTACCAACAGTCTTGCCTTGATTAGCGATGCGGGTCACATGCTTACACACCTGTTTGCACTGCTGGTAAGCCTGTTCGCATTATACTTTGCCGCAAAACCTCCTACTGAAAAAAAGACCTATGGTTTTTATCGGTTAGAGATATTAGCGGCATTGTTTAATGGTATAACCCTCTTTGTGATCACCCTGTGGATATTTTATGAGGCATATCACCGCTTTATGCATCCGGAAACCATATCGAGCGGCAAGATGTTTATTGTGGCCATGATGGGTTTAATTGCCAATATAGCCTGTGTCTACATCCTAAAAGGAGGTAAGCACGGACATGAACATAGCCTGAATGTCAGGGCTGCATTTCTGCATATGTTAGGCGACACTGTATCTTCCTTCGGTGTCATAATCGGGGCTGTTATCATTTATTATACCAACTGGTTTATTGTCGATCCCGTCATCAGCGTCATGATCTGTGTACTCATCCTGATCTGGTCTTATAAACTGATCATGGAATCCGTTGACATTCTTTTAGAAGCGACGCCGAAGGGAATCAATATTGACGAAGTTATTGCCAGCCTCAAACAGATCCCCGGGGTTGAAAACGCCCATGACATTCATATCTGGACCATAACCTCTGGTATGTATTCCATGAGTGGCCATATTGATACGAAAGATATGATGCTCAGTGAGACCACCAGGCTTTCCAAAGAAATCAACCGCATCCTGGGTGAGAAATTTAAGATCGGTCATACGGTAATTCAGTTTGGATGTGAGTGCAAAATTAATAACGTACACAATAACCACGATCATCGTTAATGCCCTATAAAAACAACTTCCATTGTGGCTTTTTGTCCTGCGGCAGAAAAGACGATCTGGGTGGTACCCGGAGAAATACCATGCACGAGAAATACTGCCTTGCCAACCGGGTCTGTCAATGCCTCCGGTGTAACAGTCGCAACCGTTGGAGATGTGCTGATGGCTGTCACTTTTATGCCGAAGAGCGGTCCTCCCTGCTTATCCAATAATTTAACAAATACTTTATCCTCAGAACCTGAATGAACACTCAGCTTGTGTGGACTCACAATGATACGCACCTCTTCCTCATATAAAGGGGTTTGCGCACAAGAGCTCAACAAAGTAATGCCCAACCAAGATAAAGAAAAAAGCAGAACCTTCTGATTAAGAAATTTCATGATATTATTTTCCTCTCTTCATGTCTTCAGATAACTTCTGATACCGTCTTTAATGGGACGGAGCAAAGACTAAAAAGTATTGGTAAGGAAGAAGGAATGTGTGCCTTTTTGATAATGTAAAACCCACCTGCAGAAGTTCATTTATAACGATATCCTCTGGGAGACGAAATTTTATGGGTGGGCCAATAGGACTCTCGTCACAGAATTCCAGAATAGCTATCCTTCCATGCGGCTTTAAAGCCGGTTTTATTTTCCTTATAAAATCAACTGGCTTTGCTATCTCATGATAGGTACTCAGAAAGATGGCGATATCCAGACTTCCGGGAGGTAATTTGGGGTCGTCCATATCACCCAGCAAGAGGATCACATTTTTCAATCCTCTGTCATTCAGCCGCTTGCTTATATAATCCAGCATTTCCTGCTGTATATCAACTGCATAAACAGTCCCGCTCGCTCCCACACGCTCAGACAACTTCACGGTAAGGTATCCTGAACCCGCACCAATATCTGCAACGGTCTGACCTTTTTCAATCTCTAAGGCATTCAACACCTCATCGGGTTTCTGCCATGTATCACGTTCAGGGTCTTCAAGTAACGGTATTTTTGAAGGGCTGAAAAGCTTGCTTGGCCGTTCACGCTTTACCTCTTCTTTTGCGGAGGCACTGACACACAGACACAATATTGCTGCGATGAGAAAAGACGCTTTACAACATCGAATATAAGGATTTGTCATATTCCTAGTGTAGAAATTTCACATTTTGAATGCAATAAAATTTCAACAAATTATATCTCAAATTAATAGATTTGCAGTAATATAGACACAAAAATATTGTTCCATAGGAATACGTCAAATTGCGCAATAAGTGTGCCATGACACACTTTATAAGAGATGTTGTAAGGTTGGGTCAGGAAGGTGGAATAAAAAATCCCAAGGAAACGTAACACTTTAGCACTTTGAAAAATCTATACATTTGAATGTAATCCGAACAAAATAGAATGCGTAGCGCGGGTGGTTTATCCCCCGTACAAGCCGAGCACAAGGGATCGGAGCTACCTTTTTCAAAGAGCTAAAGTGTTACAGGAAACTTTATTTGCTTAATAGCATAAGTCTCTTAAGTTCCACTGAGGCCTCGTCTTTCCTGCCCAATTTCTGGTATATTTGCGCGAGGTTTTTGTGGATAATGGGATTGAAGGGATTGATGTGGTTGGCTTGCGATAAAATTTCAATGGCGGCGTCGTACTCGCCTTTCCGTTGGTAAAGTTCACCCAGTGAAATATAGGTCGTGGTATATTCCGGATAATATTCAAGGGCGACCTTCAGGATTTCCTCTGCCTTTGCATACTGCGTATCCATGATGTAAGACATGGCAAGTTTGTTCTGAATTTGCGGAGAGATGTGGCCCGCCTTCCTGAATGCCTTTTCATATTCTACGATGGCTGCGCTGTGTAGTCCTTCACGGCGCAAGAGGTCACCTAGTATGGCATATTTTTTGGCATCCTTTACCTCTATTTCGGCAACGCTTTCCATGTCATCCACGATTGTTGATATTTCTTTCAGTTTTGTGGGAAGTATCTGAATGCCATGAATCCTTCTGAATTCCTTCTGCTTCAGGTCTTGCAACCAGTTCTTTTCGAACTCAACGAACGGAACTCCTGTTGCGGAAGACACAGCATCTTCCGTAGGTTTCCCGTTCTTGATACCATCCAGAATAGATACAAGTAAAGGATAACCACCGCGATTGAACAGGAAATCGATTACCGTAAACACTTCAGCAAAGGCGAGGGCTGTTTCCTCTTTCTTTTTTAATTTTGCCAGGGAGGGGTGCATTTGCTCAAAGGTGATAAAATAATCCTTTTCTATCGCCTCGGCCAGCAGACTTTCTAAAGAAACCGGAAGTTTTGGAAGTATGCCTTCGAGCCAACGTTTTTCTTCATACTTGGCAATGCCTTCGTGAAGCCAAATAGGTACACGATTGTAAGTCTTTTTCATGATTACGTAGTGCACATACTCGTGAGTCAGGGTATCAAGCCATTGATACCCCCTCGGCAGGAGGCGCGGGCTTGTAATGATTACGCGGTTAAATAAACAGATTGCTACGGTACCGGAGGTTTCTATCTCATCTTTGGTGAGTGTTGAGATGGTACAAAAGCTTTCAGCATCAGGAAATACCTCGACAAGAATAGGTTTTGATGGAAAATAGCTGAGGTCATTACCGATAGCGTTATAAGCCTTTTCAAGAGTATCTAAGGCATAATCGGCAAGTATCGCATCCTTCTCTTCATCATATCGAAACAGGAAGTGTTCAGTTCTGACCTCTTTGAACTTGCCCGTCGTTTGATAAATTTTATCAACGAAGTCATAGAATTTTTTGCCCTGTTGCGCTATATCCGGTTCTTTTAACGCCCCTTTCAAAAACGATAAGGATTCTTTATAATTTCCCTCGTAGAAGCGCACTTCCCCTGCAAAAAAGTGCACATAGGGGTTTTCCGGGGCAGTCAGAAGCAACTTGTCGGCGACGGCTGATGCTTCCTCAATTTGCCACGACTGTAAACATTCCTCTCCGTAGGTTATTTCACCAATAACATCGAAGAATTTTGCTTCCTGTGCAAATGCCTTAAATACAATGAGAGGAAGGGTCGTCAATAGAAACGCCCATGTAATAAAAATTCTTTTCATTTAATCCACCAATCTCTGATAGTAGTCTTTGTTCAGGTCTTTGTATTTCTCAGGCAATCCTTCTTTTAAGGCGTTCAAAATGTCCTCCCTGAATTCCTTGGGTACCTTGTATGCCTCTTCGGAAGGTATCTCGACTCGTTCTGTAGAAACGCCAAACTGGCCTTCCTCCATGCGTCCGCGGAAGGGTCTTGGCATAGGCATGCCGGCCCCCATCATCCCCTTCGCGATGTGCTCCTTTGCCATTTCCATGCCCTTTTTTGCCTCGGCGAGGCGGTACAGCGATTCCCTTTCATCAATAACAGCGCCCTGTACATCGTTTTTTCCCAGTTTCTGCGCAGCGCCTTCCATGGATTTTGATGCCATATCAAGCTGTTTATCTGCATTTTCATCCATAAACGGGTTTTGCCGAGAAAGCTGATCTGCCATCTCCTCGAGATTCTCTGCCTCTTTTTGCAGTTCCTTTTGCCTTTCTGCATATTTTTGTAAAGCATCCTGATCTTCCTGTGTCAAACCGGCAAGCTGCTGTTCTTCGAGGGTCTGCATCATAGACTCGAGATCCTTAATGATCTGCTGGTTTTGATGGGCTGCGTCCCCGACCTTTTCCGGTACTTCACGGTCTTTTCCGGATACCTCCTCTTTTTGGGCAATCCTTTTCTGCTCCAGGGTGTGTTGCATGCGACTATTCCACTGGTTTAAGTTAGTCGATAACTCTCTCGCCAGGTTCAACGACTCTTTTACATCCCACCCGTTCAACATTTCCTCTAAATGGGATAGCGTCTCTTCCGACTGCGGCAGTTCCCTGGACATAGAAAGAAAATCCCTCTGGAGGGGGTCTTTATTGATTTCCCGGTTCAATTCAGCATTTTTCCTTGCCAGTTCCGCCACTTTATTAAATTCTTCCTGAGGTGGGAGCATGTCTTCTTCACCGCCAAAAAATTCGCCAAATCGGCTTGCCATCGTCTCTCTTTCTTCTGACATACGCTTTAATTCACGATTTACCTGTAAATACTCCTGTAACAATTCATTTTTCGCCAGAATATCTTTCGCTTCATTGATATCCTTTCTGATTGCCTCTAAGCGTTTTCCCTGCTTTTCAAAAAATGATTTGAGGGTTTCCTGTGTTAATTCTGAGGTGCGCTTTTGAATATCCCTCTTCAGTTTGTCGGTATTTTCCGTCAATTCCCTCTCTTTATTTTCCAGTTCGGATATCTTGTCCAATAATTGGTTCGTATCCCTGAGCATATTTGAAAACGTTGAATCTGCAAGATCTTGTGCAGAGGATTTCAGCTTATTCATCATTTCCTGAAGGGCAGCAAGCAGTTTCTGGGCTGCCTTCATGGCTGCATTCAAATCCCCTTTACTGAATGCCTCTCTCATGGCGTCCAGTTCCTTCATAATATCATCCTGCTCAAGATTTTTCAGGGCATCTGCGTTTAAAAATTCATCCAGATGTTCCCCCTGTGCCATCTGCATGAGTTTTTCCATCATTTGCTGGATGGTTTCCTCGATCTTTTTCAGTTCAGAGAGCACCTTTTCATTAAGTTTGGAATCTTCTCCCTCCCGTAATTTATCGAGCAGTTTTTCAATATTGTTTTGGGATTGAATCAGGTTTTTCCCCGCATCCAGGACATCTTCCAGCTTTTGCTTCTTTATTAAATCGTTCAGGAAAAGTATGACATTTTCCACTTCAACTACCTCTTCATCCTGGGCTTTTTGTAACTCGTTTAAAACGGGAACGGGAATAGTATCCCCAGATATGGTTAGTACAGACTGCCGAATAGCCATCCGTTTTTTATCTGTCACATCGCGGAATTTGTTTTTCAGATTTTCGAGGGAATAATACACACTATAATTTGCCATGGTATCGTCTTGCATACCCACCAAAATGTCAGTAAAAAGATTGATGATTCTTTCCGCACGTTCCTGAATACCATCTTGTGTCATCACCAAATAGTCTTTCGATGTGCACTTCTCATCGTCAATCCTCTTCGTCAGATCGTCAGATAACATATGGAGCGTTTCTTGCAGAAGAGCTTCTTGCAGCTGAACCAATTCCTGATGCTTTTTTTTAGAACTGTATATCTCCAGATAATACGTTTTAGAGCTACTGACCTTGGGACCTGATATCGTGTCATTGTCTTTTACTTCTAAGTGGTATGCAATTTTATCATCAGGCCGTAAACCCAATTCGCTCAATGACCATAAATACACACCGCTGTACTGAAGTTGCTTTTTACCAAAGGTGGCAAGTGTTCTGGTCTTTCTTTCATTCTCTTGTTCAAACACAAGGGAAATTTCACCGATTCCAAAGTCGTCTTTTGCCGTGTACTTAAGTTCTACCGTATCCTTTTCATTGACCGTCATATCTTTTGCCGGTGCATTGACAAGGATTTCCGGAAATTGGTCAGCTTCCAACTGAATGGTGTGAGGTATCGTATCCTGGAAAGTCCTGCCCCTGGAGTCTGTGGTTTCAAAAACATATGTCCCACTTTCAAGCAGTGATAAAACACCCTTTATTGTGTTACTGTTCTCTACAACAAAAGGTATTTTGGTTGAATTGTTAAGGATAATCCCGGCCGATATCAGCGCTCGGTCACTGATTGCACTCATCTGTATTTCACTACCCTTCAATGCCTTGATATCACCGCTGGTATTGTACATGGTCTTTGGTTGTAATCCAGAATACAAAGGATACCGATAACTTACCGTAATATCCCCAATAATAGGGCATGGGTAGGCAATCATTTCCTTTCCAACAGCTGCTTTTCCATTTCTCAAATA
>JBKBTA010000328.1:0-1264 GCA_046291035.1 Candidatus Brocadia sp.
TCTTTTTGGTATCGCTGGACTTTGACGTTACCCTGTGTTAAAGGACGACGACTTGACACCTGAACACAAACAGTCCTTCGTTCTGAGTTTGCCCAATCTAATTTGTGTTTTGTAACGCCACGGAGAAAATCATAACATTTAATGCCACGCCTTGCTGCATTTTCTAATGAGAGGCCTAACAGAACAAAGCCAGGGCTTACCATTTTCCATGCTGGATGATATCCGGAGTTGTAAAGATAATAGTTCTGGCCATCGTCCATACCATAAAATGATGCAATGCATACACCTTCCACCCACAACTCATCGAACCGTAGCAGTCCTGCATGGGCTAATCGCCTCACTGCTTCACGATGGAATTCTTGAAGCACCGGGTGTCCAGTCAATTCAGAACCGCCGTCGTTAGCCCATCGTGCTTCATGGAGCTCTAGGAAACGCTCGAATGCATCACCAACTTCATTGGGATGTGTAATTGAGCGGTACTCAAAACCATCGTGCTTCTGCAGTCGGCGCAATCTCTGTTTGAAGTTCCTAGCCCTCCGACTATTTTTGAGTACATCTTCCTCGCCACTCTCAAACTTCACCTGGGGGCAAACAAAGCGGGGCATAACTCGATAACGAAAAACATTTTCAACATTAAATCGCTGTGCAAGTAATGGCAGGCTTAAAGAGTCGGCAGCCATATTATCAAGTTCTAACAAATCGAAAGCAACATGCTGTGCCAGATAATCAAATATAGCAGATGCCACGTCCAGCTCCCACCCCGGCAGCGCCAATATATCAAAATAATCACCTTTACCAAGTAAAAACAATCGCCGCACCCGTATGCGCAATACGGACAAACAATACTCTTCTTCACCAAGTGGCAATAAACCCACCAGATTATTACCTGAGCGTGCACAGAATATGCATGGTATCCGACCATAACTGAGCCATCGCTGCCATGTTACAATCCATTCCCACGAAAGAAAAGGCGACACATTGGAAGCCATTTTGAACAGCATTTTCCACTCATCGCTTAAAACATCGAGGGCATCAATACCGCGTATTTCTTCGACTATTATTCTGCTCATTTTGAAATTCGAAACTACGAAGTGCACATCAAATTAAGGAAGTCTGTAGTTGGAGTATCCAACACGAGGCAATTAAATCGGGCTAGTAAAAACCGTTAATAAAGAAATGGATAAAGATGTGAGAAAGACACCCTAAAAAGTGAGCAAGTAATAATATCCTTGAAGGACTAATCAAACCACCAACTACCCTTGCG
>JBKBTA010000329.1:0-1128 GCA_046291035.1 Candidatus Brocadia sp.
AACCCCTTACTTTTTATGGTGTTGAGAAAGAACTATTATGAAAATTTACCCACACAAAACTTAGAAGACCCAAAATTCTTATCCTTGACAACCTCTAGGGATCAGCTCTACCTTTTTTCAAAGAGCTAAATTGTTACTTCCATTCCAATTTCTCAGCAGAAGGCTCATGCTGACTACTCCTTGACCTCTTTTACAATAAATGTACCTTCGGGTGGGTTCAGGAGTATTGTTTTGACACGTTCCTGCCATAAGTTACCAAATTCCTTTAATTCATCCTCAGATGCCTTGCCGGAAAGCACGAGAGGCGTCAGTTTATCCATGCGTTCACTATTCGGGACATGATCGGTACAATACAGTACCTCTATCTTTTTCCTATTGTCAATTCTTTGAAATGTTATGGCGCAGGTAGCTATAGGGTCGGGTGTATGATCCTTATCAAAGGTCATCAAATTACGCCTTTCATATTTTCCAACCGGACCAAATCCCTTAAATCCGCCCTCAGCAGCGGCCCCCGTTATCATTGTTACTATCTGGGAAATTGGCCCGTTTACCTTATAATCAACATCTCCCTTGAAGGTGACCTTTATATTTCCCCTCACTGGAACTTCATCACCGTATAATGCCTTTAATGCCATTTGCGTGGACTTATAGGCACCGGCAACGGCTGGGCAGGAATGTCCTGCAAATTTCACTGCATCGGCATACGTATAAACAAACACCTCCCCTTTATCCATTGCTCCGAGCATACTGGCTAGGGGGTCTTTCACCTTTATTGGTTCTGCCTTATCAAAAAAATCCTTGCTATATTTTGTATGTCCCTCTGCATAGACATGTTTGTACGATGTAACACCATAAGTAACTAAAGCAACAAGTGCGTATACAAAGAACCCTTTTATTAAACAAATTTTGTAAAATCCACTATTCATACCATTCATTCCTTTCGATACAAAGTTGTGTTGTGGATTAAGCAAAGCGAATCCACCATTGAGAAAAACGTAGAAGGTGGATTCGGCGCAAAAGACAGGGCCTTAATCCACCCTACCCATAATAGTATTACTCTGTAAAAACTTCTTTTTTTGTAAGTTTTTAGTAACTAGCCCATTTGTCCGCTTAAGTAGGCAGTAAGCA
>JBKBTA010000330.1:0-1120 GCA_046291035.1 Candidatus Brocadia sp.
CAAATAGTATCACAATAGAATTTAATTGTCAATTTAGAGTTGAATTAACGCAGAGCAGTTTAGATGCGATCCTAAAGGCATTTTGCAAGTTACTGCCGGAGATATTGAGGGATTTTATTCAGAAGGTACTTGTAGGGTTTGGAGAATACGGGATGGGGCTTTTCAGGAAGCCGTTTAATTGTGAAGGATGTGGAAATGATAAGGAGTTTATGTGGAAGACGCGTCATGGGAAGGAGACGAAGATACTGACGGTATTTCAGTGGGTAAGATTGCAGCAGTTGCAGGTGCAGTGCAAGAGATGTGGGCATAAGATGTACATAACCCGTAAGCTTCTTGGGATGGAGCCGATGAAGCGAATACCAGCAGAGACGTACCGGAAGCTTGGGTTGGTAGGGTCGTTAACGACATATCGTGTAGCGAAGAAGATCGTGGCCATGTTTGGCTGGACAGTGGACAAGATGACGATATGGAAATCAGTGCAAAAGACGGCATCAGAAATAGAATTCAAAGTGGACGACAAGGAACTTCCCATGGGAGAAGCAGACGGGACAGGAGTAGGGATTAAAGGGATAGCAAAACGAGGCAAGGAACTCAAGGTATTTGTGCAATATAGGAGAGGTGGAGGAGTGAGGGTTGCAGGGCTTGACATAGGGAATTATAATGGCACATGGGATAGGCTTTTTCGTAAGAGTATCGAGGTATTCAAGAGATTTTCGCAATTTCTTTTGATAACCGATGGCGACACGTCTATTTTGGATAGTGTGAAAGACAAGGTCAATATCCTTATGCAGCGATGTTTGTGGCATATTCCGTACCAGGCAAGGCATGTTTTGTGGCAGGACGGGGTCAAACGCAAGGGGAAAGAATGGCTGCATGTGATATCGGAACTTATGGAAATATGTGCGATACGGCCATTAGTTGATTGTCAGAAGACAATCGAGAAGATGATTGAATCCAAGAGGAAACGATTGGAAGAGGTGATAAAGTATTGTGTATCGAAGGGATATACTCATACCGTTTCATACCTTGAGAATGCTAAGCCTGACATGTTTACGGCGATAGAAAAGAGGCTCAATGGCAAGACGACAAGTAAAGTAGAACGAGTTATGCGTACGGTTAA
>JBKBTA010000331.1:0-1119 GCA_046291035.1 Candidatus Brocadia sp.
TTTAAAAAAAATAAAATCTTTTGTGTTAAGTAAAAAAACGTTGCAAAATTTTTGTTTGGCGGCGAATATAAAATTTTTTTTTTTGGTGGGAAGGGGTTTAAACGACCGGGATTTTCTTCCGAAATCCTTACTTGCTAATGTATTTGAAGCCGTTGTTGCAGCAATATATCTCGACGGTGGCCTTGAGCCTGCGTATAATTTTACGGTAAAGCATTTAAAAAAAGAGATCGATATAGTCTGTAAGGACCAGCATGAGAAGAATTACAAGTCTATCCTGCAGCAGTATAGTCAAAAGGAATACGGCGTTACACCCAGTTATCGGATCCTGCAACAAATCGGACCAGATCATGGAAAGTCATTTGAAGTAAGCGTGATCATAAAAGGTATTGAATATGGTAGAGGATGGGGCAAAAGTAAAAAGGAAGCGGAGCAATCCGCTGCAAAAGAGACATTGAAAATTATTGTCCCTGATTTAATTCACGAAAATGACAATAAATCCTGCATTTAACGTTACGAAAGGAGTTTCATCATTATGGCCAAGAAAATAAACAAAAAGAAAATAGTAGGCATCTGCCCCGTAGGCATGATCAAAACGAAGTGCCCTAGTATCAGGAGGACAAGACAAATCCGCGTCAAATTATTGACGTTACAAAGAGAAAAAAATGCAGATGCGGATCAGATAGCCAAGCTTCGGGCTGCATTAAAAGAAAAGAAAAAAAGGGGCATTGCCAGAGATTGCGAGACATGCAGCTTTAACACAGTGAAAGGCGCTGCTGACACGGTTACCTAATAATCAAGGTCTTAACTGATAAAAACACATAGTATTTACGAACGTGCCGTTTCAACCCATTTTCTTTAATGCTTATTGAGTAAACTCAGCTTCCGTTCATGGAATAGGGAGAACCTTTTTTGGGTAATATTTATATCTCTATGCTGAGGCAATTCAATAAGCATTTTTCTTTTTTAGAAAATGATTTATAATAATACTTTAATTCACAACGGTGAGCAAGAGTTCATGGTCGCCAACAGGAGTTGGCTCCTACCCAGGGTAACGTCAAAGTCCAGCGATACCAAAAAGAGGGAGTAAGAAGGCAAGGAAAAGAAGGAAGTTGACGTGGT
>JBKBTA010000332.1:0-993 GCA_046291035.1 Candidatus Brocadia sp.
AGGCTGGGGTTAATACCAGGACAGTCACGGGTGGCCTTATCTGATAACCCCAGCCTTAAGGCTGGGGTTATCGACGATCTTATCTGAATTGGGCTTTAGCCCTGATACGGAATTTAAAGTATGGCATTTGTTAAAATAATGATACATGCAGTCTGGGGCACAAAAAACAGAGAGCCTTATCTGACTAAAGATATCAGACCGTTAATCGTAAGCCATATCAATGAAAATGCAAGAAGCAAAGGAATCTTTATTGATACGTTGAATGGTTATACGGAGCATTTACATTGCCTGATGGGATTAAATGCAGACATGAGTATTTCAAAAGCAATGCACCTGATAAAAGGCGAATCGGCTTTCTGGGTAAATAAGCAAAAAATCACAAGATATAAGTTTGAATGGGCAGATGAATATTTCGGAATTTCTGTGAGTGAATCTATGCTTGACAAGGTGAGGGCATACATCAATAACCAGGAAGAACACCACAAGAAGGTTTCGTTTGCTCAGGAGTATGAGGAATTCATCAGGAAATACAACTTTGGAAGTCAGGGCTAAAGCCCCGGGTATGACGTGACCTACGAACCCCAGCCTTAAGGCTGGGGTTAATACCAGGACAGCCACGGGATGGCCTTATCTGATTTGTAGCGCAGGCATCCTGCCTGCTTTTGAATTCAACGATATGCAGGCTGGAAGCCTGCGCTACTATCTCTTCCGATTCGTTCGAGCAGGCTTATCTCAGGAATTCGTGAGATGCTTTATCGCATACACAACATGCCTTTTTTTGATATGGGTGTCTCCTTCAATGTATGCGGCCATGAGTGTTCTTGAGGATATGAGGTTAATCAGTCTTGGGACACCCTTTGATGTATTGTATATTAGTTTTTTTGCCTTGTCTTCAAACGTTATCGTACCTTTTCCCGCCTTTGACAGTCTGAAATTGATATAGTCAAATGTTTCATCCCTTGTTAAGGGTTTTAACTCCGTCCTAACAGTTAC
>JBKBTA010000333.1:0-971 GCA_046291035.1 Candidatus Brocadia sp.
CTAAAAATGCCGCCAACCACCGCGGATGGGCAGGCCAAGCTGGCGCCGTTACAAGATTTCCATCTACCACCACCGCATCTACGGCCACACTGGTAAAGTTTCCCCCGGCACTCACCACCTCAGGACCACAGGCGGGATAGGCCGTACAGGTTTTACCCGCCAGCACCCCCGCTGCCGCCAAGAGTTGGAGGCCATGACAAACGGCTGCAATTGGTTTTTGAGTCTCCCCAAAGTGCTTGGTGATTTCCACAACCCGTGGGTTGAGGCGCAGATACTCTGGCGCACGTCCCCCTGGCACCACCAAGGCATCGTAGGTCGTAGGGTCAATGTCAGCAAAAGTGGCATTGAGGGTAAAGTTATGTCCGCGTTTTTCACTGTAGGTTTGATCCCCCTCAAAATCATGAACGGCCGTGCGAACGCTGTCACCAGCAACCTTTTCTGGGCAGACTGCATGCACCGTGTGACCCACCATTTGCAGGGCTTGGAAAGGCACCATCACTTCGTAGTCTTCCACATAGTCACCCACGAGCATTAGAATGCGTTTGCCAGTCATGATCCTTTCCCTCTTTCATAGGCTTGTTTTAATCCTGACATAAGCCTGTCCCCCCATAACAGCTAATCTAGAAAGGAGGTTGATGAGCTTTAGTGCCGTGGTAGAACACAAGACCGCTGCCGCAGTTTACTTTGTCGGTGCAGGCCCCGGTGATCCGGAATTACTTACCCTCAAGGGGCAACGGCTCCTGCAGGCAGCCGATGTGATTCTCTATGCTGACTCCCTAGTGCCCACGGGAATTTTGCAGTTTGCGCCGCCGAGTGCGACCTGTATTCCCACAGCCGCAATGACCCTAGAGGACATCATTCCCCTCATGGTGGAGGCAGTGCAGGCAGGTAAAAACGTGGTGCGACTGCAATCGGGAGACCCCAGCCTCTATAGTGCCATTCACGAGCAAATTGCCCGCCTTGGGGAAGCA
>JBKBTA010000334.1:0-936 GCA_046291035.1 Candidatus Brocadia sp.
TTTGAACAGCAAGTTGAGGGATAATAACGAGTTCTTTGAGTTTCAGCCCAAGTGCGATTACTTTACGACCAAGAGTTGTCAGATGGTACTTGTATGAATGGGTAATTTTCCTGATTAACCCGTGAACTCTCAGTCGCTTTATGATACGACATATTTGGCTCGTGGTTTTCTCTTTAAGTTTCACCCGTAGGTTTTTATTTTGAAAACCCCGGATGTTGAACTCACCACGGGCAATAGTCAGAAATATCTGCTGATCGTCATCGTTAAAGAAGTTGAATCCCTTGTACGTATGATTCTTTTCAGTTACGTTCTTTGAAATCTTATCCAGATTCCCATGCAGTTTCTTTCCCAGAAATGTTGCTATGTTTTCGGGTTTTACCGTATGGATAGCTGTTCTGGTAAGGGTATCGTACATGGACTGTAAATAGCTTTGCTGCTTAAAGACTATATCCGTTGCATACTCAATCTGCATAATACTCCAATGATATGACAGATGGAACTTCTTGAGAAACGGGCAATACTTCTGAGAGAACTCGTTGAGTATTGAATGGAGTTGTTCCGGTGAAAAACCGTTGGCAATTTCTTGTGCCTTCTTGAAATCGCCAATATCAAGAAACGCATTATCGCACATGGTGTATGGTATCTTCTGTTTGGCATGTGCAATTAACTCGTCCCGCAGTGATTGCGCAAATTGCGGGTAATCAAAGATACGAATTTTTTTCTCATACAGAAATGACGTCATGCCTTTTGCATAACAAAAAGGGGATAATGTGCCTTGAATAATGATACGGTCATAGAGAAAAGAGTACCTCGAATATGTTCCGCGTGAGTCTCAGTGATAAGTTTCATAGATTATCCTTATTGAGAAGAACTCCATTTTTTTCTGACTAACACGAACGAGTGGGTTGAAAATGACTATTCGCTTATTATTGTATA
>JBKBTA010000335.1:0-893 GCA_046291035.1 Candidatus Brocadia sp.
ATATCGCCCTCCTTTTCTTTATGGTTTAGTTTTTTTGCCAAAACTACTTTTACCATAAATGGAGGGCTTTTTCTATTTAGGTCTCTTGTTTTCTACTCTACCAAAAATCTGAATCATTATTTGCATCACTGATGTATTATTGACTGTAAAAAAATTTTGCTGGAGATAAAAAAATGAACGAACGAATCGTTTCAGACCCTAAGGTTTGCGCGGTGAGCCATGCATCAAAGGAACTCGCATCCCAGTCCGCATAATAGTAAGCCACATTGCTGCAGGGGAAGACTATTCCACAATTTTAAAACACTTTCCAAATATACAAATGGAAAATATCATGGCATGCCTTGAATATGCTGCATCCTTAGCTACTGAAAAATCAGTACTATAAAGTTTTTTAACTGCTCGCTCCCAAAATCCTGTTTGGGAGCGTAATGGACGAGAAACTCAGTTTCTCTGTAACGGTGTTCCCAAACAGGAGTTTGGAAACAAGCGGTGGTGGCTTATGTAAAGACCTGTCTTTAATAGCCGAAGGCATATATATTTCAGATGAAGTAATCAGAGAATTAAGCAGAGTACTGAACCACTTATAGAAATGCAAAAACTGGAGAAAGTCTTATCTTTAAACCCTGAAGCAGCAGTGACTCCAACTCATCGGTTTCAGAAAAGCTTTTTACCGGCACAAGCATCCCTTCTTTCAGACAATAGATTTCTATCGTTTTTCCATCAGGATCAACAATCCAGTATTCTTTTACCCCGAATTTTGCATAGAGTCTCTTTTTAGCTGGTAGGCTGGAGGTGTTAGCCTCCAACCCCCACTCATCGCCAGATACTTTGGACAACGTAACAAAGTATCCTTTTAAACCATACGTATTTCTCGTAGTTAGCGACCCCGTAAA
>JBKBTA010000336.1:0-878 GCA_046291035.1 Candidatus Brocadia sp.
CTGTACTTGCCGGGTATAGCCCTCTTTCGAAAAGACAAGGGTGTAGCTTCCGGGCTGCACCTGGCTGAAAACAAAGTTGCCCTCATCCGTTGTGGTTGTTTTATCGCCAGTTTCAGCAATTGAGACTTGTGCAGCGGCCAGTGGCACATCAAAATCCTTGTCATACACAATGCCACGAATAGAACCAAATGTCTGCGCCAAAACCATCTTTGTAAAGAAAAACATCATAAATGGAAATATACAGCTATACCACTTAACAGCCATAGCCATATGCACTACTATCGATTATCAGAAGCTCAAACATGATCATGTATTGTATTAATAAAAACTTAAAGCATAGCTAAAGAAAATTTTAATTTCCGCATTAATCACATCCCATATTCCATCACTTTAATTAGGTTGGGTTTTAAAAGACAAACACCCAACGACCCTCTTGTTATTCCGAACACATTCACTTTGTTCAGTGTAAACTCCGTGTGGAATTTTGACATCGTAAGATTTCTCGGTGCAATGAGACAGACAAGGAAACTTATTCCACGAGAACAGCTTGTGTAGGGTGCGTACTACGCACCCTACAGGATTGAAATTCCTTGTATAATAGTTAGGCCTTCGACGATTTTTTATGTAGAGCGAAGCGCCTCTTCGCTCTACAAACCGCCTAAAGGAGCAATGCATGTCCCAATGTTACTATACCTGTCCAGATTGTTTTTTAGGTTTGTAAAAAAAATCTCAACCCCTGTGTTTCAGCAGCCATTCTCTGGTAATTTGTTGCGCCTTTTCTATTTGAGAAGGGGTCATCTTTTTCCCAACGATGCCACGGCGTTCCTTCGCTATTTTATGTCCTTGTGCCGCTCCAAGGTTGTACCACATATAGGCAG
>JBKBTA010000337.1:0-737 GCA_046291035.1 Candidatus Brocadia sp.
GATTTAACCAGGTTATACCTTGCTGTATTCATTGTCCTGGTACCACTCCCGTCTTGCGTTACCAGGACAAACTCCAGTACATCCGGTGTATACGGAGAAAATCTCATCTCGAATCCCTCACGCAGTTGTATATCTTCGTTACCCCTGAATCCGCTTATTATTCCATCACTACCGGTTGTATCATTCTCATTCTTATAAAACCAGGCACAAAGGGAAATCTCATCATGGTTCCTGCGGGGAATCGTTACGTAATCATCCACCCCGTCAAAACTCAGCCCACTCCCACTCTTCCCCGCTATCCATGTTGCTCCCGTGATTCGGCCATGATTGCCGTTGCCCGACGAATCACGGACAACGGTCCCCGTCCCCTCATCAAAGGCATAGTATACATCCATATCTGCGCGAAAGGCATCGTAGAGGTCCCTTACTTCCCCATCGGTTATGGGATGGTTGTAAAGACGCACGTCGTCAATCACACCGTTAAAATAACCACTGGCTATCGGTGAATACCCTATCCTCATGTCAGGATAGTAGGTCTGCGGCACTATCGTATTCCCCGCAGGATGTATCTGGGTATTCACCAGCTGACCA
The DNA here is from genome assembly GCA_046291035.1 of Candidatus Brocadia sp. GTDB lineage: Bacteria > Planctomycetota > Brocadiia > Brocadiales > Brocadiaceae > Brocadia. Next base: position 592 of record JBKBTA010000337.1, read on the forward strand.
TTTACATATAACCTCTGCTCCCCGGTCGTCTTGTTGTATGTTCCTGCAATGTGGTACCAACTCCCGGCCGATTTAACCAGGTTATACCTTGCTGTATTCATTGTCCTGGTACCACTCCCGTCTTGCGTTACCAGGACAAACTCCAG